>NZ_JAELUI010000002.1 GCF_016429285.1 Ralstonia sp. ASV6
CCCACACGTCGTACTTGCCGTTCTGGCCTTCGGCCAAAACGATGCTGCGCCACTTCGGCAAGACCTGCGTTGAAGTGGAGGTTTTGAGCCTGGGCTATCCGTCTCCCATTGAGAAAGCGGCCTGACCATGGCATCGCGCGCCAACCTGGCCAAGATCCACATCGCCCGGAAGCAGCTCGGCATGGATGAGGATACCTACCGCGCCATGCTGCAGTCGGTCGGTGGCGTGCAGTCGTCCAAAGACCTGGACGACGCGGGCGCCACCAAGGTGCTGGCGCACCTGCAGCGCTCGGGCTTCAAGCCAACCAAGCAGACCGGCCGCAAGCCGCGCATCGGTGGCGACCGTGCGCGTCTGGTCGGCAAGATCGAGGCGCTGCTGGCCGACAGCGGCAAGCCGTGGGCCTACGCCGAGGCGATGGCCAAGCGCATGTTTAACGTCGACAAGCTGGAGTGGTGCGACCGCGATCAGCTCTGGCGCCTGACCGCCGCGCTCCAGATGAGCGCCAACCGAAACGGGTGATGCATGCAGCTTGAAAGCGTCCAGGGCCTGCTGCCCCGCGTGATTCACCAGGTGGTCGACGCCGTTGGCGCCGCCGCTGCGCTGCAGCTTGTCGAGACGTTCGGCGGTTCAACCTACCGCGTGCCTGTGCGCAAGAGCGCTGCAGGCGAAAAGCAGTTCCGCCTGGTTGCCGATGTGATCGGAGATGAAGCGGCCCTGCAGCTTGTCGGCAAGTTCGGCGGCCAGGAACTGTACTTCGCCAACTGTTCCGAGGCGCTGCGCGAGCTGCGCAACCGGGAGATCCGCGCGGAGTTCGACCGACTGACGCAGGTCGAACGCATGGCTGCCATGCGCGCCGTAGCCCAGATGGCGCCGCGCTTTCGCAAGAGTGACCGCCAGATCTGGCGCATCCTGAACGAGACCGATAGAAGTGGTCCGGCGTCCAGCGCACAGAATGTGTTGTTTTAACGGTAAGTGGCACAATAGGCCGAAATTTCGGGAGGCCCTATGCAGCAACCGACATCACGCGATAAGTACCAGGACGACGAGCCCGCTATGACCACGTATGTTGCGAGGCGCGGAAAGTCGGTCGCAAACGAGAAGCGCCCGATTTCAGGCGGCTATGAGTGGGCGATGTATCGCCGCGATCAAACGCGGGGCTTCTGCTTTATCGCCGTCCAGTTCACCCAAGCCGATCTTTCCGACATTCCTCGTCCGGTGCTGGCCGCACGCATCCGAGACGCGCGCACACAGATTCGCGCCTGGCGCGACGCATCAAACTGACCCGGCGTTCTGTACCTTCCCCGACAACAAGCCCCGCCAAGCGCGGGGCTTTGTCTTTGGTGCTCCCTGACATGTGTCCTGCTCCAGGCTCCGACACGCACGCGCGAGACTGCCCCCGTACCGTTGCGCCGGCGTTCGGCGTTGACTGTTTGGAGCGTAGACCGTGCAACCCCGAGGCATTCGCAACAACAACCCCGGCAACATCCGCTGGAAAGACGACTGGCAGGGTCTGATTCCGTCGCACATGCGCACGGACAAGGACTTTTGCCAGTTCTCCGAGCCGCGCTTTGGCATCCGTGCCATGGCGGTCGTGTTGCTCAACTACCGCAGCAAGACCGGCATGCCCGGCATCGGTGGCCCAGGTATCGACACGGTGCGCGAGGTGATTTCGCGCTGGGCGCCGCCCAACGAAAACGACACCGAGTCGTACATCGCCGCAGTGGCACAGGCTCTGGCCGTCCACCCCGACGCACGCATCGACCTGACGGACGGCGGCACGCTGCGCTGCATCGTGAGCGGAATCATCCGACACGAAAACGGCATGCAGCCCTACAGCGCTGCGCTCATAGAGGAAGGCGTACGCCTGGCGCTGGCCACGCTGAAATGATCCGGCTGCTGCGCTACATCCTCAAACGCCTGGCCGAGCTGGTGACCGATGCCGGCACCGGCCGGCTTTCCCACACCAAGCTGTGGCCCAACGTCGCCAACGCAGCCGCCACGGTGGTGTTCCTGCGCGAAGGCTGGGACCACCGCCTGACGCCCGAGATCTGGGGCGTCTACTTGGCGGCCGTGGGCGGTTACACAGTCCTGATGCGCTACGTCACCAGCAAAGGCAAGCCCGATGCCCAACCGTCTACTTAACGCCCCCTTGATCCTGCTGATCGCCTTGGTCATCGCCATGATTGGCGGTGGCGTGGGTTACCACCTGGGGTTCAAGGAAGCCACCAAGAACGGCGATCTGGCCATGTCGACGTACAAGACAGGCCTGGCCACCGTTACCGCCGCAGGGTTGGACAAGGCCCTGCAGAACTTTGGCCAGCGTGTCGCCTTGGGCAACCTGCTGACCAGCCAACTGGTGGACCAGGAGCGCGGCAACGCGCAGACGGCCGCCGACCTTCATGCACAGGTGCCCCATGTCACGACTGTCTACCGTCCGGCGCCGGCTGCCCAGCCGGTGCCTGTTCCTGCTTGCGTGTTCACTCGCGGCTGGCTGCGCAGCTACAACGCAGCCATCGGTGCTTCAGTGCCCGCCAACGCCCAAGGCACCAGCGTACCTGCTCAAGCGACCGAAACCGCCGGTGCCGCTCCAGGAGACGACGATCTCGCCCCCGCGGCCATCACTCAAGCCGGCGTCCTGAGTCATCACATCGACTACGCGGCAGGAGCGAAAGACCTGGAAGCACAGCTCAACAAGCTGATCGACTACGAGGAAGGGCTGGATGTTAAGCAATAAAGCCCTGGACGAGGCCAGCCGCGTCGAACAGCTGGAACGCGACGCGACCGTCGAGGCAGTTCGGTCGCGTATCCCTAAGGGCGAGTCCGCCCCAATCTGCACGAACCCCCTTTGCGGCCGGGAGATTCCCGAGGCCCGCCGCCTGGCAGTACCGGGTTGCCGGTATTGCATCAACTGCCAGGCACGCCTGGACCAACACACCCGGAGAATCTGATGGACGACAAAGACCTGGTCCAGGCGCTTGGCCGCATGGAGGGCAAGCTGGACATGATGCTGGTGAATCAACAGAGCCAAGGCCAACGCATGGACAGCATGGACAAACGCCTGCGCGCCGTCGAGGTGAAAGCAGCTCAGACGGGCGCCATTGCCGGCGGCTTCACGGCAGTGCTAACCGCTCTCGGCGTCGAGTTCGCCAAGCGCAAGCTGGGCCTGTAATGGCGTACGACCAGGCAGTGCGGGACAAGGTCCGCAGCGCGTTCGTGTTCCAGCGTCTGTCGTTGGAGCTGGCGGCCGTCTCCGCCGGCGTGCCAATCAGCACGGCCCGTCGCTGGAAGGCCGACGCAAAGGCCAACGGCGACGACTGGGACAAGGCGCAGGCTGCGCAGCTCATGGCCGGCGGCACCATCGAAGATATTGCGCGCCAGATGCTGGCTGGTCTCGTCCTGCAGTACCAGGCGTCGATGGAGGCTCTGCAGACCGACAAGGAGCTGAAGCCGGCCGACAAGGTCCAGCTCCTGGCCAGCCTGGCCGATGCGTACAACAAGACCATCGCCGCATCCAAGCGCATCCTGCCCGAGACGTCCGAGCTGGCCACGGCCATGGACGTGCTGCAGCGCCTGGCCGCCTACGTTAAGGAACACCACGCCGACCTGATCGGAGTGTTTGCACAGATGCTCGACGGCTTCGGCCGCGAGCTGGCCCGCGACTATGGCTGATACGCAAGTCACAGAAAAGGAGTTCCTGGAAGAACTCCAGAAGCTCGGTGCTCAGCTGCGACGTGACATCGAGGCATACCAAAGCGGCCTGGACACAAGTCCGGCCGCGATTGCTGAGCGCCGCCGCCGCGTCCTGGTCGACGGCGATTTCCAGTTCTTCGCCTACACCTACTTCCCGCATCACATTCGCGGCGAGCCGTCGATGTTCCAGGGACAGTTCTGCACGCGGTTCCCGCAGTTGCTGCGCCAGGCCGGCGGCGTTAAGGAATGGTGGATCGCGCCACGGGGCGAGGCCAAATCGTCACTGTTGACCAAGGTTGGCCCGGTGTGGATTTCGGTGCAGGGGCTCCTGCAGCGCGAAGAGGTGCGCAAGGAGGTGGGCTGGCAAGGCCCGCCTCCACCGTTCATCGACTACGGCATCTTGTTGGGCGCGGAGACCAAGCTGCCTACCAAGCTGCTGGAAGTCATCAAGACTGAGCACATCGCCAACTCAGTGCTGGCGGTTGACTTCCCCGAGGTGTGCGGCAAGGGTAGCACCTGGAAGGTTGGCGAAATCGTCACGCGCACGGGCGTTAAGTTCGAGCCGTTCGGCGCTGAGCAGGCGATCCGGGGCACGTTCCACGGGGCGTCTCGCCCCAAGGTGCTATTTGGCGATGATCTGATTACCGACGCCGAGGCAAAGAGCCCGACTGAGCGCGAGAACCGCTGGACCTGGCTGACCAAGGCCATCGACTACCTCGGGCCGCCTGACGGTACGGTCAAGTACCTGGGCGTGGGCACGATCCTGGACAAAGACGATCCGATCTCGCGGGCCAAGAAGACCATCGGCCACGTGGTCCACCACTTCCGCGCGCTCGTCAAGTTGCCGGTGAACATGGACTTGTGGGAGCAATGCGAGCAGCTCATGCGCAATGCCGACAAGCCATTTGTGGAGCAGGCCCTTGCACAGGGCAAGGTGGTCGCCGAAACAGAACTGCCGTCCTTCCAGTTCTACTTGGAGAACAAGGCCGGCATGGACGAAGGCGCGGTGATTTCCTGGCCAACCGTGCGTTCGCTGTTCTGGTTGATGCGTCAGCGGGCCACCTCGCCGCGCGCCTTCGCCACCGAAATGCAGGGCGATCCGCGCTCCGACGAAGACAAGGTCTTCGGGAACATCACGTTCTGGGTGCAGCGGCTGCAGCACTGGATCATGTACGGGGCTTGTGATCCGTCGATGGGCAAGGGCGAAACGTCCGACCCGTCCGCCATCCTGGTCGGTGGCTTGGATACGTGGAACATGAAGCTGCACGTGGTGGAAGCCGTAATCAAGCGCCGCGTGATATCGAAACTGGAAGCCGACCTGATCGACGCTCAGCGCGAGTTCAAATGTCGAGCCTGGGCGTTCGAGAACAACAACGCCTATGAGCACTCGCGGCAGACGTTCATGATCAACGCTGCGCTCAAGGGTGTGCCGCTGCCGCTGGTGGGTATCACCGCCACGGTGGCGCCAGAAGTTCGCATCGACTCCCTGGAGCCGTACATCACGGACCGGGTAGCGCCGATGATCCTGTTGCACGCCAAGCTGACTGCGCTGCTTTCAGAGCTGGACACCTGGCCCGAGCCGCAATCAGGGCATCACTACGACGGTCTGACCGCCTTGCACCTGCTTTGGCACATCGCCAGCACGCGGGGCAATGGCCACTTCGAGTTCACGGCCGCCAGCCGTCACTCCTCCACCGCAGAAACGCAATCCGAGCATAGCGGCGATTCGCCGTTCGCCGGCAACTGGTAACGATCATGGCAACCATCGTTGACGTCAATGGCAACCCCATCCAGCAGGCAGTGCTGCGCGAGCAGCAAACCGCCGAGCTGACCTACCTGCACCGCGAATACGCCAACCACCCGGCGCGCGGCATGACGCCGTACAAGCTCGCGCGCCTGCTGGAAGAAGCCGAGCGCGGACGCCTGCAAGCGCAGACGGACCTGTTCCTGGACATGGAAGAGCGGGATGCGCACATCTATTCGGAGATGAGCAAGCGCAAGCGCGCCGTCCTTAACATCGAGTGGACGGTCGAGCCCCCCAAGAATCCGAGCGCCAGGGAAAAGCGCGACGCGGCCATGGTCCAGGAGCTTGTCAGCGACATCCCCGGCAAGGAAGACATGATCCTGGACATGCTCGACGGTATCGGGCATGGCTTCTCGATGCTGGAAATCGAGTGGCAGCAACTCGGTGCGAGCTGGCTGCCAAAGACGCTGCATCACCGGCCGCAGTCGTGGTTCCAGATCTCGCAGAACGACCAGAACGTGATCCGCTTGCGCGACAACTCGCCCGATGGGTCGACGCTGCTCCCCTTTGGCTGGATTCAGCACGTGCACAAGGCCAAGTCGGGCTACGTGTCGCGCAGCGGCCTGCATCGCGTGTTGGCATGGCCGTACCTGTTCAAGCACTACGCCGTGCGCGACCTGGCTGAGTTGCTGGAGATCTACGGCATGCCGCTGCGCCTGGGCAAATACCCGTCCGGTGCTGGTGATGCAGAGAAGTCGGCGCTGCTGCGTGCCGTCACGCAGTTGGGGCACTCGGCCGCCGGGATCATTCCCGAGGGAATGTCCATCGAATTCGAGAACGCCAGCAACGGCACCGAAGTGCCGTTCAGTGTCATGTTCGACATGATGGAGCGGGCACAGTCCAAGGCGATCCTGGGCGGCACGCTCACCAGCCAGGCCGACGGCAAGACATCAACCAATGCGCTGGGCGACGTACACAACGAAGTGCGCCACGACATCCAGGCATCGGACTGCCGGCAGCTCGCTCCGACCCTGAGCCGTGACATCGTGTATCCGCTCCTGGTGCTCAACGGAGGTCAGGCGGACAATCCACGTCGGCGCCCGCGCGTGGTCTTCCACGTGAGCGAACCGGAAGACATGGGCGCGCTGGCTACCAACGTGCAGACGCTGGTGAACATTGGGCTGCCGGTTGGTCAGGGCTGGGCCTACGAGAAGTTCAACATCCCCAAGCCCAAGGACGGCGAGGCGACGCTGCAACCGCAACGCCAGTCGGCGACGCCGACGCCGGCACCGGACGGCTCAGGGATGCCGCCCACCGATCCCTCTGTTGCGGCCAACCGTAGCCGACTGCACGCCGCGCTGGCCATCCTGCGCGGCACCGACAGTCCGCAGCCGTTCCAGGATCAGGTGCAGATGGACAAGGCCGTCGACCAGCTCGGCCAGGACGGCACCCTGCAGCGCCAAGCCGTCGAGCTGCTCTCCGATGTGCTCAAGCGCCTGCAGGAGGCGCCGTCGGCGGACGCAGCGCTGGGCTTGCTGGCCGAGCTGTTCCCGGACATGGACGACAGCGCGCTGCAGGAGAGCCTGGCCAACATGCTGTTCGCTGCCGACCTGGTCGGACGCCTGACGGCCGACGACAGCGACCAGGCGTAACGCATGGCAACGCTCACCGACGCCGATATCCGGGCCGTCTTCCGTATGCCGCCGGAAGACGCCATCGCCTTTGTTAAGCAGAAGGGTTTCCAGATCGGCTGGAACTGGTACGAGGTGAGAGACGCGGCGCACGCGCAGGCGTTCACGGTGGCCAAGGTTGCCCGGCTCGATGTCCTGCAGGACATCCGCAGCGCTGTCGAATCCGTCTTCGAAAAAGGCTGGAGCCTCGGCACCTTCAAACGCAACCTGACGCCGGTCCTGCAGGCCAAGGGCTGGTGGGGCAAGCAGGTCATCGTGGATGGCGAGGGCGGTGCCGAGGTGGCGCAGCTCGGCAGCCCGCGCCGCCTGGAGACCATCTACCGCACGAACGTGCAGAGCGCGATGATGGCCGCGCGCTACAAGCAGATGCTGGCCAACGCGCGCTTCCGGCCGTATTGGATGTACGTGGCCGTCATGGACGGCCGCACACGCCCATCGCACGCAGCGTTAAACGGCCGGGTGTTCCGGTACGACGATCCGATTTGGCAGTACCTGTACCCGCCCAACGGCTACAACTGCCGCTGCCGTGTGGTGGCCCTGTCCGAGCGCGACATGAAGCGCCGGGGCCTGGTGCTGTCGTCCAGCGACGGCATGCTGGTGACACGCGAGATTGATGCCGGCGTCGACCCGCGTACTGGCGAGGTCTACCGAACGGAGCAGACCGGCATTCGCCTGGTGCACGACGGCAAACCGATCACGTTCTATCCGGACGCCGGCTTTAACTACAACCACGGCGCCGCCGGCCTGGAGCAGGCCAGCCAGGTGCTGGCCCGCAAGGTGGAGTTCGCCGACCCGGAGCTGGGCGCCCAGGCAATGCAGTCAGCGCTGCACCTGGCGCTGCCCCAGCTCGCGGCCGAGTACCGCACGTGGGCCAGCCAGGTCATCGAGGCGGGGCGCGCGGCGAACAACTACCGGGTGGTGGGGGCGCTCCAGCCCGACGTGCTGGCGGCACTCAAGCGCATGGACATCCAGCCGGAGACGGCCGCGCTGACTGTGCGCGATGCCGAGCTGCTTCACCTGGCACGCGACAGCAAGACAGCACGCAGCGCGGCGCTTCCCATGGACGACATCCTGGCCCTGCCGTTTCGCCTGGCGTCGCCCCAGGCCATCCTGTGGGACTTGGAAGACCCTGCGCTGGTGTACGTGTTCCAGAGCGACGGTCTGCAGAAAAAGAGCAAGGTGGTGGTGCGCGTCGACTTCGCACAGCAGACGCGTGATGACAGCGGCCGACAGAAAGGGGCGCGCAACGCGGTACGCACAGCGGGACTGGTGGAAGCTGCAGACCTGGCCAACGGGAAGCGTTACACAGTGTTGACCGGACAGATGGAAGAGTGACCGCCGTGGAGGGGCGCCATTCCGGAGCTAGGCCGCTTGGCTTATCCGGTGTCCCTCATGTAGCGGCCAGGTCGAAACCTGGCCCCAGCGAGCAGCCCGGCGACTTTCTGCCGTCACGGCGGTCGGAATCCCAACTATAGCAAAGGTGAGCGAATGAGCCAGATGATCGACCTGGAAGTGAACGACGCGGCGCTCAATGCGTTGTTTGCCCGCTTCATGGAGCGGGCCACGAACGCGCAGCCCGCCATGCAGGAGATCGCGGAGACCCTGCACGAGCGCACGTCCCAAGCATTCGAGGAACAAGGCATCCCGCCCTGGGTTGACTTGGCCGACTCGACCAAGGCCAAGCGCACGGCAGCTGGTACGTGGCCGGGCAATATCCTGCATGTCACTGGCACGCTGGCCGGCTCCTACACCGCCTCATCTGGGCCTGACTACGCAATGCTGTCCAGCTTCGTGGAGTACGCGGCGATCCAGAACTTTGGTGGCAAGGCCGGGCGTGGGCTGGCAGCCACGATTCCAGCTCGGCGCCAGGTCCCTGTGGACGACAATCAGCAATTGCTCCCAGAGGTCCGCGACGATATCCTGGCTTTCCTGGCGAACTATCTCGAAACCGCCTGAAATCGCCCGCCAAGCCGCACCGTACTGCGGTTTTGCCAGAAGATGCGTTTAAACAGCCTCAGGCGGCGCGCAAGGCGAATCCAGCCACACGGGTAGCGGGCACCCAAAGATACCCGCGTTAAACATACGTTAAATCGCCTGCTAGGCGCATTCAGGCAGGCCACCAACACCGCGCAGGCGCGAGCGGACGAATCAGGGCTCCCTGACATTCGTCCAGCTACGACCAACCTCTCCCCCTCGGCACGATGGCGGCATGCCCCAAGCCATCGCCGTCCTCTCCTATTCCGTCGAGCTGAACCCAGCCGAGCCGTCAGCGCCCATCAAGCTGCTGCCGGCGGGTGCTTTCCGTTCTGTTGACGGCCGCCCGGCCGAGTGCCCCGCCTGGGTCTGCACCGCTGCGGACGCCCAGCGCGTAATCAGCCAGGCCGATGCGCAGCAGCGCCGCATCGTCATCGACTACGAGCACCAGACGCTGAACGCGGAAAAGAACGGCCAACCGGCACCGGCCGCTGGCTGGTTCAAGTCGATGGAGTGGCGCGACGGCAATGCCGACGAAGAGAAGAACGGCCTCTTCGCCACTGACGTTGAGTGGACCCCCAGGGCTCGCCAGATGATTGTCGATGGCGAATACCGCTATCTGTCGCCGGTGTTCCCCTACGACAAGAAGACCGGCGCGGTGCTGAAGATGCTCCACGTCGCGCTCACCAATTTCCCCGCCCTGGATGACCTGCCGGAAGTGGCGCTAAGGGCGGCGGCGCACTTCCAACACGACCAATTCCTGGAGAACGCAATGCCCGAATGGCTCAAGAAGCTGCTGATGTCGCTTGGCATCGACCCCGACAACGAACAGGCCGCCACCGCCGCGCTGACCGCCCTGAAGACCGCTGCTGATTCGGTAGCAAGCAAAGACACCGAGATCGCAGCGCTGCGTGCTACCGCCGCAACGCCCGACCCGACCAAGTACGTTCCCGTGGCCACGATGACGGCTATGCAGACCGAGATCGCCGCCCTGACCGCGAAGGTTAATGGCCGCGAGGTGGACGACATCATCGACAGCGCCCGCAAGGCCGGCAAGCTGCTTGAACCGCAACTGCAATGGGCGCGTGAGCTGGGCGGTAAGGATATCGAGGCGCTGCGCAGCTTCGTGGCCACCGCGCCGGCCATCGCGGCTCTGTCGCAGACACAGACCGGTGGCAAGGCGCCAGGGGCTGCCGCCAATGAGGGCGGCCTGAGCGACGCCGACCTGGCTGTCTGCAAGGCCATGGGCTACACGCCCGAGCAGTTCAAAGCGACGCTGCCCAAGAACTGACCCGGCTGCAGTTCACCTACCTGATCAACTCCCGGAGTGAAACATGACTGCAGCAACCGCTGACCGCGATACCCAGCGCCGCATCGGCACCAACTTCGCCTTCCCCATGAAGGGTGGAACCAAGATTTACACCGGCACGCTCGTCTGCCTAGTTGCCGGCCTGGCAGCCAACGGCGGCACTGGCGTATGTGTCGGCGTGGCCCAAGAGACGGTCGACAACACCAAGGGGGCAGACGGCGCCGTATCGATCAACGTTCGTCGCGGCGAAGTCTGGCGCTTCGACAACTCCGCCGCTGCCGACCAGATCACGCTGGCCGACGTGGGGGCCGATGCGTACATCGTCGACGACTCGACGGTGGCCAAGACCAACGGCAGCAACACTCGTTCGATTGCCGGAAAGATCCGCGACGTTGACTCGCAAGGCGTCTGGGTCGCGCTTTAACCACGGCAACGCTGGCGACTTAAGCCGGTACCGCCTTCCTCCTACTACTCGGAGAACACAGTAATGGAAATCAACCGCGCGAACCTGGACGCGATGTTTCGCGGCTACAACCTGGCGTTTCAAACGTTCTTTGACGGCGCGCCGTCCGACTGGCCGCAGATCGCCACGCCAGTGCCGTCGACCACGTCGGTCGAGGTCTATCCCTGGCTGGGCCAAACCACGGGCTTCCGCGAGTGGATCGGCGACCGCGTCGTGCAGAACCTGGCCACATCCGACTTCTCGATCAAGAACAAGGATTGGGAAAACACCATCGGCGTCTTGAAGAACACCATCGAGGATGACTCGTATGGCGTCTACAAGCCCGTGTTTGAGCAGATGGGCCGAGACGCAAAGGAACACCCGGACACGCTCGTGTGGAGCCTCCTGCAGAAAGGCTTCAACTCAACCTGCTACGACGGCCAGTACTTCTTCGATACCGACCACCCGGTGAAGAAGCCCGGCGGCGGCACCATGTCCGTGTCGAACTTCCAGGGGGGTACCGGTAACCCGTGGTTCCTGGTCGATAACACGCGTGCCATCAAGCCGATCATCTATCAGGTGCGCAAGCCGTACAACTTCGTGTCACTGCAGAACCTGGACGATCCGAACGTGTTCTGGAACAAGGAATTCCACTTCGGCGTGGACGCACGCTCGAACGTCGGATTCGGCCTCTGGCAGATCGCCTTCGCCAGCCGTCAAGCCTTGGACGGCAACGCCTTCGATGACATGTACGCGCAGATGAGTGGTCTGCCGGGAGATAACGGCCGCCCGCTTGGCATCCGCCCCAAGCTGCTCATTTGCGGCCCGAGCAACCGCAGTAAGGCGCTTGAAGTCGTGAAGGCCGACCGCAACGCCATGGGTGCGACCAACATCAACCGCGACGCGGTCGACGTCCTGGTCACGCCGTGGTTGCCGTAACCACTTAGCACCCCGCCCGGAGAACGCCCGCGCGACGCCATAAGCACGGGGGAAGACAGCCAGGAACCCATGGCGCAGTAGCAGGGTTCCTGCGCAAACAGGAAACCAATTCAGGAGGGCCATATGGCCAAGCAAGTGAAGGTGTTGCGCGTCGTCGCCAAGCGAGAAGGTTTTCGTCGTGCCGGCATGGAGTTCGGCTCCGTTCCGAAAAATCTCCCGCTGGACGATCTTCCTCACGACGCACACCAAGCGATCAAGAGCGACCCGAATCTGGTCACGTTCGAGACAGTGATGCATCTGCACGAAAACGGCAGCCTGGTCGATGTGCCGCATGCCGGCGTGGGCGACCTGGACAAGCGTGCGGCTGAGCTGAACGACCTCAAGGCAGAACTGCAGCGCGTAGCGTCCGAACTGGACGAGAGCGGCAAAGCTCTGCGCTTGCGCCAGGTCGAACTGGACGAGCGCCAGCGCGAGCTGGACCAGCGCGAAGCGGATCTGGTTGCACGTGAGAAAGCCTTGGCCAAGGCCGGGTCCGCCACCAAGAAGTCGGGCAGTTAAGCGGCCATGACGTACTGCACCCAGGCCGACCTGGTGCGCGAGTTCGGCACCGAAGAGCTGGTCCAGCTCACGGACCGCGCCGATCCGCCCACCGGTCAGATCGACGCGGAGCGCGTGGCCCAGGCCATCGAGACGGCCACCGCCGAAATCAACGTGTACCTGGAGGGGCGCTACCCCTTGCCGCTGGCCAGCACGCCCACCGTGCTGCGCCGCGTGGCGGTCGACCTGGCGCGGTACTACCTGTCCAACGACGTCCTGGACGACTCCCCGGTGGCGCTGCGCTATGCACGCCAGCTCAAGCTGCTGCGGGGCATCGCTGACGGCACGCTGTCGCTTGGTCTGGATACGGCGGGAGCCGTCCAACTGCCGGCCAACACGGTCCAGGTGTCCGCAGGCCGCAACGACTGGGGGAACAACTGGTGAGTGCGACCGGAGACTACTTCGCCATCGAACAGCCGCTGGTCGACCGCATCAAGGTTGTGCTCCCAGACGTGCCCCACGTCATCACCGCCGAAGACGCCGAAACCGCCAAGGATTGGCGCAGAGCGCCCAAGGCGGCTCACGTCATTTACATGGGCGACGAGGTGCCTCAAGGCGCCGCTGTGCAGGGCGGCGGCGGTGTCCAGCTCACGTCGCAGCTCTGGATGGTTGTGCTGCAGGTCAAGCACTCCGGAACCGTCCAGAGCGGTGCAGGCGCGCGGCGCATTGCCGGCCCCCTGATCTGGCAGCTCCTGCAGGGCTTGGTGGGACACCAGCTGCTTCCCACCTGGGCACCGTTGCGCCGCGCGCCCGGTCCGAAGGCCGGCTACCAGGACGGTTTCGGCTACTACCCCTTTGTTTTCCGCACCAACAACCTGATCCGAGGAAAAGCATGACCACCCAAAGCAAGGTCGCCATCGAACTGCTCAAGCCGCACAAGCACGACGGCGAGAAAAAGGACGCAGGCACCACGATCCACGTCCACGAGCACGACGCCGAATGGCTGAAACAGCACGGCGTGGGCAAGGCGGTCGCAACCGAGACCGCACCCAGCAGCCGCCAGCGTTAAACGCCCGGTCGCACTTTCTCAACTCCCGGAGAACCCAGCATGGATTTGCAACCCTACTACTACGGCCAGGGCAAGGTCTTTGGCGGCATGCGCGTCAACGGCGCCGTGAAGTCGCTGCGTTGGCTGCTCGATGTCAGCGCCCTGGATGCCGAATTCCAGGTCGAAGTGAAGAAGGCCAAGGAAAGCTACTCGGGCCAGGCCGCGACGGTGGTCAAGATCATCGCCGGCAAGTCGGCCAGTCTGTCGATGACTGCGATGCAGCGTTCGTCCGAAAACCTGGCGCTGTTCCTGCACGGCACCGCCACCAAGGGCATCGCCGGCACTGTGACCGGTGAAGCGCTGCCCGCCGGGCTCGCTGCAGGCGACCGTATCGCGCTCGCGCACCCGGCCGTCACAAATCTGGTGCTGACCGATGCGGCGGCGACGCCGGTGCCAGTGGATGCGTCCAAGTACGTCCTGGACCCGACCTACGGGGCCATCGACATCAAGGATGTGACCGGCACCACGCAGCCCTGGAAGGCAGCCTACTCCTACGGCGCGGCCGAATCGGTGTCGATCTTTACGTCGCCGCAGCCCGAGTTCTTCCTGCGCTACGAGGGCATCAACCTGGCCGACGAAGGCAAGCCGGTGATCGCCGAGTTCTACCGCGTGTCGACCGATCCGCTCAAGAAGCTGTCGATGATCAGCTCGGGCGATATCGCAGGCATGGAGGTGACTGGCGAAATCATGCTGGACCCGACGCGCGCCTACAGCGCCGAGTTCGGCCAGTTCGGCCGCCTCGTGCAGTTGCCGGCCGCCGCCTAAAGCCAGGAGCAGCCGGAAGCCATGAGCCTGACGACAACGGTCCCCATCGGCACGCACACCGTCCTAGTGCGCGAGCTGACGGTGGAAGAGATCCGTGCCTGGTTCGCACGCATGCGCGACCCCCAGCAACAGCTCGATGTGGTCGATGCGCTGATGTTCCGCGACGTGTCTGTCGCAGACATCCTGGCCAGCACCGACCTGACGGCGGAAGCCTTTGGCAGCCTGGCGCCGAGCGAGATCCGCGCGCTGATCGAAAAGATCAAGGAGGTGAACCCGGATTTTTTCGAGCTGCGGGCACGGCTGGCGGAAATCGGAAATCGCGCCGCGCCCGACCTGGCGAGTTCGAGCGCACCGTCTGTGCCCTGATCAGGCTCGGGCATCCGAACGCCTGGAAGTACCCCTGGGCCGTCTACCTGGCGGCCTGGGAAGAGATCAAGCAATCCAACCAGAAGTAACCCCGCGCCGTACCGGCAACACGGCACGGCGCGGGCTTTAACCGTCTACCGTCGCCATGGATATCGAACTGAGTCTGAAGCTCAAGCTGTTGGCCCAAGAGTTCGTCCGGGCCATGGGCGAGACGACGTCGGAGACGGATCGGTCCTTTAACACCATGCGTCAAGGCGCCCGAGCGGCGTCCGACGACATCGAGACAGCGTTTAACACGCTGGGCATCCAGAGTTCCAATCAAATTCAGGCTGGCATCGAGCGGATCGAAGCCACTTACAAGCACCTGGCCAGCAGCGGCGAGGCGTCGACGCAAGACCTGATCCGCGCAGCACGTGCAGCGAAACAGGAGATCGAGCAGCTGAACCGCTCGATGTCGACAGACAATACGGCCGCCGCCTGGGGCACGCTGGGCGTGCGCTCCCTCAAAGACATCCAGGTCGAGATCTCGCAGGTCCGCTCGGCGTACTACACGCTGGCCGCCAGCGGCAAGGCATCGATGGCCGACCTGGAGCGAGCGGCTGCAGCCGCCGACCAGCGCATTGCCGAGCTGCAGCGCGAGATCGCTGGTACCAGTTTCGAGGATGGCTTTGTCACGCTGGGCATCCGGTCGTTTGAGGAGCTGCGCGCCGAGATCGCCCGCGTACGTGATGCCTACCAGGTCCTGGCCAACTCTGGACGCTTGAGTGGTGTCGAGCTGGCGCGGGCTGCAGAAGCTGCAGAGAGCCGCATCGCTGCTCTGAACCGGGAGCTGAAAGGCGACAAGGCCGACGCCGGCATCGAGGCGTATCGCACGCTAGGCATCCGCGCCTTTGCCGACATCCGTGCCGAGGTCGAACGCACGCAGGCCGCGTATCGCACGCTGTCGCAAAGCGGCAAGCTGTCGGCCGAAGAGCAGGCGCGCGCCTTGGCCGCCACCCGTGAACGTGTCGCTGCGCTCAAGCGCGAGCTGGCCACGGCCGGCAACGAACAAGCGTACGAGGTCCTGGGCCTGCGCTCCCTGCAGGCGGTACGCGCCGAACTGGCGCAGACCGAGGCCGCGTATAAGCGCCTGGCCACGACGGCCAACCTGCCGGCCGCAGAACTGTCGCGCGCAGCCACGGCCGCGCGCCTGCGCATGCGTGAGCTGAACACTGAGCTGAACGGCGGTGTCGCTGCAGCGCAGGCGCACAACGGTGCCATGGGCGGTGTTGTGCAGTCGGTGCTTGCGGCGGCGGCGGCCTATGTCGGCTTCCAGACCGTTCTGTCCGGCGCACGCATGGCCATGCAGGATGCGCTGGCGCTGGACCGCATCAAGACCGGTTTAACGGCGATCACGGGGTCGTCTGAGAAAGCAACGGCTGAGTTTGGGTTCATCCGCCAGGAAGCCCAGCGCCTGGGCCTAGACCTGGCCACCGTCTCCAAGGAATACACCAAGCTGGCCGCCGCAACGCGTGGCACCACCCTGGAGGGGCAGAAGACCCGCGACGTTTTCTCCGCCGTCACCGAGGCGTCCACGGTGCTGGGCCTGTCGTCCGAGGAGACGGCCGGGGCGCTGCTGGCCATCCAGCAGATGGTGAGCAAGGGCACGGTGGCGGCCGAAGAGCTGCGCGGCCAGCTCGGCGAGCGTCTGCCTGGCGCGTTCCAGATCGCAGCTCGTGCCATGGGTGTGACCACCCAGGGCCTGGGCCACATGCTGGAGCAAGGCGGCGTCGCGGCCGACGTGTTCCTGCCCAAGTTCGCGGCCGAGCTGCGCAAGACATTCCAGGACGGTCTGCCGGCGGCGATGACATCGGCCCGCGCCGAGTTTGCCCGCCTACAGAACCAAGTGTTCGAGACGGCCGCATCGGTTGGTAAGTCGGGGCTTAACGAGCGCCTGGCCGAGGCCGCACACTTGCTGTCCGAGAAGCTGGCCGATCCGCGCGTGCAGCAGTTCCTGCGCGAGACGGGCATTTCGCTGGGCAACATGGCCGTTGCCGTGGCCAAGGTCTCGGGCGAGCTGGTCAAGATCGGCCAGATCGCCGGTGCCGGGCTCCTGGTTGGCAAGCTGACGGGTGGATTCGCTGCCGCTGGCCAGGCTGCCGCCGAAGCCGGCCGCCAGGTCGGGGTCCTGCAGGCTGGCGCCATGGCGCTGTCGCGCTTGAGCGTCTACCTGACTATCGGCCTGATCGGCATCGAGGCCGTGCGCGCTGGCGTCAAGCTGCTGTCGGACTACGCCCTGGAGCATCGGTCGCTAGGCGAAGCCGAGCGTGCCCGCATGGCCCAGCTCCAGGGGCAACTGCCGGCGCTCAAGGCCGCGACCGAAGCCCAGCAGCAGTACGCCAACGTGCAGCTGCGTTCGGCTGACGAGCTGCTGAAGCTGTCGCCCCAGCAGCTGGCCGCCTACCGCGAGCAACTGGCCGCCAAGAAGGCGCTGCAGCTGGCGGAGATGGGCCTGGCCATGCGTACCGAGGAGCTGACCGGCCTGCAGCTGCAGCAGGAAAAAGGCGGTCGTAACAGCGCCAGCATGGTGAAGCTGCTGTCCGAGCAGCACGCCGAGGCCGGCCGCCAGGCGCAACGCTGGCAGGTCGAGCTGGGCCAGACCAACGCGGCGCTGACCGCCCTGGACGCTGCCACCAAGGGCACCGCGAGCAACGTTAAGGCAACCATCCTGCCGGCGGTCAATCAGCTGCTGGCGGCATTCGATGCCCAGATTGCCCGCAGCCCGGAAGTCGCCACGGCCCTGGGCAAGGTGTTCGAGGGCCTGGACAGCAACAACCTGGCCAGCGTCCAGGCCGTGGTGGCCACCCTGGACGAGCTGGCCGTGCGCGGCAAGGCGAGCGCCCTGCAGATCCGTACGGCGCTGGAAAAGGAGCTGAACAATATCCCGCTCGATGGCCTGGTGCGTTTCCAGACCATCGCGCAGGCAGCGTTCGGTAGCAGCGCCGATGATGCACGCCGGCTCTCCAGCGTCCTGGACACCACGTTAAAGATCGCCCTGGACAAGATGGGGCTGTCTGTGGAGTCCGCACGCACGGGCCTATCCAAGCAGTTTGCAGATATCCAGATGGCGTTCGATGCGTTGGTGTCCAACGCTCGCGCCAAGGCCCCGGAGATCCGCGCGGCCACCGAGAAGCTGATCGACTCGGCCAAGACTGCGCAGGAGCTGCAGGCAGTGCAAGCGCAGCTGAACAGCCTGGCAGACAGCGGCCGTGCGTCGGCCGACCTGATGGCCGCCTCGTTCGCCAAGGTGACCAACCGCCTGCGCGAGTTGTCGTCTGCCAGCGTGCAGGCCGCCCGCGACCAGACCCAAGTGGTGCAGGCCCAGGCGGAGGCGCAGCGCGCGACAAACGACGTCACGCGCGCCAATGCTCAGCTCGTGCGAGAAGGCCGGGCGCTGTACGTCGCCCAGACCAAGGCCCAGCAGGAAGGCACGCTGGCGGCCAAGGATGCCGCCGTAGCCCAGCAGGCCGTCGTGGATGCCGCCCGCGCCGCCGTCGCTGCAGCCGAGGCCGAGGCCCGCGCGCAGAAGGACGCAGCTGCTGCAGTCGAAGCCCAAGCCCGAGCCAAGGAAGCTGAGCGCCGCGCCCAGCTCGAAGACACCGACAAGGCACGCCTGGCGTCCGAGCTGGCCAAGGCCACGGCAGATGAAGCCGCACGCCTGGCTGAGAACAGCCGCCAGGCCGCCATCGAGGCCAAATCGTTGGCGGACGGCTGGAGCGCCGTGGCCGACCAGGCCAAGGCTGCCGCCAGCGACGTGGCCGAAGCTGGCAACGCTGGTGGGGAAGCTGGCCAGAAGGTTGCCGGCAGCATCGGTGACGGTGTTGCGACGATCATCAACGGCATCCGCGAAAGCGTGCGGGCACTAGGCGACGATGCCGAACAGCGCTTCGCCCAGATGACCGGCATGTTTAACGGGCCGACCGACGCGGCGGGCAAACTCGCCAAGAGCCTGGCTGACGCCCGCTTCGAGCTGGGGTACCTGCAGAGCAACAAGCCCATTGGGGACGCCGTTGGCCTGAGCACGGCACTGGTCAACATGGCCCAGGCTGCAGCGCGCGTGAAGGTCGATACGCTGGAGAGTCGCGTCAACATCGAGCGGATGGCCGCCAGCGCGCTGGCTGGCGCCAACGCAGCGCAATTGCTCGCGCGTGGCTACAGCGGTGTCGGCGACGCCATCCGCCAAAGCACGCGCGACGCCGTCTCACAGTCGGAGAGCCTGGCCAGCAATGCGCGCGGCATCCACGAAGAGCTGCTGCGCATGCAGGGCAAGGAAGAGGAAGTCGAGCAACGCCGCTACAAGCAGCGCCTGCTCGATCTCGACCTGGAATTCAAGATCGCCAACGCCAAGATGGTGACGGCCCAGGCTGAGGCCAAGACGCCAGAAGACCGGGCCGCGCTCGCCCAAGCCGCCCGCGACCTGCAGACGGGCTATCAAAGCGCCAAAGCCGACCTGGCCGAGATCCACAAACGGACCATGGCCGACATCGCCGATGAGAAGCGCGCCAAGCAGCAGGCCGCCGAAGAGGAGGCGCGGCGCACAGAGGAGCAGCGCCTGCAGGCCCTGCAGACAGCCGCCCAGGAAAAGACCACCAACCGACTGGATGCGGTCGATCAATCAGCTCAGCAGGCGTCTGCTGCTGCCTCTGCAGCCAATGCGCAGACGGAACCGGCTAGGCGCGTACGCATTGAGCTGGCGACAAAAGACGGAACCATCGAGGCCGACATCAATGCCAAGGATGAAGACGCATTTATCAGACTCATGCAGCAAGCGAAGGAGCGCGCGTAATGAAGCTCACTAACCAGGTCTCAGGCGTGGTGCTGCAGCTTCACCACGATCTGCTTTGGACTGATGAGCACTCCTGGACAAAGGCGGTCACCGCTACGACCTATGCCATCACCGGTGCGCTGCTTGTGCAGGCCGCCACGCGCAAGACCGGCCGCCCGATCACCCTGGCGCCACCCAACGAGGAAATGGCCTGGTTGCCACGCTCTACGGTCGACGCGCTGCACGACTGGGCCGATATCGCAGGGCTGCAGATGACGCTGGAAATGGAAGACGGCAAGACCCGCAACGTCCAGTTCCGCCATGCCGACGGCGCCATGGATTCGCGGCCAGTCAAAGGTTTCCCTTCTCCCCAGCCAGACGATCCGTTCCTGGCCACGATCCGCTTGATGGAGATCTAAATGCCGATTCAAACCGGTGACATCAAACTGCTGCAGTCGGAAGTGCTGCTCGATACCGACAACGGCGGCGGCCGGATGACGGCCAACGAGGTGGTGGACGGCCTGTCCAACAACCTCTTCCCGGACATTTCCGAGCTGGACCGGACC
The DNA here is from genome assembly GCF_016429285.1 of Ralstonia sp. ASV6. GTDB lineage: Bacteria > Pseudomonadota > Gammaproteobacteria > Burkholderiales > Burkholderiaceae > Ralstonia > Ralstonia flaminis. The sequence goes on from NZ_JAELUI010000002.1 coordinate 19,937, forward strand.
TACGGCCGTATCGCGCTGCGCAAGGCGTTCCCGGCCGTCATGACCAGCACCACAGACGCTTACTTCGGTTGCAACCTGGTCGTTGCAAAGGCCCCGGACGATCCCAACGTCTCGATGACGATGTTCACGACCCGCAACTGGTTCGACCATCGCAGCGACGCGGCCAACGGCGTGCAGTCCTACCTGGCCAAGTCCGTTAAATGGGCCGGCCAGCTGCTCGGCACGCAACTGCAGGGCCAGCGCTCGGTGCAGCTTCTGCTGAAGGTCGGTGATCCGGTACCGAAGATCGGGCAGACGCTCGTCCTGGTGCAGTTCGAGGGCTTGCCGACCGAGTTCTCCCAATACGTGCGCGTGTCGGACGTTAAGACCACCACACGCCAGTTCAACTACAACAACGGCACGGCAGGCGGCATCACGTTCACGGGCGTCATGGCGACGCTTACGATCTCGTCGCAACTGCTCTACACGTTTAACGGCCCGGAGCCGACCCCCTACGACAACGGCGCTGCTCAAGCGATCTGCCGCGACACCGTTGTAGCCAACGCCGCCAACTACTACGGCGTGTCGGACTTGATCGAGGCGGTGGCGCCTGGCGACGTGAATATCGGCGTTAAGTCGATCTATTCGCAGTTGGTGCCCAGCGCCCAGCAGAGCACGCCGCTGGCCAACTTGAACGCGGCCGGCAACTACAACCCAGCCGTGCAGTCCGGCCAGACGCGCCAGGCTATCCCGGTGATCATCAGCGGCGCGTATCCGCAGCTGATCTACGTGCCGACCGCCATCAAGCCGGGTTCGCTTACGCTCGGGGCTTGTTCGGACGACGGGGCCGGCAACCTGATCATCACCTCCAACAACGTGGTGGTCGGCACCGTTGCCTACACCACCAACACGATCACGCTCAGCCAGTCGATGGGGCAAACCGGCCAGGTCAGCCTGAGCTGGATGCCGGCCGGCGTGCCGGTCATGGTGGCAAACACCGCGTCGATCGACATCAACCAGACGAATCGGCAGAACGTCTTCGTTCAAACGCTGGCACCTTTCCCGGCACCGCGGCGTCTGCAGATCTCCTACATGGCACAGGGGAACTGGTACACGCTCACGGACACAGGCGGCTCCGGCGGCTTCGGTGCGATCAAGGGCAGCGACCCATCACTCGGTGCCGGCACGATCAACTACGCGACCGGTACCGTCACGCTGACGCTCGGGGCGTTGCCCGATGACGGCTCGTCCCTGATGTTTGCCTGGTCGTCGCCGGTGCAGTACTTCAATCGCTCGGACACGACGCCGCCGGCCCCGTGGGTCAGCTTCTTTATTGCGCCGACCGACAGCACGCAGCAGCTCGTCATGGGCACCGTCAACGTGACCTGGCCGAAGCCTGGTGGCGGCAACTACAGCGCCACCGTGGTATCGGACACCCAGAAGATCACGGGCGACGCCACGGGCTATATCCGCTGGTACAACGGCCAGTACGAGATCCGCCTATCGCCCAATGTGCTGCCGGCGGGCGGCACCACCTTCACGCTGAACTACAACCTGGGCAGCAAGAAGACCAAGCATTTCACGGCACCGCTGCGCGATGGCAATGCTGACCTGAACCTGGTGCTGGATGACAAGAACATCGTCCCCAGCTCGCTGAAGGTGACCTGGAACGTGCTCATCAACGACTACAGCACGATCTCGAACGTCCCCGCGCAGATGCAGTACTTCCAGACTGACCCCTATGCAACCGCGCAAGGTGACAGCACGGGCAAGCTGCGCCAGTACAAGGCAGATGGCACCAACACGGTGGTCGATCACAGCGCGGTCGACTACGTCAATGGCCTGGTGAAGTTCAAGCCGGACGTGATCGTGAGCGTGCCGCAGCCCGTGTACCAGTCCAACGTGACCGGATACATGCGCAACGCGAATGGTGGTCTGAGCGGCCCGGACTTCTTTAACCCGGTCTATCAAAACACGCTGGTCGGCATCAACTATTACCCCGTCGCGGCCACCTATCCCAACGACGCCAGCGGCTCGGTCGACGTCGAGTACATGACCAACACGGGCAGCGCACAGCAGCAACAGGTGACCGTCTCCGAGTGGAAGTTCGACCTGACGTACCAGTACAACGAGCCGCTGGTGCCTGGGTCTGTGATGTTCGCCTGGGGCGGCAAGGTGTACTACGAGCTGAACGGCACGCTGTTCTGCGACTTCAACGCAGGGACAAACAGCGGCACCGCCGCCGGCACCATCAACTACGCCACCGGCGAAGTCTCGATCACCACCTACACGCCAGGTGGCGGCAATGGGGTCAGCCTCCTGTCGCTGCTGACAACCGTAACGGGCCAGCCGGTGGACTTCCTGAGCTTCCGCGTACCGCAAGCCCCGGTGGTGCCGGGCAGCCTGCAGCTCCAGTTCAGCCCGGTGACGGGTGGCACGGTGACGGCCACATCGAACCCGGACGGCACCATCACCGGCACCAACTGCTTCGGCTACATCAACTACCAGACCGGCGTCGTGAACATGCGCTTCGGTCGAATGGTGACGGCAGCGGGCAATGAGAGTGCCATCTGGTACAACCCCGATGCCGTGACGACGGACGGCAAGATTTTCAAGCCGTATCCGATCTTCGCCAACACGGCCACCTACAACGCCGTGGCGTATTCGTACCTGCCGCTGGACAGCTCGATCCTGGGCCTGGACCCGGTGCGTCTGCCCGTCGACGGCCGCGTGCCGATCTTCCAGAAGGGCTACGTGGTGGTGGTCCACCACACCGAGCAGATCCCGTTCCCCAACGCGAACGCGGGCACAAAGGTCAGCGCAACGCGCGTGCGCCTGGCTGTCGGCCGAGTGATCGACAGCTCGGTGCCGTACAAGGTCGTGGACCCGAGCATGTACTCGACGGACCTTAACGCCGGCACTTGCACCTTGGGTGGCTCGATCAACACGAGCGGCTACAAGCTGCCGCTGGTGTTCGAGAACCGCATCGAGGACATGGCGCAGACGTCCGACGTGCAGATCAACGGCCGCCTGGCGCTGACGCGTCAGCTCACCCACAACTTCCCGGTACCAGGCTCGAAGGTCTCTTCGGCCCTGATCGCGGGCGACCTGCAGGCGCAGGCGCTGAACATGTTTGCGCAGGCAACCTGGAGCGGCGCATGGTCAAACGCGCTGATTGGTGCTGCACCCACGGCCAACTACAACAACGCGCAGTACCCAATTCTGGTCACCAACAAGGGCGCGCTGCAGGAACGCTGGGCGTTGATGTTCACCGACCCGCAGAACTTCCGAGTCGTAGGCGAGCAAAGCGGCCAGGTGGCAACCGGCAACGTCAACCAGGACTGCGCACCCAACAACCCTGCAACCAATCAGCCGTACTTCACCCTTCGCGCTGCTGGCTGGGGCGGTGGCTGGCAGGCCGGCAACATCCTGCGGTTTAACACCACGGCCGCCAACTTCCCCGTGTGGGTCGCTCGTACGGTCCTACAAGGGCCTGCCACGGTGCAGGACGACACCTTCCAAATCCAGATTCGCGGCGACATCGACCGTCAATAGAGGACCCACCATGACCGTTAAATTCTTTGCGAGCACAGACAAGGGCATGCCCACGCCGTCGAGCGCGGCCGGCGCCCTGGCGGCCTTTCTCGATGTCTGTCTGAATACCGGGTACAACGCTCAGACCGCCACATCGCTGACGCAAGCCGCCGGCACTGCCACGATGGTGCTGAACAGCGGCCACGGCTTCAACCCGGACCAGAGGGTGCTGGTGTCCGGCGCCAACGAGGCCGGGTACAACGGCGAGCAGACGGTGCTGACGACCACCAGCACGTCGATCACCTTCGCGGTGCCGAGTAGCGCAGCCGCGACTGCCACGGGCACGGTAAGCGTCAAGGTGGCGCCGCTGGGCTGGAACATCGCCTTCACCGGAACGAACAAGCGTGTGTACACGCCGTCCGTGCCGCAAAGCCTGGGCTTCTTCTTGCGCGTGGATGACACCGGCAGCGTGGCGCGCGTGCGCGGCTACGAGAGCATGACCGACGTGGACACCGGCGTGGGGCCGTTCCCGACAGATGGCCAGATCAGCGGCGGTGGCTTCTGGAGCAAGCAGTACTCCAACTACGCGGTGCAGTGGGCGCTGTTTGGAGACGAGCGCCTTTTTTACCTGCTGCTATTCCCGCAAGGCGTATCGTCGGTAGGCCCGTTGGTGGGCTTCGGAGACATCAATGCCCAATCGTCGGCAGATGCTTACGCCTGCATGCTGGCCTGTGTCCCCACCGATTTTTCGTACAGCAACGGGGCGCTGGCGGGCGACCTGTCATTCCCCCAACAGGCCGGCAGCAACGGCATCTTCTTCCCGCGCGGCTACACCCAGACTGGCTCGGCCAAGCAGGCGTTCCTGGCCTCCTTCGGTATCCCGATGGGCTCGGTGTACAGCGGCACCGGCAACACCAACAACGGCAGCGCCGTGGGCTTGTCGTTTCCGAACCCGGCGGACAACGGCATCTTCGTGAACGCCCCATATGTGGGTCACGATGCCGGCCTGCGTGGCCAGTTGCCGGGGCTCTACCACACCTGCCAGAACTGGTTCAGCAGCTACAACCACCGGGACAAGATTCCCGGCACCGATGCGCTGGTGGGCAAGAAGCTGATGGCCATCCGCACCGGCACGCCGAGTGGCGGCCTGTCGTACTTCGGCATGGTCGGCATCGACATCACCGGCCCGTGGCGCTAGGGGGCGGCGATGGCGATTCTTCCGAATGGCAACGTCGTCTTGCTGCTGCATTGTGATAACGCCTCCGGCTCTACGGTCCTAGCCGACTCGTCGCAGTACACGCAGCTGGCCAAGTGCTATGGCACGTGCGCTATCAGCACGGTGCAGTCGATGTTTGGCGGCAGCTCGGTGAAGACCGGCAGTGCAAATGGCAGTTTCTTTGCCGTGGGCACCAACCAGACGATGGACTTCGGCGTCGCCGACTTCACGGTTGAGAGCTTCGTCTATCCGGTCTCGCAGGGGGCGGACGGCGGCGCGGTGTTCGGGCGCTGGGACGGCACAAACAACGACTTCCTGGTCGCGCGCAATAGCGACGGCTCGCTTGGGGTGTACATCAACGGCGAGCTGTTGTTCTCGACGACGGCCGGCGACCTGGCGGTCAATGCCTTCGCTCACGTTGCGCTGGTGCGTTCGGCCGGCACCGTCACCCTGTACGTGGGAGGCATTGCTAAGGGCTCGGCTGCTTATGCGCTGGCCGTCAACTGCACGCATGGACTGCCGCTGTACTTCGGTCAGGGCAACCAGTCGGGCGGCAGCACCTGGTTCGAGGCGTACTACGACGAGATTCGGGTGACCAACGGCCTGGCGCAGTACACCGGCCCATTCACGCCTCCGACCACCGCCTTCGGTAGCGATGCCGCCCAGGTGCCGGACACGCAGATTTCTCTGCTGGTGCACGCTGACGGCGCACAGGGAGGTCAGATCACCGATAGCTCGATGTACCTGCACGCCATCTCTGGTTCTGCCCTGGTGGACACCGCTAACCCGAAGTTCGGCACCGGAGCCATCAAGTTCGCCAACAGCGGAGACTATGTATCGATTGCCGCCGACACGACGCTACAGTTCGGCACGGGGGATTTCACGGTTGAATTCTGGGTGAACCCCACGGGTAATGTGCCCAACGGCTTTGCTGTGATGATGGACTGGCGTCCCTCTGGCGGCTCCGGACAGTACCCGACGCTGCTCTTCTACCCCAACCTGCGGGTGGTGTTTTTCCAAAGCGAGCAGGATCGAATCCTCGGACCAAATTTGCAGCCCAACACCTGGGCGCACATCGCGCTCTGCCGGGCCAGTGCCGTCACCACGTTGTACGTGAATGGGGTCTCGGCCGGCACGTACAACGACCCGACTAACTACGGTATCGCCTCGGCGGTGGTGCTTGGTAAGGCCAGTCGGGACGGTAACGGCCAAGTGTACGGTTTGATGGATGAAATCCGCGTTTCAAAAGGGATTGCGCGTTACAACTCGAACTTCACACCGCCGACGGCGGCGTTCACGGGCATGATCGGCGGCGGCCCCACCGACCCGAATTTTGCCAACGTGGCCCTGTTGATGCATTTTGAGGGGGGCAATGGCAGCACGTCCTTTGCCGATTCCAGCAGCAATAAGGTGTCGGTTACGCCCATCTCCTCGGCGGCGATTACGACTTCAAACAAGAAGTTCGGCAACTCTAGCGGTACTTTCGATGGCAGCTCCGGCATGGGAGTCCCTGGTTCCGCACTGCCTTTCGGCAGCCAGGACTGGACCTGGGAGTGCTGGTCGTATTGCACGGCTGTCGGGTCGAACAACTGCTTTATGCGCGGTGATGACGGGGCGTCCAACAACGCCAAGGAACAGAGCCTGGTCATTCGCGTTGCCGGCAACCAGTACGTGTTGACCGTCAATACCTCAGTTGTCATTCTGAGCAGCACGAACTCCAGCCTGTTGAAGGCCAATCAGTGGCAGCACATCGCAGTGGTGCGCCAAGGCACGACCATCAATTGGTACATAGACGGCCAACTGGCGGTGAGTGGCAACTACAGCGGCAGCATCCCGGTCCCGGTCCAGTACAAGATCGGCATGGACGCCTACAACGCCTCGTCCGGCAACAGTTTCCACGGACAGATGGATGATGTGCGGGTGACTATTGGGGTGGCTCGGTACCTCGCAGATTTCACTCCCCCCACCGCCACGTTCCCGGACGCAGGCCCGGCAGGTAGTGGTGACCCCAATTACAGCAGCGTGGCCTTACTGATGCACTGCGATGGGGAAGCAGGTAGCACGGTATTCACGGACAGTGGACCGAATGCCCTGGCACTCACCGCCTATGGCTCTGCTGCCATCAGCACTTCGCAGAGCAAGTTCGGTGGTGCTTCGTTGGCATTGAACGGTAGCAGCGCAGTGTACGGCACCACGTACAGCCCAGCGCTGTGCGTGACTGCTGTGTCCACCAGCTTCACGGTGGAATGCTGGGCCTATCTGAACAACACCAGTGGTGACCCCTACCTGGTCACGGCGAACTCCTCCAATGGATCGGGCCGTTGGGCTATGCAGGTGCTGGGTGGAAAGGTGGCGTTTTATTCGGGGGGTTCTGGCAACAACGCCGGCAGTGTATCGGTGCCCACTGGGCAATGGGCGCACCTGGCTGTGTCTTTCGATTCCAGTACGAACACGATCAGGACGTTCGTGAACGGGGTGATGGACCTTAATGCCGTCGTGTCGCTCGTCAACAGCTCGGCACCCATGCGGGCGGAGATTGGTTCGGCGTTCTTCAACAGCAGCAACTACGCGAATGGTTACCTGGATGACATCCGGGTGACGAAGGGCGTGTGCCGGTACACCGCTTCCTTCACCCCGCCTGCTGCTGCGTTCCCAGATTCGGCTGGCACGGGAGTAGGTGACCCGAACTACGCCAACGTGCTGCTGTTGCTGCATGCGGAGGGGAGCTACACCGACAATTCGCCCTCCCCGTTGACGGGCACGCCCAACAGCGGTGTGACCCTGGCTACCGACAAGACCAAGTTTGGCAGCGGCAGCTTCAAGTTCAGTGGTGGTCTGCTGACATTCCCGGGGGCTACGCTCTACCAGGCAATGGCATCGGCCACCTTCACGTTCGAAGCCTGGGTGTACCCGCTGAGCACCAGCAGTTACCAACGGATCATGAGCTTCAATAGCGGGACGGCGGCGAACAACCAATACTCCGTATCGTTGGACGTGGACACCGCCGGCAATCTCGTTGCCCAGACTTTTAACGGAGGCAACGCCAACCGTGTAGCCGGGGGCAGCGTGCCTGCGGGGCAATGGACGCATGTGGCGCTGGTGGTGAACAACGGGGTGCTGATGGGTTTCAGCAGCGGCGTCCAGACCGGTAGCTTGTCAGCGGCGAATACCAACAGCATCTCGGATGGCACGCTGTGTCTGGGGGCCGATCTGAACGGAACCTCATACCCGTTCAACGGCTACATGGACGAGGTTCGGTTCACCAAAGGCGTGGCTCGCTATACCGCGACGTTCACCCCTCCGACAGCTCCTTTCCCCAGTGTAGGGACCGGCAATGGCGACCCCTATGCCAGCAACGTGTCGCTGCTGCTGCACTGTGACGGCGCGAACAACAGCACTTCGTTCACCGATACGTCGTCCTATGGCCATACGGTGACTGCATACGGCAACTGCATGGTCAGCGCGACGAACCCGAAATTCGGTAGTGGCTGCTGCCTGTCGCAGGGAGCCTGGGCGGATCACTTGGAGATCGCCGCCGGCAACGGCCCAGAGTTCGACCTGTCCAATGGCGACTTCACCATCGAAGGCTGGATGCTGATCACCGGCCTGGGGGCTTCGGGTGGCGCGCTCGTCAGTCGGTGGGGGATCGGTCCCAGCACAAATGCTGACTGGATTGTCTACGTGGATTCGAGCCGTCAGCTTGGCTTCTTTGTCAACGGCAGCCAAGTTATTCCCGACACATCGGCCACGGCCATGCCGGTGGACACGAACTACCACCACGTGGCTGTGACCCGTCAGGGCAGCACGATCCGCCTGTTTCTCGACGGTAAGCAGATCGGCTCGGCCACGTTCACGGGCACCGTCCAGAACTCGGCCGGCCAGCCAATCCGCACGCACGTGTGGAATGACACGGTGAACAGCCGCTTGGATGGCCGTATCGACGAGATTCGCATCACCAAGGGCGTGGCGCGCTATACGGCGGATTTCACGGTACCGACCACCGCCTTCCCCGACCCCGGCGTGGCTCCGGTGATCCAGAAGTACACCAAGTTCATCGGCACTCAATCGCGCCTGGTGAAGAACATCCGCAGCCTGGCGCCAGGCAATACCAGCCGCATCTTCCGTACGCACCGTGTCACCGACTACTACGACGGCGGATCGAAGCCGATCGCCGGCAAGGTCACAGTAAATGACAACCCAGACAGTCGGATGGTGCGGCTGTTCGACCTGCGAAGCGCGCGTCTCCTGCGTGTCACCTGGAGCGCGCCTGATGGCACGTATTCGTTTCCAGGCATGGACCCTAACCGCGACTATTTCGTGGTTGGTCACGACTACACGAAGACGTTTAACGCGGTGATCCAAGACCGGGTGAGGCCCGCATGACGCTGAATTTTGCCCAGACGGTTCTCACGGATCGCTTGCAAGCCCTGACCCGTGCGCTTGATGCCGACACTGCACCTGGACGCATCAACCTCTACAGTGGCCCGCGTCCGGCGCCAGGGGCGAATGTCACCAGCCAAACACTGCTGGCGTCCATCCCGTTCCAAAAACCCAGCTCTGGCGGCGTCGTTAACAACGTGCTGACGTTGAACTATGTGGCCGGCCCGGTCCTGGCCGTGGGCACGGGCGTCGCTGTTTGGGCTCGCTTTGTCTCCGGCGGCGGGGGATACGTTGCTGACATGGATGTGTCGCCCGTCCTGATGCCGGACGGGCTGCCAGGCACATCTGAAATCCAACTCGACAACACGCAGATATATGCCGGCGGCTCGGTCACCATCCGAGACGTTGCGAAGCTGACGGAGCTTTGAGTCGATGCCTGGCTATACCCCGTCCACCGATCTGGATTTCCACGGCGCGTACACACCGCCTGCAGGGAATGCAGTCGACCTGGCCATGCCCGCGTCGGGCGGCCCGGTTGCGAATCGTGGGTCGGTGCACCTGGTGTACGCCAAGCCAGTGCTGGCAATCGCCGCAACGGTCGCCAAGCCCCCTAATCGTGACGCACACCTGGTGATGGTTAAGGCCGCGCCGGTACTGCGCGTGGTGGCGCACTACGACCTGTTGGTGACGCGGCCGTTTGGCCCGGAAGTGCACGTCCGCCATCAATCCGCGATCCGCACGCGGGCAGACACACGGGGCGAGTACCAGGTCGGCACGCCGGCGTCGGCCGACGTCGTCACCGAGTGGAACACGGCGCAGAAGCTGGCAGACGCGGTCGTGCGCGACGAGTGGCAAAGCTCAACTCCGCACAAGGTGGTCGGCCTTCTGCAGCACCAAGTCGCTAAACCGCTGGCTGGCAATGCCATCGGCGGCAAGTTCGTTGACCTGGTGCCGCACAAGCCCCTGTCGCGGGTGCGCTGGCAGAAGGCACAGCCGGGCAACACCTCCGCCATAGGTTTCCGCCACCAGCAAGGCGCCCCGATCAAGCGCACGTCGGCCGAGCCATGGCAGATGGCCAAGCCATTTGGCGGCTCTCCCATGCTCATGACGTCCAAGGTGGGCACGCCATTCTCGGCGCTGGACCGCGTGCGCTGGCAAGGCAGCCGGCAGGCGCCGGCTGGAAAAGAAGACGACAGTAAGCCACCGGTTAAGCCGCCGTACCAGGGTACGGGCGACCTAGTGTTTATCTGCCCGTGGCTGGACTACGCCGGTGACGACGTGCTGCTCAAGTTCGGCAAATACCCCTGCAAGGAAGCCGAGCCAAAACCACCAGGCTCCACCATCGTGGTGCCTGTTAAGAGGGTCTATATCGTGATCAACAACGTGCTGCTGCGGCGGGTTGACGGCAACGTGGAGCTGCCGACCACCTCCCTGTCGCTGACCATCGAGGCAGACGGCTGGACTTGGGGCTTTAACGCGTCCATCGAGCGAAGCGCAGAGGATGCGGTGGCCCCAGCAAGCGACGGCACGCCCGTCGAGCTGGAGGCGGTCATCAATGGTACGGCGTACCGCCTGCTGGCCGACAAACGACGGCGCGACCGCGAGTTTGGCAAGGCCGTCGTACGCGTTACCGGTCGTGGCAAGTCGGGCATCTTGGATGCACCGGATGCGCGAATCATGAGCTTTACCAACACGCAGGCCCGCACTGCACAGCAGCTCATGAATGACGCGCTGACCATCAACGGCGCCAGCATCGGTTGGGCCGTCGACTGGCGCCTGACTGACTGGCTGGTGCCCGCCGGTGCTTGGGTCCACCAGGGCACCTACAAGACCGCTCTGCAGGCCATTGCAGGCGCTGCAGGTGCCTACATCCAGCCAGACCCGTCCCTGGCCAAGCTGGTGGTGCTACCGCGTTATCCCGTGGCGCCGTGGAACTGGGGCACCGTGACGCCCGATATCGTGTTGCCGTCCGACGTCACCAGCCGAGAGGGAGTCGAGGACGTGCGCCTCCCGCGCTACAACCGTGTATTCGTCTCCGGCCAGGCTCAGGGCATTCTTGGCCAGGTCACCCGTGCCGGCACGGATGGCAGCATCGAGGCCCCCATGGTCACCGATGCGCTGATCACGCATGCAGACGCGGCGCGCCAGCGTGGCCTGGCCATCCTGGGCGACACCGGCAACCAGGCTCTGTTGTCCCTGCGCCTGCCAGTCCTGCCGGAGACCGGAATCATCACGCCGGGCAAGTTTGTGCAATACGTCGACGAAGGCGTGACCCGCATCGGCATCGTGCGCGGCACGTCGGTCGACGTGGGCATGCCCGAGATCTGGCAAACCATTGGAGTGGAAACCCATGTTTCTTAACCCCTATCGCCTTCTGCTCAACCTGCTGCCCGATCCCGCGCTGCAGGTCGGCAAAGTCATCACGATCACGGGTGGCGTGGCTGCCATTCAACTGCCAGGCGGCGGCATGGCATCGGCGCGTGGCGATGCCGCGCCTAACGATTGGGTGTTCTTCAGGGATGGGCGGATCGAGGGCAAGGCCCCGACGCTGCCGGTGGAGGTAATCGAGGTTTGAGTGAAGAGGGCGACGGCCAGGTGCGCTAACACCAGGCCGCCATCCTGACCCACAGAATCAAGCTGTGAGCCAAGACCAAGGCCCCCTGCCATGTCGACATAGCGGGCGGAGCCTATCAGTTTTTAACCATGTTAAACAGGCTTGCACATGTATCAGAATGCTGTTCCGGTTGTGCCTTGGATTGGTGGAAAGCGGCGCCTTGCCGACAAGCTGCTGCCGTTGTTCCCCGAGCATGAGTGCTACGTCGAGGTGTTTTGCGGCGGCGCTGCGCTGTATTTCCTGCGCCAGGTGCCGGCGGCCGTCGAGGTGTTAAACGACATCAACGGCGACCTGGTCAACCTGTACCGCGTCGTGCAGCACCACCTGGAGGAGTTTGTCCGGCAGTTCAAATGGGCGCTGTCGTCACGCCAGGTGTTCAAGTGGCTGCAGATGACCAATCCCGTGACGCTGACCGATATCCAGCGCGCGGCGCGGTTCTTCTACCTGCAGCACCACGCCTTTGGTGGCAAGGTCGACGGCCAGTCTTACGGCACGGCCACCACGGCCCCGATGGTCAACCTCCTGCGCATCGAGGAAAACCTGTCGGCTGCCCATCTGCGCCTGGCAGCGACCAACATCGAGAACCTATCCTGGACCGAGTGTGTGCGGCGCTATGACCGCCCGCATACGTTCTTCTACATGGACCCGCCGTACTGGCAAACCGAGGGCTACGGCGTGCCGTTCGGCTTCGAGAACTACGTGGAGATGGCCGAGCTGATGCGGACCTGCAAGGGGCGCGTGATGGTGTCCATCAACGACCACCCGGATATCCGGCGCGTGTTTGAGGGGCACCACGTGGCCGAGCTGGACATCAAGTACAGCCTAGGCCAGGCGCATGGGAAGCCGCAGACCAGCGGCGAGCTGGTGATCACCAACTGGAAGCCGGGCGACGGCTGCCTGTTTTAACCGAAGGGAGAGCCGCATGCGCTGGTGCAGCTATTGTGGAGGGGGGCATCCGGTCGATCTATGCCCGAAGACCTGGGGAGGGAGTGCCAGGCGCATCACTCTGCGTTGTGGCTATTGCGGCTCCAGCGGCCATGTCACGGACTTCTGCCCGAAGACTGCCGCCGGCGCCGGCAACCGTCGCGCGAACCCGGCCGGCGAGTTCATCGACTAGGCGTAGAATTCAGCCGCGCAAGATGCCAAATCGCGCGCAAAACAAGGCCAAATCGCGCGCGACGTTACACTGCCCTAGATGGCGCCTTGAATTTGTGTAAGCGGGCGGAAAAAAGACGGGGAACTGTCTGAGCGAAGCGAGTTTTCCCCGTCTCCGCCCGGTTACACAAATTCAAGGGATGGGTCGCCATCTTGGGCGCGCCTTTCTTTGCTTACTTTCTTTGGCAAGACAAAGAAAATGAGTCAGCCCCGGCAGGGGATGAAACAAGGGACGCACCAGCAACACAAACTCAGCGCAAATGCCGCTGCAACCAAATCGCCCCAGCACACACCAACGCAACCACCGCCCCCCAGGCGAAAAGGTCTCCCACAGCCAGCAACGTCGCCTGCCGATCAATCTCAGCAGAAATCCGCACCAACTCAATCCCCTGCAACGGATGCGGCCACTGCCAGGCAGGTGTGAGCGCACTCACATGCCCCACCAGATCCGTCCGATGCTGCGCCTGCCCCCGTTGCAGCAGCAGCGTGGCCCCCATCGTCCCGAAGGCCTGCGCCCAGGCCCGCATGATCCCCTTGAACTGATATGCGTGGCCGAAATCCTTGGCCGGCAGATCCACGTACGTCAGCCCCGCCACCTGAATCACCACAAACATCCCAACCATGCCTTCGATCATGAAGGCCGGCGCCACCGCCGCCACGCCCGCACCCGGCATCGCCACATGCGACATCCACAGCAGCGCCGTGGCCATCAGCACAAAGCCGATAGAGATCAGCACGCGCTTGGGCGGCAGTACGTTGGTCAACTGGAAGTTCAGGAAGCCCAGCACCACCGTCACCAGCCCCCCCAGGCTGATAAGTTGCGCAGTGGTTTCATAGCGAAACCCCAGGCCGTTCTGTAGCAGGCTCGATGAGAGAAAGCTCCACGCGCTGGCAAACATGTAATAGATGGCGTAGAAGACCATCCCCATCATGAAGCGGCGTTGCAGCGTGGCACGCAAGTCCACCCACGGCAGCGGGTGCCCGGTCTGGCGGATGCCGACCCAGATGATGAGCGCCACCACGGCAATGATCGGCACCACCTGCGCGGGCGAGCCATCCGGGTGCACGAAGCGCGCCTGCTGAAACCCGTGCAGCGCAATCAGCGCAGCCAGCCCGAACGCAATGGCCGACGGCCAGTCAAGCGAAGCGAAGTCGCCCTTGCGCTCATGCATTTTCGGGTGCGGGTAGAACGCCGCCACCAGAACGCACACCACCACGGCCACCAGCAACTGTGCAACGAAGGTGGCGCGCCAGCCAAACTGCTCGTTCAGCGCCGCCGACAGGATCGGCGACACGCAACTCAGCCCGAAGATGCCGTAGATCATCCCCTTCATCATCGTGCGGCGTTCATGCGCCGGGCTGTGCTGTACAAAGATGCGCGACGTGGAGAGCATCGGCCCGCCGCCAAACCCCTGCACGGCCCGGCCAACGATCAGCATCGTGCCGCCCTCGGCTGCCGCGCACATCAGCGTGCCGACGATGAACACCCCCAGAGACAGCAGCGTGTGCTTGCGGTACGTCATGTGATCGGCCAGCCGGCCCATCACCAGAATCGCCAGGCTGGCCGCTGCCGCATAGGCCGTCACAGCCCACAGATACACATCCTGTGACGCCAGCACCCCGCCTTCGATATGCGGCCCCGCAATCGAAAACATCAGGTTGGACATGTAATCCACGCCCGTCGCCAGGCCGATCACCATGCCCACCATGCGCAACTCCATCCGGCTGCCGACAGTCGACTCAGCAGCCGGGCGACGTGGCGCGGGGGTGGGAGAAACCATGTGGTCTGTGCTTGGCGTGTTCATGCTGGGATGGTAATTTGCCTGAAAACCGGCGGAAACCGCCATCCCACAAATTCATTGTTCAATTATGCGAACGACGGACTGGAACGACTGGGACACTTTCTGCACCGTGGCCACCCTTGGCAGCTTCACGCGTGCGGCTGACCGGCTGGGGCTGCCCAAGTCATCGGTCAGCACAGCCGTGTCACGGCTGGAGGGCAAACTGGGCGTACGCCTGTTCGAGCGTAGTACGCGCCGCCTGCGTCTGACCGATGCCGGCGAGGCCCTGCTGCGCGATGCCGGCCCATTGTTCCAGCGGCTACGCGAAGTCTCGGAAGATGCGGCGGCGACGTTTCAGTCGCCGGCGGGCACCCTGCGCATTGCCATGCCATATGAATTTGCCGCTCGACAATTTGCCGAGGTTGTGCTGGAAGTCATGCGCGAGCACACGGGCCTGCGCATCGAGGTGGATGTGGCCCCGCGCCAGATCGACCCGCTTGCCCAGGGCTACGACATCATGCTGACCGTGCCACGCGGACCGCTGCCCGATTCCGGCCTGGTCGCCCAGCGCGTATTCGACCTGCGGCGCGCGGTGGTGGTCGCCCCGCAATTGCTGGAGCGCCTGGGCCCGCTCACCCACCCGGATCAGCTGGCCGACTGGCCCTGCCTCGGTGTCTCGAACGAATCCGAATGGCAGTTCCGCACGCCCGGCGGCGAGACCATCAACCTGCCGCTGGACTTCCGCATGCGCACCTCCAACAGCGAGTTGCGCATGCAGGCCGCCATTGCCGGCCTGGGTGTCGCGCGCATCACGTCCGTATTCGCCACCGACCTGATTGCTTCGGGTGCGCTGCAAGAGGTCTTGACCCATTTCCAATCCCCGCCGATGCGGGTGTACGCCGTCTTCCCGGGCCGCCGCCTGATGCCGGCCAAGGTGAAGGTGTTCATGGACGCCTTGCACCGCCGCATCGAGCGCTCCCGCCAGCATGCCGACGTCCGGCCTACCTTCGTTGACGAAACGACACCGCCGTGGCCGCCAGAATCCCTGCTCTGATCCCAAGACGCTTTCCTCTAGATACACATACGACGATGCGCCCCTTTGCCCGCTCCCTCGCCCTTCTCCTGACCATCGGCACGCTTTGCACGACTGCCTGCTCCCGCGCCGAAGACATCGGCAGCGTCAGCACCAATTTCCGCCTCACCGGCTCCGACAAGATCGTCATCGAGGCTTTTGACGATCCGCTCGTACAGGGGGTCACCTGCTACGTATCGCGGGCCCGCACAGGTGGTATCAAGGGCACGCTGGGCGTGGCCGAAGACGTGAGCGAGGCTGCCGTGGCCTGCCGGCAGGTCGGCGACATCACCTTCGTCAAGCCGCTGCCCCAGCAGGACGACATGTTCACGCAGCGCCTGTCGCTCGTCTTCAAGACGCTGCATGTGGTGCGCACGGTCGATCGCAAACGCAACGTACTGGTCTACCTGACCTATTCGGACAAGGTCATTTCCGGTAGCCCCAAGAACAGCGTGACGGCGGTGCCGATCCCGGCCAGCCAGCCGATTCCAGTCAAGTAAGCGGCCGGAAGCGCCCTGCGCACCGCATTGGTGCGTCGCAACGTAAGCGTGGTAGCCAAACAACGCCAGCTGGTGCATACGTAGGCTTACGTATGGTGCATTGCAATATTTGGTCTATCATAGGGGTATTCCCTAACCGGGAAATCCCTAAGAGGCCAATCATGCAAAACACGAACGACCTGAAGCTGACCGACCAACTCGAACGCGAACTCATCGAGCGCGAAATGTCGGAAGGTATCTACTACTATCGCCGCCCGTCGGGCCACTCGTTCTCGTTCGCCCAGTTCTTCTCGGCAATCGCGAACCTGTTCAGCACGCAACGCACCGCCAAGGCCTAATCCGCCTGAACTGTCGATGGGCATGTGCCCAAGCTAGCTGTAGCGTCGTAGTTGCAATATCAGCAGTACCGTGCGCCGGCCGCATGTTTTCACATCAGCCGCCACACCCGCCAGGTCATGACTGCCTGGTGCCAATCGAGGGCCGGATTCCGGCCCTTTGTCATTTCTGCGGTGCCTATTTTGCGCAACCCGTTGCGTGCCGCGGCATCCTCTTTTCTCCTCTGGGGGGCACCCAACCGCGCTGCGGTTGTCTTCTCTCCCGCCTGTGCTTTACTGAAAAAGCCGCGATCACCCATACACAGATACCGCGCGTATTTCCGCTGCATGGAAGGCGCACAGCGGGCACCCGGCGACCATCCCCCAAGGAGACTTCCATGGCGATCAGCCTCAAGCTGTCGGTCAACGGTGCGCCTGTCACCGTGAGTGTCGAACCCCATACCCTGTTGGTCCAATTGCTGCGCGAGCACCTGCGCCTGACCGGTACGCACGTTGGCTGCGACACCGCGCAGTGCGGCGCCTGCACGGTGCACATGAACGGACGCGCGGTGAAGTCATGCAACATCCTGGCCGTCCAGGCTGACGGCGCCGAGGTGACCACCATCGAAGGACTATCGAAGGATGGTGCGCTGCACCCAATGCAGGAAGCCTTTCGCGAGTGCCATGGCCTGCAATGCGGCTTCTGCACCCCCGGCATGGTGATGGCGGCAACCGCTCTGGTAGCACAGCATCCGCATCCGGATGAACACACAGTGCGCGAGCAGCTTGACGGCAATCTGTGCCGCTGCACCGGCTATCACAACATCGTGCGCGCCGTGATGAAAGGTGCCGAAGCCATGGCCGAGGACAGCAACGACGCCTCCCTGCAAAGCCTGGCCGCCGCGCGCGCCCACGCCGCCTGACCCCAGCGAGGAGACCACCATGAACGCTCCCGCAGAACCCAACAACCACCTGATCGGCGCGTCCGTCAAGCGCAAGGAAGACTTCCGCTTCCTGACCGGCGCCGGACAGTACACCGACGACATCGTCCAGGCCCATCAGTCCTATGCGGTGTTCCTGCGCTCGCCGTATGCGCATGGACGCATCAAGCACATCAACGCGGATGCGGCACGCGCGCATCCGGGCGTGCTGGCCGTGCTCACCGGCGACGACCTGGCCGCTGACAAGGTCAACGGCTTGCCCTGCGGTTGGCTGATCCACAGCATTGATGGCACGCCGATGAAGGAGCCGCCCCACCCTGTGCTCGCGCAAGGCAAGGTGCGCCACGTGGGCGACCAGGTGGCGCTGGTGGTGGCCGAATCGGTGAAGATCGCCAAGGACGCCGTCGAGATGATCGACGTGGAGTACGACGAACTGCCCGCCGTGGTGGACACCACCACCGCAGACACCGCCGGTGCCGCCGTGCACGACGACGTGCCCGACAACACCTGCTACACCTGGGGCCACGGCGACAAGGCCGCCACTGACGCCGCTTTCGCCAAGGCCGCGCACGTGACGCAGCTCGATATCGTCAACAACCGGCTGATTCCGAACGCGATCGAGCCACGTGCCGTCAACGCCAGTTACTCGCGCCAGGACGACAGCTACACGCTCTACGTCGCCAACCAGAACCCGCACGTGGAACGTCTGCTCATGTCGGCGTTCGTACTGGGCCTGACTGAAGCCAAGGTGCGCGTGATTGCGCCGGACGTGGGCGGCGGGTTCGGCTCGAAGATTTTTCTGTACCCGGAAGACGTGGCGCTCACATGGGCATCGAAAAAGGTTGGCCGGCCGATCAAGTGGACGGCTGAGCGTTCCGAATCCTTTCTGACCGACGCGCATGGCCGTGACCACGTCACGCATGCCGAACTGGCGATGGATGCGCAAGGCAACTTCCTTGCCATGCGTGTGCACACGACCGCCAACATGGGGGCGTACCTATCGACGTTTGCCAGCAGCGTGCCGACCATTCTGTACGCGACGCTGCTGGCCGGGCAGTACAAGACGCCGGCCATCTATGCCGAGGTGAAGGCGGTCTTCACCAATACTGCACCGGTTGACGCGTATCGAGGTGCCGGGCGGCCGGAAGCCACGTATGTGGTCGAACGGCTGGTCGAAACCGCCGCGCGTGAAATGCAAATCGACCCTGCAGAACTGCGCCGCCGCAACTTCATCCGCACCTTCCCGTACGCCACGCCGGTGGGCCTGACCTATGACACCGGCGACTACGAGCCCCTCCTGCAGCGCGCCATCGAACTGGCCGACGTCAAGGGCTTTGCTGCCCGCCGAGACGCATCACGCGCCAAGGGTCGGCTGCGCGGCATGGGCTACTCCTGCTACATCGAGGCGTGCGGGCTGGCGCCGTCCAATATCGCTGGGGCGCTGGGGGCACGGGCTGGCCTGTTTGAAGCCGGCGAGATCCGCGTGCATCCGACGGGCTCCGTCACGGTGTTCACCGGCTCGCACAGCCACGGCCAGGGCCATGAGACGACCTTTGCGCAAGTGGTGGCGGATCGCCTGGGCGTGCCCATTGAGAACATCGAGATCGTGCACGGCGATACCGGCCGCATCCCCTTCGGCATGGGCACCTATGGCTCGCGCTCGATTGCCGTAGGCGGCTCGGCCATCATGAAGGCGCTCGACAAGATCGAATCCAAGGCCAAGAAGATCGCCGCGCATCTGCTGGAGGCGTCCGCCGAGGACATCGAGTTCAAGGACGGCGTCTTCCGCGTGGCCGGCACCGATCGCACCAAGACCTTTGGCGAAGTCGCGCTCACTGCCTACGTGCCGCACAACTACCCGCTCGACAAGCTCGAACCCGGGCTGGATGAAAACGCCTTCTACGACCCGACCAACTTCACCTACCCAGCCGGCGCGTACATCTGCGAGGTGGAAGTGGACCCCGATACGGGTGAAGTCCACATCGACCGTTTTGTTGCGGTGGACGACTTCGGCAACATCATCAACCCGATGATCGTCGAGGGGCAGGTGCATGGGGGGCTCGGCCAGGGCATCGGCCAGGCGCTGCTGGAGCGCTGCGTATATGACGAAACCGGCCAACTGCTGACCGGCTCGTACATGGATTACGCAATGGCCCGCGCCGGCGACTTGCCGAGCTTTACGGTGGAAACCGCCAAGGGCACACCGTGCACGCACAACCCACTGGGCGTGAAGGGCTGCGGAGAGGCCGGTGCGATCGGCTCACCGCCAGCGCTCATCAACGCCATCGTCGACGCGCTGGCGCCACTGGGCGTGAAAGACATCCAGATGCCCGCCACGCCCCACCGTGTCTGGCAAACCATTCAAGCGGCCAAGGCCTAGGTAGAGGAGCCCACCATGTACGACTTCGAGTACCAGAAAGCCACCGACGCCCAGACCGCTGTCACCGCCCTGAAGACGCACGCAGACGCCAAGTACCTCGGCGGCGGGCAGAGCCTGCTGGCGGCGATGAAGCTGCGGCTGGCACAACCCTCCACGCTGGTGGATGTCACGCGCATTCCCGGCATGTTGGGCATCCGTTCGCAGCCGGGCGTGATCACCATGGGCGCGGCCACGCGCCATGCCGATGTGGCTGAGAGCGACGAGATTCTCCGCATGCTGCCCGCGCTGGCGGAACTCGCCGGTGGCATCGGCGACAGACAGGTGCGCGCCATGGGTACGCTGGGCGGCTCGCTCGCCAACAACGACCCCGCTGCATGCTACCCAGCTGCCGTGCTGGGGCTGAATGCCACCGTCGTCACTGAGCGGCGCAACATCGCGGCGGACGACTTCTTCCTCGGCATGTATGAAACAGCGCTGGCTGCGGATGAACTCATCACCGAGGTGCAGTTTCCCGTGCCGGACCAGGCCGCGTACGTGAAATTCCGCAACCCGGCCTCGCGCTTTGCACTGGTGGGTGTGTTTGTCAGCCGCAAGGGCAACAACGTGCGCGTGGCAGTCACAGGAGCGGCGTCGTGCGTATTCCGCTGTACACCGCTGGAGCAGGCACTGGCGGCCAACTTCACCTCGGAGGCGGCGCGCAAGGTGGTGGTATCGGCTGATGATCTGGTGGGCGATCTGCATGCCTCGCCGGAATATCGGGCGCACCTGATCCCGGTGCTGGCAGCCCGCGCCGTGGAGCACGCACTGGCCAAACACCACTAAGGAGCGGCATGCCCGTCGACTCCATCGACGACTGCATCGCGCAATTGCAGGACCAGGGCTATTTCGCCAGCCGTGAGTTGGCGACAGCCCTGTTCCTCGCGCTGCGCATGCAGCGGCCGCTGTTTCTGGAAGGCGAACCCGGCGTCGGCAAGACCGAACTGGCGAAGGCCGCGGCCGGGCTGCTCGGCACGACGCTGCTGCGGCTGCAATGCTACGAAGGGCTGGACACCGCCAGCGCCCTCTACGAATGGGACTACCCGCGCCAGATCATGGCGCTGCGCCTGGCCGAAGCGGCGGGTGAAAAACCCCGTGCCGACACGCTCTACCGAGATGAATTCCTCCTCAAGCGCCCACTATTGCAAGCGCTGCTGCCCGACCCCGCGCATCCCAACACGCCCCGCGTCCTGCTGATTGACGAGATCGACCGCGCCGACGAACCGTTCGAGGCGTTCCTGCTGGAGCTGCTGTCCGATTTTCAGGTGTCGATTCCGGAGTTCGGCACGGTACGCGCACAAGTCATTCCGTTGGTCATCATGACCTCAAACCGCACGCGAGAGGTGCACGACGCGCTCAAGCGGCGCTGCCTGTATCAATGGATTGGGTATCCGGACAAAGCGCGCGAGTTGCAGATCGTGGCGCAGCGCGCGCCCGAGGCTGCCGCCAGATTGCAGCAGCGCGCGGTGGACTTCGTGCACCGCCTGCGCGGCATTGATCTGTTCAAAGCCCCCGGCATAGCTGAGGCCATCGACTGGTGCCGTGCACTGGCAGCGCTCAACGTGACGGAGTTGGATCCGCAATCGGTGCAGGACACGCTGGGCGTGCTGCTCAAGTACCAAGACGACCTGGCCCGCGTGGATGCGCCGACCATCCAGCAACTGCTGGCCGCACCTGCGCTGCCGGAGTCACCATGAACACGTTGGCCGCGCCGTTACCGCCTCAGTTGCCCACCCTCGCCCGCAACGTGACGCACTTTGTGCGCCTGTTGCGCAACGCCGGCATGCCGCTCGCGCCCTCGCGCGCCGTAGATGCCATTGAAGCCATGGGCCATATCGACATTGGCCGCCGAGACGACGTCAAAGCCGCGCTGACCGCTTTGCTGGTCTCGCACCCGGACGAGCGCACGCTGTTTGATGCCGCATTCAACGTGTTCTGGCGCGACCCGGATTGGGAGGGCAAGCTGCGCGCCCTGCTGCTGCCGAAGGTGCGTGGCGGCATTCCACCCGCGCGTAGCAACCGCTTGGCTGATGCGCTGCGCGCGCAGCCGTCGACCAACCTGCCACCCGGCCCCAAGCCCGACGGCGAGCGGCACGACATCGTTGCGCCGATGGCGTTTTCTGCAAACGAAGCGCTGCGCACGCGCGACTTCGACACGCTCAACGCCGCCGAGTGGCGCACGCTGCAGCATATGATCCGGCGCCGGCGGGTGCATCTGGCGCAAGAGCGCACACGTCGGCTGAAAGCCGCCTCACGCGGGCGCCATCCGGACCTGCGCGCGACCGCGCGTCAGGCCGTGCGCGCCGGTGGCGACTGGACAGGCTGGAAGTACCGTCAGCCGGTCGACCGCACGCCCCCGCTCGTGCTGCTGCTCGACATCTCCGGCTCGATGAGCCGCTATTCGCGCGCGGTGCTGTACTACTGCCACGCGCTGCTGCAATCGCGCGAGCGCATCCAGGCCTTTCTGTTCGGCACGCGGCTGACGAACGTGTCGCGGCATCTGCGCGAGCGTGATCCGGACATCGCCGTGCAAGCCATCGCGCAGCTCGTGCCGGACTGGTCCGGCGGCACGCGCATCGGGGCAGCCCTGGCCGAGTTCAACCGCCGCTGGGCGCGCCGCACACTGTCTGGCCGAGCCACCGTGCTCCTCGTGACCGACGGTCTGGACCACGAACACATCGACCTGCTCGACACCGAGATGGCCCGCCTGGCACGCTTTGCTCACCGTATCGTCTGGCTCAACCCACTGCTGCGCTTTGCTGGCTTCGAGCCCCGGGCACGCGGCGTGCGGGCCATCCTGCCGCACGTCGACGCGATGGTGCCGGCGCATCATTTCGACAGCCTGGCGGCGCTGGAGCAGGAACTGGCGCACGCTCGCCGCGCCCCGTTTCCTCACCCCCTGCGCCCTGAGCGCTCCCCCTCCCCAGCCCTTCCGACCGCACCATGGAACTAGCCCAGACCCATCTCCTGCCCGTACCCCTGCAGACCGCCTGGGATGCGCTCAACGATCCCGCCGTGCTGCAGCGCTGTATCCCGGGCTGCGAGAGCATCACCGCGGCCGGCGACAACGCCTACGAGGTCGCGATGACGGCGGCCGTCGGCCCTGTCAAGGCGCGGTTCAAAGGGCGCATGGAGCTCACCGATATGGCGCCGCCGCGCAGCTACACCCTGCACTTCGACGGCCAGGGCGGCGCCGCAGGTTTCGGCAAAGGCAATGCGCAAGTGGAGCTCGCGCCCGAGGGGCCAACGGTCACGCGGCTGTCCTACACCGCCAATGCACAGGTGGGCGGCAAGCTCGCGCAGATCGGCTCACGCTTGATTGACGGCGCTGCACGCAAATTGGCTGACGAATTCTTCCAGCGTTTTGCGGCAGAATTCGGCCCCGCTTCCGATGGCGCGGCCGCGCTCGGCAACCAGCCCGCCGAACATGCCATTCCAGATATTGCCGCCGGCGAACTGAGGGCACACGGGGCACCACCTGCTGCCGATACGGCGCCGATCATCAGTCCCGCCGTGCAGCCTCGCAATCCGTGGCCGTGGATCATCGTGGCTGCAGTGGCCGTGGCGGCGGCCTACCTGTTTTTGCACCACGGGGCATAATCGGGCATCCCCCGCATTGAATACCGCGCATAAGCGTAGGAAACGCATCATGGACAGCGTCGATCTTGAAGTCTTGAAAACCAGCGTGCGCTGGCTGGAACAGGGGCGGCGTGTGCTGCTCGTCACCGTTGTGAAGACCTGGGGCTCATCGCCCCGGCCTGAAGGCGCCATGCTCGCCCTGCGCGACGATGGTGTCGTCGTCGGCTCGGTGTCGGGCGGCTGCATTGAAGACGACCTCATCGACCGCGTGCGCCGCGAAGGCCTGCAGCAGGTCAAGCCTGAGGCCGTCAAATACGGCATCAGCGCTGAAGAGGCGCACCGCTTCGGCCTGCCCTGCGGCGGCACGCTCCAGCTCGTGCTGGAGCCGCTGAACGCCGCCAGCGGCCTGGATGCCCTGCTGCACGCCGTGGAAGCCGGCCAGCTTGTCGCCCGCACGCTCGACATGACCACGGGCGCAACGCAGCTGCAGCACGCCACCGTGACCGATGGCCTGCAGTTTGATGAAGAACGCCTCGTCACCATTCACGGCCCGCGCTATCGGATGCTCGTCATCGGCGCGGGGCAGCTCTCGCGCTATCTATGCCAGATTGCCGTGGGCCTGGACTATCAGGTGACCGTGTGCGACCCGCGTGAAGAGTACAGCGAAGAATGGGATATCCCGGGCGTCGCGATGGTCCGCACCATGCCCGACGACACGGTCATGGCCATGAAGATGGATGAACGCTGTGCCGTCATCGCCCTCACGCACGACCCCAAGCTCGACGAC
Organism: Ralstonia sp. ASV6; assembly: GCF_016429285.1. GTDB lineage: Bacteria > Pseudomonadota > Gammaproteobacteria > Burkholderiales > Burkholderiaceae > Ralstonia > Ralstonia flaminis. The sequence goes on from NZ_JAELUI010000002.1 coordinate 44,205, forward strand.
CTGGCGCTCATGGAAGCGCTCAAGACGCCTGCCTTCTACGTGGGCGCGCTCGGCAGCCGCCGCAATAACGCCAGCCGCCGCGAACGCCTGAAAGAGTTCGACCTGACCGAGTCCGAACTGGCACGCCTGCATGGCCCGGTCGGCATCTACATCGGCAGCCGCACGCCACCGGAGATCGCCATCTCCATCCTGGCCGAGGTGACGGCTGCCAAGAACGGCGTTTCGCTACCGACCCTCCTGCAGGTGGAAGGGGCCAAGGCCGCGCGCGAAATTGCGGCCAATGGCACGTCCAGCTGCGCAGTGCCGCATGCCTAAAGTCAACCTTCTAGCGCGAAAGGTCTACAAAAGGGCGTGCCGAAAGGCGCTTGAAAGGTTACATTCTTATAAATCGCTGATTCTGCGCGGCGTCTGACCGCACCGCGTAACACCTGTCACGCGGCACGGCGAGTCTCGCACCTTGCGCGCCCTGCAGATGCGCCCGTTTGGGGCATGCGCGCACCACCAGCGTTCCGTGTCCGCACATGCGGCACCGATGCGGTTATTGGCAGGCGGGTTGGTCGCTCGCTTCGCACTTCAAAGATTTCGAGCTTTCTCGCATGAGTATTCTGCTAACCGGCGCGACCGGTTTTGTGGGCGGCGCTATTGCCGCAGATCTGTCCGCCAAGGGTCTACTGGGCGACACGCGCTTTGCCGTGCGCGGCGACACGCCCGCGGATGGGCTCACGCGCCTGCGCAACAACCTGCGCCGGTTCCAGTTGCCGCAAGCCGTGCTGGACGGCATCACCGAATCGCAGATCGTGCTGTTCGACCTGCGCGACGCCGGCCAGGCCAAGCTGGGCGATCCGGAAGTCATCATCAACTGCGCAGCACTGGCAACGTTCTCGAACCATCCGTCGCTATGGGATACCAACGTGGGCGGCGTGCTGGCGCTGGGCCGGCTGGCTGCGCAGGGCTCACGCCTCAAGCGTTTCCTGCAGATCGGCACAGCCATGTCGTGCGGCCAACTGGCCAATCGCCATGTAGACGAAAGCTGGGATGTGCCGCCGATCGAGCAGCACGCCGTGCCCTATACGTATTCCAAGGGGATGGCCGAGTTGAAGCTGCGCGAAGTCGTGCCCGAGTTGCCGCTGGTGGTGGTACGGCCGTCCATCGTGGTCGGTCACAGCACGCTGGGCTGCGAGCCCTCGGGCAGCATCTTCTGGATGCTGCGCATGGTGGCCATGCTGGAGACCTTCAGCTGTCAGCTGTCGGACCGTGTAGACATCCTGCCGGTGGACGACTGCGCCGAGGCCATCGTCAGGCTGGCGACCAAGCCCACGCTGGCGCACGACCTGTACCACATCAGTGCCGGCGATGCGAACTCCGAGCGCATCGAAACGCTGTACCCGCGCTTCAAGCGCTGCAAGACCCCGGAAGAAGACGCCCAGGCGCTCGCCGGGTACGTGTATCAGGAAAAAATCGCTGAGAAAGCACTGGCGCGTAAATTCCTGAGCATGACGGGTGACGGCAATGTGCGACTGGTTGCGCGCTGCATCCACCTGTATGCCAAGTTCGCCAGCATGAGCTACGTGTTCGACAACACGCGACTGGTGCAGGAGACCGGCTTCCAGCCGCGCTCCCTGCTCGCCTACCTCGACCGCTGCCTCGATACGTCGGACGCCGTGCCGATTCCCGAGCAGATGCAGTGGGACTATAAGTAGCCGTCTGGCCTATCCGGCTCGCACGGCGTGTCATGGCGCCGTGCTATAACCATCGGCGCCTCATTTAGCACCTGAGCAAGACTCCGGTCTGCATAACAAGGAGCCGCCGATGCAGCTGCAAGCCCTCATTCATCTCAATTTCGCCACGTTGCTGGATTCGTTCATCAGCCTTGCCGCCGCGTTTGCGCTCGGCTCGCTGATCGGCTTCGAGCGGCAGGTCAGGCAGCGGACGGCGGGCTTGCGCACCAATGCGCTGGTGGCGGTGGCGGCGGCAGCCTTCGTTGATATGGCCGCGCAGATCGGCACCGCATCGGATACCACCCGCGTGATTGCCTACGTGGTCTCGGGTGTGGGCTTCCTGGGTGCCGGCACCATCATGAAGGAAGGGCTGAACGTGCGTGGGCTGAATACCGCTGCCACGCTGTGGGGCTCGGCCGCCGTAGGCGCGGCGGCGGGCTCGGACCTGATCGGCCAGGCCGTGTTGATCTCGTTGTTCGTGCTGGCCTCCAACATCCTGCTGCGGCCCGTGGTGAACCGCATCAACCGCACGCCGCTGGATAACCAAGCCAGCGAAGTCACGTACACGATGTGCGTGATCTCCACCAGCAATCGCCAGAAGGAGGCCCTGGCCGATCTGGAGCGCCTGCTGGAAGAAGCCAGCTATCCCGTCAGCGATCTGTCGGTCGAGCCCTTTGGCGAAGACCACGTGGAAATCGAAGCCATGCTGATGTCCACCGCGGTGAATGCCTCCGAGCTGGACCGCATCGTCAGTGCACTGCAAGCACAGCCGCACATCGCCCAGGCGTTCTGGAACCCGAGCACGACGGAGTAGCCGCTGCGCTTAAAGCTCCTGTGTGGCCGCCAGGGCGATGATCTTGGCCCAGCGCTTCGCTTCCTGGCGATTGCGCATCGGAATCTGCCAATCCGCCTGCGCCTGATGTTTCAGGCGCAGCACAAGAGACCACGCGCCGTCGCGCTCAACCGCATCGGCACCGGCAATATCAGCAAAGAGGAATCGCGCGTCCTGGGCATGCAGACGCAATGACCCGCGCTTTTGTTCGGCATCAACAGCAATCTGCCCCCAGCTTCCGCTCAAGGACACAACCCGCTGGCCCTTCACGTTGACGCCATGCACCGCACGGTGGCGGCGGATCAGGCTGACGACGGCCCCGGTGATGAGCGCTGCCGCGGTCAATACCGCAGCGCCGCCCGCGATGGCCCCGTACGCTGCTGCAACCGATACGTACAGCCGGACTGCGCCGTAGATGAGCAGACCAACCAGCGCAAACGCAGCAATGATGAACGGCATGGCGTGATTCCTTGATCCTTGAATAAGCGTTCCGGTTATATCAACCGAAACGGCGTTCAAGGCAAGTCATTGCCACACATGCCGATCAAAACGACCGCTTGTATCCAATCCGGTGTCGATATGCTTACGCCAGCCGGAAGGCTGCGATAGCGGCGTTCAGCACCTGCGCCTGTTCTTCCAGCGACTCGGCCGCTGCGGCCGCCTGCTCCACCAGCGCAGCGTTCTGCTGCGTGGCTTCGTCCATCAGCGTGACAGCCTTGTTGACCTGCTCGATGCCCGAGCTTTGCTCGTTGGAGGCGGCTGCAATCTCGCCCATGATGTCGGTCACACGGCGGATGGAGGCGACGATGTCTTCCATGGTGGTGCCGGCACGCTCGGCCAGCGCACTACCCGTCTCCACCTTGGACAGCGAGGCCTCGATCATCTCCTTGATCTCCTTGGCCGCCGCGGCGCTGCGCTGCGCGAGGTTGCGCACTTCACCGGCCACCACGGCAAAGCCACGGCCTTGCTCGCCTGCGCGAGCGGCCTCCACGGCGGCGTTCAGCGCCAGGATGTTGGTCTGGAAGGCAATGCCGTCAATCACACCGATGATCTCGGACACCGTGCGCGAGGACGCGCTGATCTCGCGCATGGTCGCCACCACGTCGGTCACCACTGCACCGCCCTGGCTGGCCACGTGGGATGCACTGTCAGCCAGTTGGCTGGCCTGACGGGCGTTGTCCGCGTTCTGGCGCACGATGGAGGTCATCTCTTCCATGCTGGATGCGGTTTCCTCCAGCGAGCTGGCCTGCTCTTCCGTGCGCTGCGAAAGATCGGCATTGCCGGCAGCAATCTGCTTGGTGGCCGCGCCGATCGATTCGGAACCGGTGCGCACACGGCGCACGGTATCGGTCAACGCGCCCTGCATGCGGGCCAGACCTTCGAGCAGGCGGCCCATCTCGTCCTGACGGTCAACACGCACGGGCTGCGTCAGATCGCCTGCGGCGATGCGGTCAAACTGTGCCAGCGTGGCGTTCAGCGGGCCGACAATGGCGCGCAGCAGCGACCATGCGCACACCAACGCCACCAGCAACGCAAAAACGATGGCGGCAATCACGATCATGCGGAAACGCGCGTAGGCCTCGCGCGATTCATCGTAGTTGGCTTTGGAAAAGGCCAGCTGTTTCTTGCTCAGCGCCAGGCTGGTGTCATTCGAATCGCGGAAGGCCTTGGAGACGCCCTTCTCCATGATCTTGTCGGCCGTGGCGCGGTCACCGGCGCGCAGTGCCTTGATGATGTCGCGCAGCGTGCCTGATGCGGCTTCACGCTTGGTGGCGACTTCCTTGGCCAGGCGCTCCTCCTCATCGTCGCGCGGCAGGGCCAGGTACTTCTTCCATGCCTCGTCCGAGCGGGTGATCAGCTCTTCGGTGCGGTCAAGCAACTGCATGGCGCCCTTGTCTTCCGGGTACAGCATCGCCTTGTCGAGCGCGGTGCGTGCGCGGGTGAGACTCAGGTCGGATTCGCCCAGGGCAAGCGCAGACGGAAACTGGTTGGTGAACGTCTGTTCATGTGCGCGATTGGCATCACGCAGGCCAAGCAGCCCAGCCACACCAATCAGTAAGGCCAGCAGAAACAGGATGGAAACCGTGAGCACCAGGCGGGTGCGGATGGTCAATCGGGCAGACATGGGCGCGGCGAAGGTAACGTGCGCGGCTTCTCACGCAGGCGCGACGATCGCGCCGGGCGGCCGGCTACCTTGGCACTATCGGTCGCCCGCGGCGGGAACTTGAGGGCGGCATGCACAATGCATCACCTGACACCGCCCCTGGCTCAAGGCTTTAGCCTGCCTTGCCCTTGCGCGCCTGCCGATAGTCCTCCGCAAACTCGGCCCACTGCTTGAGCGACACCTTCCGCCCGTGCGTGGCCAGCTTGAGCGCGGATTTGCGCCACGCCGTGCCGGCTGCATAGTCCTGCACAGCCTCGACCAGATCAGTCCCGAGGCGGCCGCAACTGCGCAGATGACACCACGCGGCCACACGGGCCATGGTCTGCAGCGCGTCGTCCAGATTGGCGACGACGTGCTTGCCGGAGCCCAACTCCACGCGATCAGCCGTGGGTTGCAGGCTTTTGACCACGTACGACTTCGGCTTTTCACCCTTGGCTCCGTAGACGACGCCGCGCAGCAACGCCGGTGAAATCGCCTGCGAGATGCGCTGGATGCCAACCACACGCCCTGCCTCGCTATGCCACGGCGCCACGCTGCATGCGTCGCCCAGCACGCCGGCCCAAACGCTCGGTACGGAGAGCTTGATGTCGATCAGACGCAGGGTGTCGGGGGCGTTCTCGGGGCGGGCCAGCACCGAATAGCGTTCCAGCCCCAGGCTGCCCGTGCCGGCAATGCGACGCGCGACATCCACAGCAACGAAGCGTTGGCCGTGTCCGTTCCCCTGCTCGGAATACGCCTGGAGAATGCGGCGCGCGCGTTGGGCCTCTTCCTTGCTGGCACGCAATGTGCGGCGCCCATCGATGCGCAGGTTGATCTGGTTACCGTTACGCTCGGTGCGCTCGGCCAGATACGTCGCGCGGTTGCGCCTGCGCAGGCCGCGCAGCAAAGTACGCACGATGCCGGTGGCGGTGGCGCGCTCAACCCAGCGTGGCTTGCCGTCGACCAGCGCCGCAGCATAGGTATCGAGAAACCGCCGGCAGAGGTTGTTTGCGTCTTCATCAGCCAGCTTCCAGCTACATGCGGCCACCTGCAGGCTCGACAGCACGCGCACGAGGTCAACGGTAAACGGCGCGGTCAGTGCTTCGTCAAAATCGTTCATGTCGAAGTAGACCAGGCCGTTATCGCCCTTGAAGCTGCCGAAGTTCTCCAGGTGCAGATCGCCGCAGACCAGCGTGCGGGGCGCTTCGTGCATGAGCGGCGCATCGATCATCGATGCCGCATACAGATTGTTGGTGCCGCGAAAGAATGAGAACGGATCGGCGGCGATGGCAGCCAGCTTGCGCGTGAGGCGCTCCGGGTCTCGCCCGGCGTTGTACTCAAGAATGACGCGGGTACTCTCGTGCATGGTCGGCCTTATCGATTGTTGGAGTGGAGTGTGAGATCAACGTGTGCATGCAGGCCACTGGGCTAAGCGTGGACGACACCGCGGCCCATCTGCCCCTTGCCCTTCGGGTTGGCCCGAGTGGGGGCCATCTGCTTTGTCGGCTTGCAATGGGAATGCTCCCTTGCAAGGCGTCCTTCGCGCATCTGGCCCCCACTCGGACCGACATGCGCACGCTTCATAGGTAGACAGCCCCATGCCCTCGAAAATCGAAGATTACGCCCTGATCGGCGATTGCGAAACCGCTGCGCTGGTCTCTCGCAACGGTTCCATCGACTGGCTATGCTGGCCCCGGTTCGATTCAGGCGCCTGTTTTGCCGCCCTGCTGGGCACGCCTGATCATGGCCGCTGGCAGATCGCGCCACAATGTGCCGCTGGTCGTGTCAACCGGCGTTACCTGCCTGGCACGCTTGTGCTGGAGACCATTTTCGAGACTGACACCGGCACCGTCAGCCTGACCGACCTGATGCCCGTACGCCTGCCGGGCACGCCCAGCGCGCGCGACGATACGTCGGATCTCGTGCGCATCGTGCGGGGCATTTCGGGTGCGGTTGCCATGCGCATGGACCTGACGTTGCGCTTCGACTACGGCACCTCTGTGCCGTGGGTCAGTCGCGTGGTCGAAACCACCGGTGCCCCTGCCAACAGCGCATGCGACAACGCCGACTGCGTACTGCGAGCCATTGCCGGCCCCGACATGGTGACGCTGCGCACGCCGGCCCCGCTCCGCGGCGAGAACCTCTCCACCGTGGCCGAATTTACGGTGGCCGAAGGCGAGGCCATACCTTTCGTGCTGACGCACTCTCCTTCGCATCTACCGCTGCCGGCGTCCATCGACGCACTGGAAGCCCAGCTCGACATCGAGGCGCGCTGGCGCGCGTGGTCGAGTCGGTGCCAGGGCGCCGATGAATGGACGGAGGCTGTCGAGCGCTCGCTTATCACGCTCAAGGCGCTGACGTATCACCGTACCGGCGGCGTGGTCGCCGCGCCCACCACATCGCTGCCCGAACAGCTTGGTGGCGTACGCAACTGGGATTACCGCTATTGCTGGCTGCGCGACGCCACCCTCACGCTGCTCGCCCTCATGAACGCCGGCTATTACGATGAGGCACGCGCCTGGCGCGCCTGGCTTGAACGCGCCATCGCCGGTAGTCCTGCGCAAGTGCAGATCATGTACGGCATTGCCGGTGAACGCCGTCTGGGCGAATGGACCGTCCCCTGGCTGCCCGGCTATGAAGGCGCACAACCCGTGCGCGTTGGCAATGCAGCAGCGCAGCAGCTCCAATTCGATGTCTACGGTGAACTGATGGATGCGCTTTACCTTGCCCGCAAGGGCGGCCTGGCGGGTGATGACGCATCCTGGTACTTGCAAGTCGCACTGATGACGCATCTGGAAGACATCTGGCAGTCCCCCGACGAAGGCATCTGGGAGGTGCGTGGCCCATCCCAGCACTTCACGCATTCCAAGGTGATGGCGTGGGTGGCGTTTGACCGCGCCGTCAAAAGCATCGAGCAATTTGGCGTGGAAGGCCCCCTTGAGCGCTGGCGCGCGGTGCGCGACCGCATTCATGCTGAGGTCTGCACGCGTGGCATCCACCCACGCCGCGGCTGTTTCGTGCAGAGCTACGGCGGCGAAGAGGTGGATGCCGCTTTACTGATGCTGCCGCTGGTTGGCTTCCTGCCCGCAACGGACACGCGCATCCAGGCCACGGTGCGCGCCATCGAGGACGATCTGCTCGTCGATGGTCTCGTACGCCGCTATCGCACGGAGGCCGTGGCGGATGGACTGCCCGAGGGCGAAGGCGTCTTCCTTGCGTGCAGCTTCTGGTATGTCGACAACCTCGTCCTCCAGGGCCGCAATGAAGAAGCCCGCGCGTTGTTCGTGAAGCTGCTGGCGCTGCGCAATGACGTGGGCTTGCTCTCGGAAGAGTACGACCCGCGCACGCGACGGTTGACGGGCAACTTTCCCCAGGCGTTCTCGCATATCGCTTTGGTGAACTCGGCGTTGGCGCTGTCGGCCGCGGCCAACCATGTCAGTCAACGGGCAAGCATCTAGAAAACTGAATCCGCCGTCCCGGTAGAATGGCGGCCCAACCGATTCAACTGCCCCCCGCCATGCCCGACGACATCTCCAGTGCGCCCGAAAGCACCCTGCTCGGCCGCCCCGACAGCCCGTGCGTTGGCATCTGCTCAACCCTCTTCGATGAGGTCTGCCAAGGCTGCGGGCGCACCCAGCTGGAAGTCAGCAATTGGGTGTTCATGACCGATGACGAGCGCAACGCCGTCTGGACGCGCATCCTGGCCGAAGGCACAGCCCAGGGCTACAACGCTGACGGCAGCCGCAAGTAAGCCCCAAAAGAAAACCCGGCCGAAGCCGGGTTTTTTGTTGATGCAGCAGGCGCGTCAAGCCGTCTGAGCGGGCTTGAGCTGCAGCGCCTTGTACTCCAGGAACTCCTCCAGCCCGTACTTGCCGTTCTCGCGCCCGTTGCCGGACTGCTTGTAGCCGCCAAACGGCGCCTGCATGTTGAACGGCCCACCGTTGATGTCGACCTGCCCCGTACGAATGCGTCGCGCCACGCGAATCGCCCGCGCCTCATCCCCCGACCACACGCCGCCGCCCAGGCCGTAGATGCTGTCGTTGGCGATGCGGATGGCGTCATCCTCGTTGTCGTAGCAGATCACGGTGAGCACCGGGCCGAAGATCTCTTCGCGCGCTACGGTGTCCGTGGTCTTGACGTTGCCCAGCACGGTCGGCTTGACGAAGAAGCCGGTGGACAATCCCTCCGGAGCATCGGTACCACCGGCGATGAGTTCAGCCCCCTCTTCCAGACCCTTGCGGATGTAGCCCAGCACACGATCGCGCTGCACGGCGGAGATCAGTGGGCCCAGGCGCGTGGTCTCCTGCGCGGGGTCGCCCGGCACGTAGCTCGCCGCAAATTGCGCGGCCAGCGCCTTGACCTCTTCATACTTCGCACGGGGCACCAGCATGCGGGTGTGCGCCGAGCAGGTCTGCCCGGAGTTCAGGAAGCACGCCGACAGCGTTCCCTTGACCGCAGCCGACAAATCCGCGTCATCCAGGATTACCGAGGCGGACTTGCCGCCCAGCTCCAGCGCCACACGCTTGACCGATTGCGATGCCAGTTCGGCCACGCGCTTGCCCGCACGCGTCGAGCCCGTGAACGACACCATGTCGACATCCGGATGGCTTGCCAGCACCTCACCCACCACCGGGCCATAGCCGGTAACAAGGTTGAACACGCCCGGCGGCAGGCCAGCTTCTTCAATGACCTCCGCCAGCACAAACGCGTTGAGCGGCGCCACTTCCGACGGCTTGAGCACCACCGTGCAGCCAGCGGCCAGCGCGGGGGCAACCTTCAGCGTGATCTGATTGAGCGGGTAGTTCCATGGCGTGATGGCGCCCACCACACCCACCGGCTCGCGCACCACCAGCGAGTTGGCGACCTGCTCTTCAAATTCAAATTTGCCGAGCAGCTTGGCGAAGTTGCCCCAGTTGAACACCGGGCCGCCCACCTGGATGGCGCGCGCCAGCTTGATCGGCATGCCGACTTCACCGGCAATCAGCTGCGCCAGCTCTTCACTTCGGGCCTTGAGACCGTCGGTGATCTTCTGGATGTACTCGGCGCGCTTGGCCACGGGCGTGGCAGCCCATCCGTCGAACGCAGCGCGGGCGGCCGCCACGGCGGCTTCGGCATCGGCAGCGCTGCCTTCAGGGATCGTCCCCATCACCTCTTCGGTGGCCGAATGAATCACTTCAATGACGCCCTTGCCCTGCGGCGCCACCCACTTGCCATTGATGAAAAGCTTGTCGCGTTGCTGCATCGTTGCTTGTCTCGCTCTGGTGGATGCGCGGTCTGCGCGTTGTGCTATCCGGGTTGTGACTAGGATCGCCGTCGCTACCCGGGCGGTTATGATCGTCCTATTGTAGAGCCAGCAGAGCGCGCACTGCAGACGCGCCGGCCGAGGGAGACACGCATGACCGCCAGCATCTACCAGAAAACCGACAAGGGGCAGGAAGAAATCCGCACGCGCGCCTACCACCTGGATCAGAAACACCGCGCACTGCTGCTGATGGTCAACGGCGAAAAGACCTGCGACGAGATCCTCGTCCAGCTCGCGCCACTGGGCATGAACCAGGCGGTATTCGAAGAACTGGAGCACGCCGGGTATATCCGCTCACACGGGATGTCGGCAACGCCCGCCAAAAGTGAAGCTGCCTCCGCACCAGACACGCCTGCCGCGCCCGTGCCAAGCGCTGCCTCTGGCGAGCGCGGCGTTGAAGGCTATCAGCGCCTCTACCGCTTCTATACCGAGACCATCAGCCGTTACCTCGGCCTGCGCGGCTACCTGCTCGAAATGAAGGTGGAAAAGGCCGGCAATGTGGCCGACCTCGTCGCCCTGCGCGACGCACTCAAGGCCGCACTCGCCAAGGCGCGCGGCGAGCCGGAAGCCGCCAACGTGATCGCCCAGCTTGATCTGCTGATCGACGAGGCGACAGGCTAGAGTTGCACGTGCAGGCAACAAAAAAGGCAGCGCGAAGCTGCCTTTTTTGTGGAGTACGTGTGAGGTACTCAGACCTCCACGCCCTGGCTCTGCAGGTACTCGTCGTAAGTGCCGAGATAGTCGGTCAGCGTGCCGTTCGGGCGCACTTCGATAATGCGCGTGGCCAGGGCACTGATCAATTCGCGGTCATGCGACACGAAGATCAGCGTGCCTTCGAACTTGTCCAGCGCGATCTGCAGCGACTCAATCGACTCCATGTCCATGTGGTTGGTCGGCTCGTCCAGCGCCAGCACGTTGTGGCGGCCCAGCATCAGCTTGCCCCAGATCATGCGGCCCTTCTCGCCACCCGAGAGCACTTTGACGCTCTTCTTGATGTCGTCGGCCGAGAACAGCAGGCGGCCCATCGTGCCGCGCAGGGATTGGTCATCATCACCGGCCTGCGTCCACTGGCTCATCCAGTCCATCAGGTCACGGTCTTCGGGGAATTCTTCGTAGGTGTCCTGCGGCATGTAGCCGACATTGGCGTGCTCGGCCCACTTGACGGTGCCGCCGTCGATCTCGATACCGCGCTGCACGCCGGTCTTGACCGCGCCGTTCAGCAGCGAACGCAGCAGCGTGGTCTTGCCCGCGCCGTTCTCGCCGATGATGGCAATACGCTCGCCGGCACGCACAGCCATGGTCAGGTTGTCGAAAATCTTGCGGTCGTAGGTCTTGCGCGCGTTCTCGGTTTCCACCGCCAGGTTGTGCAGCTTCTTCTCGAACTCGAAGCGCACGAACGGGTTCTGGCGCGACGACGGCTTGATGTCTTCCACCTTAATCTTGTCGATCATCTTCAGGCGCGACGTGGCTTGGCGTGCCTTGGACTTGTTGGCCGAGAAGCGGCGCACGAAGTCCTGCAGGTCGGAGATGCGCTCCTTGGCGCGCGCGTTGGCGGCCTGCAGGCGTTCACGCGCCTGCAGGGAGGCTTCCATGTAGTCGTCGTAGTTGCCCGGATAGACCTTGAGCGTGCCGTAGTCCATGTCGGCCATGTGGGTGCAGACCGAGTTCAGGAAGTGGCGATCGTGGGAAATGATGATCATCGTGGAATTGCGCTCGTTGAGCACCGATTCCAGCCAGCGGATCGTGTTGATGTCGAGGTTGTTGGTCGGTTCGTCCAGCAGCAGCACGTCCGGGTTCGAGAACAGTGCCTGTGCCAGCAGCACGCGCAGCTTCCATCCCGGAGCGACGCCGCTCATCGGGCCGCTGTGCTGGTCGGTCGGGATACCGACGCCCAGCAGGAGCTCACCAGCGCGCGCTTCGGCGGTATAGCCATCGTATTCGGCGTACTTGGCCTCCAGGTCGGCGGCCTTCATGTAGTCGTCGTCGGTGGCTTCCGGGTTGGCGTAGATGGCGTCGCGCTCTTGCGCGGCAGCCCACATTTCGGTGTGGCCCATCATCACCACGTCCAGCACGCGCATGTCTTCGTAGGCGAACTGGTCCTGGCGCAGCTTACCCAGGCGCACGCCCGGTTCCAGCATCACGTTGCCGGCGCTCGGCTCCAGATCACCGCCCAGAATCTTCATGAAGGTCGACTTGCCACAGCCGTTGGCACCGATCAGGCCGTAGCGATTGCCCTCGCCAAACTTGACCGAGATGTTCTCGAACAAGGGCTTGGGCCCGAACTGCATGGTGATGTTGGCGGTGGAAAGCACGTGGAAACCTTGATTGGAAAGCGGTGATCTGGCGCGGCAGGCATTTAGCCGTTCGCCATTTAGGGAACCTGGGATTTTACCATCCGGAGATGACCCGGACGGACAAGCAGTCTAGCCGCGCAGCGTCGGATAGCCGGTCAAGTGCAGCGTAAAGCCCGTGGCGTCGATGTCCAGCGCGGCCTGCGCGCCAATCGGCAGCGTCGCCTTGGTCGGGCAATGGCCGAACGGCAGGCCGGTGACGACCGGAATCGGCAGCCGCGCGGCCAGGTAATCGCACATGAGGCTGAAGTCGTAACCCGCGTCGTACGGCGTGGTGCGGTAGCCAGAAAAATCGCCGAGCATCAGTACTTGCTGGCGCTCCAGCACACCGGCCTGCTGCAGTTGCAGCAGCATGCGCTCAACCCGATACGGATGCTCGTTGATGTCTTCAACGAAGAGGATGCCGCCGTCGATCTTGGGCAGATATGGGGTACCAACCAGGCTGCACAGCATGGCCAGATTACCGCCCCACAGCGTGCCGGCAATGCGCCCTGGGCGAGCCGTGGTCTGCGGAACATCCACGCGCAACGCGTAGTTTGGGCTGCGCAGGATGCCCCAGAAATGCTCGACCATGTAGGCGTCCACCTCGGGCAGCGCGAAATCCGAGCACAGGTGCGGCCCGGCAAATGTCACGCCGCCCGTCGCGGCCAGATACCCCAACGAAAACGCCGTGAAATCACTATGGCCGACGATGATGGCATCGGTGGCCTGCGCACGCTGGTGGATGGCCGCAAAGTCGATGCGGTCCAGCAACCGCGTCAGCCCGTAACCGCCGCGGATAGCCATGGCGATTTCCTGACCGCCGCCAGTGCCGATCTGGTGCAGATCGGCCAGCCGCGCATCGTCGTCGCCGGCAAAGCGCTGATGTTGGCGCGCGAGGCATTCCGTATTCACCAGCTCGCAGCCCTGCGCCCGCAGCGCCGCAGCGCCGCGCTTTGCGAGCTCAGCATCGTTCGGGTACCCAGAGGGAGCGATCAGGCGGACGGTGGTCGGCATGCGGTCAGTTCAGGTCGGATCGGATTCGGTGGAAGCCAGCCGCGCAGCACGTTGGCTCGCACGACGCTCGGCAAAGAAGGCGCGCAGCATGTCGCCGCATTCCTGCGCGAGCACGCTGCCAGTGATGGCGGTCTGGTGGTTCAGGCGTGTCTCGGCAAACAGGTCGAGGATGCTGCCCGCAGCGCCGGTCTTGGGATCGGGCGCGCCATAGACGACGCGTGCCACACGGGCATGCAGCATGGCGCCAGCGCACATCACACACGGCTCCAGCGTCACGAAGACTTCGCAGTCGGGCAAGCGGTAGTTGCCAAGCTTTTCGGCAGCCTGGCGCAGGGCACGCATCTCGGCATGCGCAGATGGGTCGTGCGTGCCGATCGGCGCGTTGTAGCCGACGCCGACGATCTCGTTGCCGCGCACCACCACCGCGCCTACGGGCACTTCGCCCTGTCCCCACGCAAACTTGGCCTGCACCAGCGCCTGCTGCATCCAGTAGCCGTCACGCTCGTGGGCGGACATGTCGGCGGGCGGCGTGAGGACGTGGGGCGTGGTCATGCGTATCGCGGCGTATCGGGACAGTCCGATCAATCCTGCTCGTGCGGGCGCGCGAGCTTCACGTCGGCCCAGCAGTTGGGCGTTTCGTACAGCACCAGCTTGGACAGGCGCAGATGGTGCCCGAACGTATTGCGGAACACGGGTTCGAGAATGTCGAACGCGACTTGCGCGAGGTTCTCGACGGTCGGCACGTCGTTCAGCACAACGGTCTTGTGACCGCCTTCCATGTCGTTCAGGAATTCGACCAGCTTCGTGTCGCCGCGATAGACCAGGAACGCGTGGTCCCACAGGTCGACGAGGTGCTTGTTGGCAAGCTGCTTGACGTCGCCAAAGTCGAGGATCATGCCGTCGTCGGCGGCCTTGTCGTTGTGCAGGACTTCGCCGGTGAGCGTGAGTTCAAGCTGATAACGGTGGCCGTGCAGGTTGCGGCACTGGCCAGCGTGGCCGGGGATGCGATGGCCGGCATCAAACTCGAGCCGGCGCGTGATGGAAACGGTCTTGGTCATGGAGCGCAAAGGACTGGGCGGCAGCGAACGCCGCAAAACGGCTGGAACGACTGGGACAAAATGCTGCGGCCCGCCTTAGCGGATGCCCAGCATCTTATGGGTTTGCAGCGACAGGCGCCAGCGCGGGCGGCGCTGGCACAGCGCAACGGCTGCCACCGTATTCTGCCGCGCAAGCGGACCATCCATGGCTTGCAGGAAGAAATGCTGGAAATCCAGCCGTTCATATGCGTCCAGGTCTTGCCCGTCTTGCGGGATCACGACCTTCAACTCATCGCCACGTGTGACGACCAGCTCCGAGCCCATCTTCGGGCTCACGCACACCCAGTCGATGCCCTCGGGCACGGCGATGGTGCCGTTGGTCTCGATGGCGATTTCGAAGCCGCGTGCGTGCAGCGCGTCGATCAGAGGGGTGTCCAGTTGCAGCAGCGGCTCGCCACCGGTGCAGATGACGAGCGGCTTGCCGCCCGCGGCGTCGGCCGGCCATTCTGCAGCGACGGTATCGGCCAGGGCATCTGCGGTGGTGTATTTGCCGCCTTGCGTGCCATCCGTGCCAACAAAGTCGGTGTCACAGAACTGGCAGACGGCGGTGGCGCGATCGGCTTCGCGCCCGCTCCAGAGGTTGCAGCCGGCAAAGCGGCAGAAGACGGCTGCGCGGCCGGTGTTGGCACCCTCGCCTTGCAGCGTGTAGAAGATTTCCTTGACGGCGTAAGTCATGTCTGAACGGTGGCATTCACAGGAAGATGATGCAAAAGCACCCCATTTCCCGCGCAAACCGTACCAGTACCCACTAGTGAATAACTCGATATTGTTTCACAAATCGGGGTTATCCGCAGAAGGACGCCAGCGTCACAAACGAAAACGCACCCTCCGGTGTCAGCCACGCCGCAAAGACCAACGCCGCGCTGGTTGCCGCCAGCGCCCACGCCGCCCAACGTTTGAGTCGCCCGTTCATGCTGGTTGCACGACAGGCTTGCGCGCCAATTGACGGTCATCGATCGGCCAGTGCAGCAGCGCGGCCACTATGCCGAGTACCATCGCGCCAATCCAGATGGCGTCGTACGAGTGCAGGCGGTCGTACACCACGCCACCCAGCCACACCCCAAGAAACGCACCAACCTGGTGGCCCAGGAACACGAACCCAAACAGCGTGCCGATATAGCGCACCCCAAACACCTGCGACAGTAGCCCATTGGTGAGCGGCACCGTGCCCAGCCACAGCAACCCCATCACGATGGCAAACCCATACAACGTGACCGGCGACAGCGGCAGCAGAATGAACAACGCAATCGCCGCTGTGCGAATCAGGTACAGCAGCGACAGCAGATACTTGCGCCGGAACAGCCCGCCCAGCGCGCCGCAGTAGTAGGTGCCGACGATGTTGGCGGCCGCAATCAACGCCAGCGCAATCATGCCGTGCCGCGCCGTCAACCCCTTGTCGAGCAGGTATGCCGGCATGTGAGCCCCGATAAAGGCAAGCTGGAACCCGCACGTCAGAAAGCCGAGGTTCAACAGCCAGAAGCCCGGATGCGCAAAAGCCTCGCGGATGGCGGCTCCCATGCTCTGGTGCGCCTCCTGCGCCACGGCGGTGGCGGCCTTCTCACGCAGCGGCGCGGCCAGCGGCAGGAATACCGCCATCACCACGGCCATGACCACCAGCGCCGTCACCCAGCCGACGTTGCTCAGCAGCCCCTGCGCCGTCGGCACCATGATGAACTGGCCGACACCGCCCACCGCGCCCGCCACACCCAACGCCCAGCTACGCCGCTCAGGTGGCGTAAGCCGGCTGATCGCGCCGTACACCACGCCGAATGAGGTGCCGGAGAGCCCCATGCCGATCAACCCGCCCGCCGATAACGTAAAGCCCAGCGGCGTGCCCGCATGCGCCATCAGGACCAAACCCAGCGCATAGACGACGATACCCGCGACCACCACCTTGGCCGCCCCAAAGCGGTCCGCCAGCATGCCGGCAAACGGCTGCGCCGCGCCCCAGATCAGGTTTTGCAGTGCGATGGCCAGGCCGAAGGTCTCGCGCGTCCAGCCGTGGTCCATGGTAATGGGCACCAGGAACAGGCCCTGCACGTGACGGATGCCCAGCGCCAGGCCGATCACCGCCCCGCCGGCCAGTACCGGCAGCCAAGGCGATTGCGTCAACGATTTCGATGTCATGGGTGTGTTCTCCGTGGCGACTGACATTCCTATCCTGCAGGCTTGCGTTTGACTGGAATGTCGTCCGATGGCTTATTAAACTTCGCCACATTGGGGGTTCTCAATTGATCTTTGAGAACGCTTCACATGAGGAAAACGCATGTCGACACCGTTGGTTCGATTGGCCTCCCTGGACTTGCTGCGCGGCTTCGTGGCCGTGGGCCGGCGCATGAGCATCACGCTGGCCGCCGATGACCTGTGCCTGACCCAATCGGCCGTGAGCCGCCAAGTGTCGGTGCTGGAAGAAGCACTGGGCGTGAAGCTGCTAGTGCGCGGGCACCGCTCGATTGCCTTCACGCCCGAGGGCGAGCGCCTGTTCCGCAGCGCCGACAGCGCCGTGCAGCAGTTGCAGGACGCCATCGGCGCCATTCGCGTGGCAGCCGAGCGCCGGCCTGTCACGATCACCGCCAGCATCGGCGTGACGGGCCTGTGGCTACTGCCGCGCCTGGCGCGCTTCCAACAGCAGTACCCGGACATCGATGTGCGCGTGGCCACCAACAACCGCCTTGTCGACTTGAAGAACGAAGGCATCGAACTGGCCATCCGCTACTGCCCGCCGGGGGATGCGCCGCCCGGCGCAATCCGGCTGTTTGGGGAAACCGTGGTGCCGGTTGCCCATCCGTCGCTGGCGCTGCGTCCGCTCGATTCCGCCGACGCGCTGGCAGGCCAGACCCTGCTCGACTTTGACGACCGCGACCTGCGCCGCCCCTGGCTCCAATGGACCGACTGGCTGGCCGCCGCTGGCTGGAGCCACGCCAAACCGCGCACGGTGCTGCGTTTCAACCAGCACGACCAGATCATCCACGCGGCCGTGGCGGGCCAGGGCATTGCGCTTGGGCGACTGGAGTTGATCTCCCCTCTGCTGGCCGACGGCAGGCTGGTGCGCGTGCCAACCACGGCCCCTGGCGTGCACAACGCGCATGCGTACTGGCTGATCCAGTCCGAGCCCAACCCGCGCCGCGATGTGCGCGACGTGGCCGAATGGATTCGTGCTGAAGCCGCCGCCCAGGCCTCGCATGCGCCCAGCGCATCCGAACTTGCATGAAACACGTTTGAGCGCACGCAGCGCACCACGTGTAATGCAGCCAACGACACCCACGTTGGAGGCTGCATGGCCCCTCATACCCGACCACAAACGGTGGTCGGTGGCCTGAGTTACGTCAAACCCGGCACCGGCACCCCGATCAACTACATGTACCCACCGCCTGCCGGCGAGCCTTGGCAGACCTGCGAATACGAACTGCACGAGGTCAGCATCGCCGACATGCGTTCTGCCACGCCGGCCCTTGAGCGCGAAGGCTTCATCCTCGCCGAGGCTCCCACGCGCATGACGGACTTTGGCGATGAAGAGGCGATCCGCTCGATCTACTATGCAGAGGCCGCCGAACTCGCCACCGCCGCAACAGGTGCCCGCAGCGCACATGTATTCGATCACCTTGTGCGCAAGCGCGACCCGAGCCGCCCCACCCTGACCTTCGGGCGCGAAGGCGACGGCCCCCCCTTCTGCCGTCGGCCGCATCCACAACGACTACACCGAAGCCTCCGGCCGCCTGCGCCTGGGCCGCGTGCTGACCAATCCGGCACAGGCCGCCGCCGTTTGGCGCTATGGCATCGTCAACATCTGGCGCTCGATCCGTGGGCCGGTGCTCGATACGCCGCTAGCCCTGTGCGACGCGCGCAGCGTGAACGCTGCCGACCTCGTCGCCGCCGAAATCCGCTACCCCACGCGCACCGGCGAGCTGTACCTTGCCACCCACAACCCCCGCCACCGCTGGTGGTACGCCTCGGCGATCGATCGGCACGAGGCGCTGGTGTTCAAGCAGTACGACTCGCAGGCCAGCGGCGTGGCGCGCTTCACACCGCATGCCGCGTTTGCCCACCCTGCGGCGCCGGCCGGCACACCGCCGCGCGAGAGCATCGAAATCCGCTGCCTGGTGGTCTATGACTAAGCTCGCCCCGTACAACGCCACGTGGGAGGCCCTCTTCCCCACACCCACCGTCGAGTTCTGGTTCGACTTCGCCAGCAACTACAGCTACCTGAGCGTGATGCGTATTGAGGCGGCAGCCATACGCCAGGGCGTGCGCATCGTGTGGAAGCCGTTTCTGCTCGGGCCGATCTTCCAGTCGCTCGGTTGGAGCAACTCGCCGTTCATGCTGCAGAAAGCCAAGGGCGACTACATGTGGCACGACATCGCCCGGGAGTGCCACAAGATCGGCGTGCCCTGGGTGAGGCCCAGCACCTTCCCGCGTGCCTCCGTGCTGCCGCTGCGCGTGGCGCTGCTGGGCGCAGATCGGCCTTGGATCGGCGCGTTCTGCCAGCGCATCATGCTGCGCAACTTCGCCCAGGACCACGACATCCACACACCGGAAGCCGTGCGTGAAGAACTGACCGCACTCGGGCTTCCCGCCAGTGCGATCTTGGCCGAAGCGCTGTCCGACGCCAACAAGCTGAGCCTGCGCGAACAAACGCATGCGGCGCAGATTCGTGGCATCTTTGGCGCTCCCACGTTCTTTGTCGGTGACGCGATGTTCTGGGGCAATGACCGCCTGGATGACGCGCTCGCCTGTGCCTCAGCCTTGCAGTCCAACCCGTATCCACCTTACCCCGGATAGCCATGCCGACTCAGATCGAAAAAGCCCACGCCTTCCGCGCCCTGCACGAACGCAGCGGCACCTTCGTCATCCCCAACCCGTGGGACCCGGGCTCGGCCCGATTGCTGGCGGCGCTCGGCTTCGAGGCGCTGACCAGCACCAGCGCCGGCTTTGCCTTCTCGCGCGGGCGGCCCGACTACGGCGTTGGCCGCGACCTCATCCTCACGCACGTGGCCGATCTGGCTGCAGCCACTGACCTGCCGGTGGCCGCCGATCTGGAAAACGGCTTTGGCGATACCCCCGAGACCGTGGCCGAGAGCATCCGCCTGGCGGGTGCCACCGGCATCGTGGGCGGCTCAATTGAAGACGCCACAGGCCACGCCGATGCGCCCATCTATCCGCTGGAAGCCTCGGTCGAGCGCGTACGCGCCGCCGTGGAAGCCGCGCGCTCGCTGCCGTTTCCGTTCACGCTCACCGCGCGCGCAGAGAACCACCTGCACGGCCGTAACAACCTGGCCGACACCATCCGCCGCCTGCAGGCATTCCAGGACGCCGGCGCCGACGTGCTCTACGCCCCCGGCCTGAAAACGCGCGAAGAGATCGCCACCGTGCTGCGCGAAATCGACCGTCCGCTCAACGTGTTGATGGGGTTTGCGGATGGCAATCTGAGCGTAGCGGAGCTAACCGAACTGGGCGTCAAGCGCATCAGCGTGGGCGCTGCGCTGGCTCGTGCAGCGCAAGGGGCATTCCTCCGCGCGGCGGAAGAACTGCGAGCCACGGGTACCTTCGCCTTTGCGCGTGATGCCGCCAGCGGGGCCAGGCTCAACGGCCTCTTTGCGCCGTTTGTTTGAGCAATACAGCACACTGACCATCAGCCCTCGGCCAGCGCCCGCAATGTGTGCTCCTCGGTATTGGTATTGATCTGCACCCACAGCGGCAGGTGGTCTGAGAGCTGATACGTCATCGCCTGCTTGGTCAGGCGCGGGAACAGCGGGGTATGGTCGCCCTGGTAGAAATCGAGCACGCCGCCCGCATTGGTGAAGCTCTCGGGGTATTCCGGCATCTGCAGGATCTGGTCGTAGCGCTTGTTCTTCTCCAGGTTACTGCCAAAGGTGCTGCGCAGGAGCTTGTCCGGCACGCGCAGCCCGCGGGCAGTCAGCGCCTGGAACAGCGGGCTCTTTTCGCTGGGGACGTTGAAGTCGCCCATGACAATCAAGTCTTTGCCGTCGGCATCCTTCTCCTGTGCCTTGGCGTAGACCCAGTCGGCCAGCGCCTCGATTTCCGGCAGTCGATCCCGCTCGCTGTTGCCCCACCGAATGTGGGCAGAAATGCAGACGAAATCGAAGTTGCCGGAATGAAACGACACCATGTATGGCCGGCGCCACCACGAGATATCCGACAAGTACTCGATACCGCGTTTCGTGCGCGGCGGCTGCGCCTGTGCCGCCAGGCCGGTAAAGGCAACGGCGCGACGGTCATAGATGTAGGCGATGCGCTCGCGGTTGCCACCCGCATCCGTCATTGCATCGGAATAGACCGCGTGCCAATCAGGGCCGAGGATTTCGAGCACGCGGTTGAGGTCGCCCAGGTTGTCGCGCACCTCCTGCAGCCCAATCAGATCGAACTGCCGCAAGATCTCCGCGATGTAGTACAGCGCAGTCTTGGTGCGCGGTTTCCTGCCGAACTCGCGCACGTTCCAGGTGGCGATGTTGAGCGTCTCGTCCAGCTTGGAGGATGGAATCTTCGCTTGGGCAATACGAGCACGCAGCTCCAACAGGCCGCGCGCGATTTCAGTGGTGATGCCTTCGTAGTTCATGGGGGCTCCGGGCTTGGGAGCCTCTCACTGTAGTCATCCCCCCTGCCGCCGATTGCTACATCAGGTCACGCTCCGGTGCGCAGCAAACCAATCGACAAGGAAGTCCAGCATCGCCCGCAGCGCCGCCGGCATCTGCCTGCGCGAGCTGTATACGCCGTGGATGCCGAGCGCCAGCGGCACGTGTTCGGGCAGCAGGCGTACGAGCTGGCCACTGGCAATGAGCGGCGCTGCTGCAAACGCCGGCTGCAGTGCGACACCCGCCCCCTCCCGGGCTGCCGCCAGTAGCGCCATCGACTCATTCGCACTCAGGTTGCCGCTCACAGGCACATCGGATGACCTGCCCGTCTTCGCATCGGTGAACCTCCACAGGCTCTTGCCAAAGTACGAATACGTCAGGCAGTTGTGCACGGCCAGATCTTCAACCCGGCGTGGCACGCCATGCGCCGCCAGATACGCGGGCGCGGCCACTACCACCGATTCACACGTGCCCAGCGGCCGCGCGATGAGGTTCGGGTCAAGATCATTGGTGATGCGCACCGCCAGATCGATGCGTTCCTCCACAAGGTTGATGGTGCGGTTGTCGACGACGAGGTCGACGGCGGTCTGCGGATAACGCCGCAGGTAGGCCGTTACCGCCGCACTCAGCACCTCTTGCGCGAGCGATTGTGCGCACGCAACGCGCAGCAAACCACGCGGCGTGTCAGCTTCGGGGCCGTCCGCCGCAGCCATCTGTGCAGCGATCTCCAGTATCTGGCGGCAGCGCACGAGCGCGGCTTCGCCGGCAGGTGTCAGACCGATGCGGCGCGTAGTCCGATGCAGCAGGCGTGCACCGGACCACGCCTCCATCTCCGCCAGATAACGCGTCACCATGGCGCGCGACATATCGAGCCCATCTGCGGCGGCACTCAGGCTGCCACGCTCGACAATCGCGACGAACACCTCGGCGGCTCGAATTCGGTCCATATTTGATCGATTCGCGAAACAAATATGCGCATACTAGGTGGTTTTTCGGCCGAATCAAGCAACCTACAGTAGCGGTATTGCCATCACATCCGCCCAGGAGCCCCCCGATGACCTTGATCCGCCCCCTGCTTGCCGCCGGCCTCGTCAGCGCCGGCATCGTTGCCTATGCCGCCGCGCCGGCGCCGCTGCACCTGGAGGTCTACAACCCCGGTGACAAGGGTGTCTTCCCGGTGTCGTCGGAAATCATTACGGGGGCGCACGAGGCCATCTTGATCGACGCGCAGTTCCAACGCACCGACGCGCAAGCCCTGGTGCGAAAGATCCAGGCCAGCGGCAAGACGCTCACCACCGTGTACATCAGCCAGAGCGACCCGGATTACTACTTCGGCCTCGACGTCATCCGCGCGGCCTTCCCGAAGGCGAAGATCGTGGCCACACCGCAAACCGTGGCGGCCATCCAGGCATCGATGAATGGCAAGCTGGCCTACTGGGGTCCGCTCCTGAAAGACAACGCCCCCAAGGCGCTCGTGCTGCCCGAGGTGCTGCACGCCGACCACCTCACCCTGGAAGGCCGCGCCATCGAGATCAAGGGCCTGAACGGCCCGAACCCGGCGCGCACGTACCTGTGGATTCCGTCGCTCAAGACGGTGGCCGGTGGCGTGGTTGTCAACAGCGGCGACCATGTTTGGGTGGCCGACACGCAAACGCGCAAATCACGCCTGGGCTGGCTGCAGACCCTCGACAACATCACCGCGCTCAAGCCGACGACGGTGGTGCCAGGACACTTCACCGGACCCATGCCCACGGGGCTGGAAGCGGTACGCTTTACGGCAGACTACCTGAAGACCTTTGAAGCCGAAGCCGCCCGCGCCAACAACTCAGCCGAATTGATCAAGGCGATGAAAGCGGCCTACCCGTCCCTGCCTGGTGACGCATCGCTGGAGTTGAGCGCCAAGGTCATCAAGGGCGAAATGAAGTGGCCGCAGTAACCCAGGATTGCTTATGACGACGTTGCATTACATCTTCGACCCGCTGTGCGGCTGGTGCTACGGCGCCGCACCGTTGGTGGATGCCGCCCGCGCGGTGCCTGGTCTGACCGTCGCCTTTTATGGCGGCGGCATGCTGGCCGGCGCAAACCGGCGCATGGTCACGCCGCAATGGCGCGACTACGTCATGCCGCACGACCACCGCATCGCAGAGATGACCGGCCAGCCTTTCGGCAAACCGTACTTTGACGGCCTGCTGCGTGATACCAGCGCAGTGATGGATTCGGAGCCGCCCATCACCGCGGTGCTGGCGGCTGAAGCGCTTGGCGGGCACGGGTTGGACATGATCCACCGCGTCCAGCGCGCGCACTACGAAGAAGGCCGGCGGATTGCTGATCTGCCCGTGCTGCGTGAGCTGGCCGCAACGTTGGGCCTGTCGCCTGAGGCGTTCGATGCGGAATATACGCGGCAAGCCGGCGCACTCACGCAGCAGCACATTGCGGCAAGCCGGCAATGGCTGGATCGCGTGGGTGGACAGGGCTTTCCAACGTTTGCACTGGAAGATGCGGAGGGCCGCCTGGGCACGATCGACGTCGGCCCGTGGCTCGGTCGTCCGGAACAATGGGCACAGGCCCTGGCGCAGCACATCGGCGCCCCCGCCCCGGCAAGTGAGGCCGATGGCCCGGTCTGCGGACCGGATGGCTGCGCGTAACGGCGCGAAGCTCAGCCTTTGAGTGTCCAGCGGCCAAGCTCGTCATACCGCGTCTTGCCGAGCCAGCTATGGATGAGGACGAACTCGCGCACCGTCCAAGTCATGGGCTCGACCGGCTTGGGCGCAAAGCCGCCACGGTCGTACAGCAGCGTGATGTGCGGCTTGAAATGCCCAAGCGGCACGGGCAGGCCGGCATGCTGCAAGGCCTCGCCCAGTGCCAACTGAAACGCCATCAGTGCTGTCGTGCCATTGGCGCCACTCTCGCTTTCACCGCCCAGCAGCACGAATGGCCGATGGTCGCGTCGGCCATGAAAGCTCACCACCTGATCGAAGGTGACATCAAAGGCAGGCAAGGCAAGCCCTTCGGCAGCCAGGCGCGTGCGCGCAACCAGATCGTCCGGCGGCGCTTGAACGAAATCGCCAAGGTGATACAGCGTGATATGCAGGCGCTCCGGGCGTAGCGCCTTTCCCTTGAAGCCGACGGCTGGCCGCAGTTGCTCCACCACCCGCACAATGCGCTCTGCGGTACCGGCATCGGGCTTGATCGCCAGAAACAGGCGGTGTGCGGGCAACTGGGGCGTGGCTTCGAATCCGGGAAGGGTGAGTTGGGTCACAGCGCGGGTGTCAAGTGTGGAGCATCAAGGCCTCCATTATCGACAAGCGCATGACGTCTTGCGCATTGCTCCAAAAAACAACGCCCGGCAGGTTACCCCGCTGGGCGTTGTTTCATGTGACGCGGCAATCGATCAGATATCGAAGAACACCGTTTCCGCACCACCATCGGGCGTGTCCTGCAGGCGCACGTCAAAGGTGTAGACCACCTCACCATTGCGCTCGGTGCGCTGCGCAATCAACGTCTTGCGGCGCACTTCCCATTCAATGCCATTGAGTACCGGGTCGGCACCGTTGGCGGCGGCCTCATCACCAAAGTACACGCGCGTATGCAAGCCAAGGTTGATGCCGCGTGCAAACAGCACCATGCAGATATGCGGCGCCTGCACGGTATTGCCGCGCCCTGCCACGGCACCCGGCTTGATGGTGTCGAAGCGATAGACGCCGGTGTCGAAATCGGCACCCGCGCGGCCCCAGCCACGGAAAGCCGCATCGACTGGCTTGTCCTGGCGGTCAGCCGGGTGGGCGTACTTGCCATCGGCATTGGCCTGCCAGATCTCGATCAGCACATCGCGCACGAGCGAGCCGGAACCATCAAACACGCGGCCTTCCAGCGCGATGCGCTCGCCGCGCGTGGCCGGCGTGGTCAGCACGTTGCCGAATTCCTTCTCGTAGATGTCGAAGCCTGCCTGGCGCGGTGCGAGCCCGATATGCACGTAGGGGCCGCCCGTCTGCGAGGCCGTCTCATTGAAATGCGCGAAGGGCGGCGTGGTCGTCATGGTTGCGGCCTGGGCACGTTCGAGCGATGCATGAAGCGTGGTCGTGGTCATCACTTGGCTCCTTGCTGGGCGTTCTCGAAATGCGTGGCACGGCGGCCGCGCAACGTGATGTCAAAACGGTAGCTGCGCGCATCGAGCGGCACGTGGTTGGCCGTATCGAGCAACGCAATCAGACCGCGCACCTGCTCTTCACTGGGAATGGTCTTGATGATCGGGCACTGCGCAATCATCGGATCGCCCTCGAAGTACATCTGTGTGATCAGGCGCTGCGCCCAGCCATCGCCCGAGAGCGAGTAATGGATATGCGACGGGCGCCAGTCGTTGATGCGGTTGCGCCACGGATACGGCCCCGGCTTGATGGTGCGATAGGCGTAGTAGCCGTTGGCATCCGTCAGCATGCGGCCGCAGCCGCCGAAGTTCGGGTCGATCGGCGCGATGTATTGATCTTTCTTGTGACGATAGCGGCCACCGGCGTTGGCCTGCCAGACCTCCACCAGCGCATTCGGCACGGGGCGGCCAAATTCGTCGCGCACGTAGCCGTGGACGATGATGCGCTCGCCAATCGGCAAGCCCTCCTTGGCGTAGTTGAGGATGAGGTCGTTATCGAGCGCGCCGAGGTCGTCCGGGTGGAATACCGGCGCGGTCGTCTCCGACAGCGTATTGAGCGTGGAGATGAGCGCATTGCGCGGCGAGCGCAGCACGCTGGTCTTGTACACGGGGGTGAGCGCGGGCGGGTGCTGGGCGGTATCGCGCTGGGCGAACTCGCCGGTGCCGGAAAGCGGCAGGGTCATGGGGCGTCTCCGTTGGAATCTGTAGGAATGACTCGAGTTGGACTATATGGCCGCCAAAAAGTGAAGTAAATTGACTTATGATCGAAAAATCGATAACTAAAAGTTATGGATAGCACTGACCTCCCCTCGCGCATCCGCTTTCGCCATCTGAGTTGCTTTGTTGCCATTGCGCAGGAGCGCAACCTGCGGCGGGCGGCTGAGCGGCTTCACCTGAGCCAGCCGGCGGTGTCGAAAACACTGGGCGAACTGGAAGCGCTGGCCGGCGCCCAACTGGTTGAACGTGGCCGGCAAGGGGCGCGGCTCACCGCGGCCGGCGAGCAGTTCCTGCGGTATGCCGTAGGCGCGACACAGGCGCTGGAATCGGCCACCGCAGCGCTGATGGGTTCGGGCGAAGCCTCTGCACCTGTCGTGCACGTCGGCGCCCTGCCGACCGTGGCGAGCGGCCTGCTGCCGCAGGCGATTGCCGCGCTGCATGCGCAACGCCCGCATGCCGGCGTACGCCTGCGCACCGGCACCAATGCCGAACTGCTGACAGCGCTCAAGGCAGGCGAACTCGATTTCGTGGTCGGCCGCATGGCCGAGCCGGATGCCATGCAAGGGCTATCGTTCGAGTTGCTCTATGCCGAACCCCTTGCGCTGGTGGTGCGGCCCGGGCATCCGCTGCTCGCGCAGCCAGGCGCATCGGCGTCGTTGCAGGCGGTGCTGGATTATCCGATGGTGATTGCGACACCGGGCACCGTACCGCGTCATCACACTGAGGCGTTGCTCCAGACGCACGGCCTGCGCTTGCCGACGGGCGTAACAGAAACGCTATCCGTGTCGGTCGCGCGTTTGCTGGCATGCCGCTCCAATGCGGTGTGGATCACACCCGAGCGCGCCGCCCATGACGATCTTCAGCACGGTGGACTGGTCCGACTGGACATTGTCACATCCGCCACCAAAGAGCCCGTCGGCCTGCTACGCAGAAGTGCCAGCACACCCAGCGAACTCGCCAGCGCATTCATGGAGACGCTGACCGATCTGGCGCAGGTGCCCTGAAAAGCAACATGCCGACCACGAGGTCGGCATGTTCTCTTTTGGCGCAGCGGTCAGCGATCAGCGATGCATCAGTTCCGGCTCGTCACCGGCATCAAACACGCTTCGATCGGTTTGCCCCAGCAACTGGCTGGTGATCGTCCCGGCGGTCATCGAGCCGTTGACGTTGAGCGCGGTCCGCCCCATGTCGATCAGGGGCTCGATGGAGATCAGCAGCGCCACGAGCGTCACGGGCAGGCCCATGGCCGGCAGCACGATCAACGCGGCAAAGGTAGCGCCACCGCCAACGCCGGCAACGCCAACTGAACTGAGCGTGACGATCGCGACCAGCGTTGCAATCCACACCGGATCAAACGGGTTGATGCCGACCGTGGGCGCCACCATCACGGCCAGCATGGCGGGATACAAGCCCGCGCAGCCGTTCTGGCCAATGGTGGTCCCAAACGATGCCGCAAAGCTGGCGATCGACTCCGGCACGCCGATACGCCGTGTCTGTGCCTCGATGCTCAGCGGAATGGTGGCAGCGCTCGACCGGCTGGTGAACGCGAAAGATAGCGCCGGCCACACCTTGCGGAAGAATCGAATCGGATTGATGCCGTTGACCGTCAGCAGCACGGCATGCACACCGAACATGATCGCCAGGCCAAGATACGAGGCCACCACGAAGCCGCCGAGCTTGATGATGTCCTGCACGTTGGACACGGCCACCACGTTAGTCATCAGCGCGAGCACACCGTACGGGGTCAGGCGGATGACGAGTCGCACAAGCTTCATGACCCAGGCCTGCGCGGTATCGATGGCGGTCAGCACACGCTCGCCCTTCACCGCATCATCCTTGAGCAGATTCAGTGCAGCCACACCCAGGAATGCGGCAAAGATCACCACGCCGATGATCGATGTCGGCTTGGCACCGGTCAGTTCTGCAAACGGGTTCTTCGGCAGGAAGGACTGCAGCAGTTGCGGAACCGAGAGGTCAGCCACCTTGCCGACGTAGTTGTCCTGGATCGCGCTCAGGCGGGCAGTTTCCTGCGCGCCTTGCACCAGCCCTTGTGCGGTCAGGCCAAACAGGTTCGTGACAAACACGCCGACCAGTGCGGAAATCAGCGTCGTCAGTAGCAGCGTGCCGATTGTCAGCACGCTGATCTTGCCCAGCGACGCCGTGTTGTTGAGCTTGGCCACCGAATTGAGAACGGAGACCAGCACCAGGGGCATGACGATCATCTGCAGCAACTGAATGTAGCCGCCGCCGACGACGCTGAACCACGCAATCGATTGCTTGAGCGTTGCGCTTTCGTCGCCGTAGATCAGGTGCAGCACCAGACCGAACACGATACCCAACACCATGCCCAGTAGCACGCGCTTTGCCAGGCTCCAGTTCGATTTCACGCAAGCGCCAAGGCCAATCAGGATGGCTGCGAAGGCGGCGATATTCAGTATGAGCGGAACGTTCATTGTTCTATTGAGTTGCTATGTGTGATCGAAAGTGACGACTTCGGCATCACCATCGTCAATTGCCCCGGCATCTTACGACAGATGCGCAAATGGCGTCGTAGCAAGGAATCGCCCAATCTCACACGAACATCCTGGCGCTGCCCTAGCTGGCCAACCCCTTCGGCTCGGTGCGCAACGCCGAAAACCGCCAGTGCGTCACCGCGCGCAGCAACCACTCCACCGGACCATAGGCAAAACGCCCCAACCACCAGCGGCTTACGACCGTCTGCACCGCAAAGATTGCAAACGCGATCAGCAGCGTGTCCAGTGGGCTGACCCGGCCCATCATGCGGAATCCATACGCTAGAAAGATCACCGAACACACCAGCGACTGCATCAGGTAGTTCGACAGCGCCATCCGCCCGGCAGGTGCCAGCACGCCCAGCCACCATCGGCCCCAACGGGTGCGGAACAGCAACTGCATCCCGCCGATATATGCAGCGGTCAGCAATGGTGCCGTCAGCAGGGTTAGCGACAGGCCCAGCAGATCCCACGGCGTGCCGGCCAGCTTTGTCGTGCCGTAGGCATACGCCACCGCAGCCGGCAGGCCCACACACGCGCCGGCAATCAGGCATTGCGTGTACAGCTTGCCGGTGCCGGCGGTTGGCGACGATGCCGAGAACAGCCCGCGCCGCCCTGCAATGCACCCCATCAGAAACATCGCCAGCGCGGTCGGCGCCTGCATCAGGGCCGTCACCACCCACACACCTTTGAGTTCTTCCACATGCTGGGCGATGACGCCCGCGGGTGTGCTGCGGAACGCCGTCAGCGCCGAGGTGATCTCCGCCAACGCCTTCGAATCGCGCGTCGCATCGACATCCAGCACGGAGAGCACGCCGATGATCGCCCACACCGCGGCCGTACCCACAATCAGGCCCACGGCCAGCTTGGCCAGCGGCTTGTCTGCCCGGCTGCGCAACGTCAGCAGCACAGCGCCCATCAACGCATAGGTGGTGAGGATGTCACCGTGGAACAACAGCACACCATGCAGCAGCCCGAGCACCCAGAGCCCAGCAAGCCGTCGCAGCATGCGAGGCACAAACGCCTTGCCGTCGCGCTCGGCAGACTGCATCTGCAGCGTGAAGCTGTAGCCGAACAGGAACGAGAACAGCAGATAGAACTTCCACTCGAACAGCAAGGCGATGCCAACCATGACCGCGTGGCTGACACGGCTCTGGGCCAACGGATCAGGCACGCCCGTGCCGTAGTACGGCGTAGCAAACGCAATGATGTTGACAACCAGGATGCCAAGCAGGGCAAAACCGCGCAGCGCGTCAAGGCTCGATTGACGCTCGATTGGAGATAGGGCCATGACGGATTCCGACAAGACAGCTTGAACGAAAGGCAGGATATTCCGCATGCCAACGCGCCGCCTTGTGGCCCACTGACGGCGCACACGACACGCTCAGCCAGCTGCAAGCGTCTTTCGCACAAACGAAAAAAACCCGCACACATGCGCGCGATAAACCGCGTATTACGCGAGCACAATAGCGCGCGCAATCAGGCACAAGCCAACACTGGTGGCAATCACGCCAACGGCACGTGCAACTTGCACGCCAGAAGACGCAAAACGCTCAAGGGTGATGGCGATGGTAACCACCACCATCGCGCACAGGTCCATGACCCCCACCACGAACAGAATCGTCGTCAACCCTGCGCACGAGCCACAGCAATGCAGGCCGAGGCGCATACCCTGTCGCCAGGCTGTGCGAGCGTTTGCTGGTAACACGCAACTCGCCCCTGCCTCGCGGCAACGGGCAAGCAGATGCGCTTTCCATACGGAGAACTGGAGCACACCCGCGCCCAGCACTGCGATACCCGCCGCCACCGGAACCGCGCGCGCCAGCATCGGCCACCGCATCTGCAACGTCACAAGCACAGTCCCTAGCGCAAAGGCCAGCAGACCAAACACCGCCCACACCGCGAAGTAGCTCAGCGCAACCAGTGCGGTCAGCGCCTCCAGATGCGTCCCTCCCGCCGTGCGCACGCTGTGCCGATACCCCCACAGCATCGGCACCAGAGAGGGCAACATCATCGCCACCATCATCACGATCCACATACCGAGAAACGAGGCGGCGGTGCCTAGCCATGTCTGCCCGCACATCGGCATCCACGCCATCGCCAGTGTCCAGCCGCCGGGCATCGGCATCTCGCCCATGCCTGACATCGATGTGCACCACGCGACTGTCGCCGCCGTGCTGGCCACGAAAAGCAGTGCCGAGACGCCAAGGAAACCGCGCTCGGACACTGCATGCGTGCGTGATGGTTCAACGCTGCGCGTACTCATCATGGCGGCGCCACCAGACACCGGTTTCATTGCGACCAAGCGGCGCACGGTCGAGCCATTGGTAGGCCCCCCACAGGCCATCCAGTCCGCGCGCGTAGGTGGAGTACGTGTGATACACGACGCCATCTTCCAGCACGAATGCGCTCATACCCGGCCGGTCGCGCACGTAGGTGGGGGCATCGGTGCCGCACATGGCCGCAAACTGCTGCACGGGTGCGGGCAGGTCTGATGCATCCATCACGTGGCTGCCGCGCACGTAGTTGTAGTCGGACGTGCCGGCGCGCTGCTGCTCTTCGGAAATCGAGACGTTGAAGTCGTAGTTGAAATCACTGCCGACCGACGACGCCCACGGGAACGTCCAGCCCATGCGCTGTTTATAGGCCTGCAGCTTCTCCAGCGGGGCGCGCGATACCGCCAGCAGCAGTACGTCGTGATTCGCCAGATGCGTCGCAAAGCCATTGAACCCATCCGCAATCATCGAGCACGACGGGCAGCCGGCCTTGTAATCAGGCCCGAACATGAAGTGATAGACGAGCAGTTGCGAACGCCCGCGAAACAGGTCCGCCAGCGACGCACTCCCCTCATCGGTTTCAAAGCGGTAGGTCTTGTCGACGCGGACCCACGGCAGCGCCTGACGTTGGCGTGCGAGTTCATCGCTGCGGCGTGTCAGTTCCTTCTCCGCTGCCAGCAGCTCAAGACGTGCCTTTAGCCACGCTTGCCGCGTCGCGGTGGCATGTTGGGTGATGTGTGTTGCAGTCATGCTTACCTCCATGTGGATGGAAATTCGGGTGGAAACGCGTGTGCTAGATTAGGCGCCGACACCAACCGGAGGGAGTGACAAGTGTGGCGGGATTCAGATGGACTCGCTGATCACGGCAGCCGCACGCGCGCTCGCGGCGGGTGACCCGTTCGGGGCGCTGAACCGCGTCGCCTTGCGCGACGACCCGCCGGCACTCGCGCTGCGCGGTATCGCCATGGCCCAGCTTGGCGACCTCACACGCGCACGGACACTGCTGCGCAATGCAGCACGCGCCTTCGGATCAAGAGAGGCGCTGGCCCGCGCGCGCTGCATCGTTGCAGAAGCCGAAATTGCGCTCGCCTCCCGTGACCTTGGCTGGCCCGAGAAGACACTCGATGCAGCACGTGTCACGCTGGAAGCGCACGGCGATCATGTCAACGCCGCACATGCGCGGTATCTCGACATCCGACGTTTTCTCCTCATTGGCCGATTGGACGACGCCGAACGCATGCTGGCGGTGCAGAACCCGGCCACCCTGCCGCCTGTCCTACGGGCGGCGCATGAGCTGGTCATCGCGGGCATCGCACTGCGCCGGCTGCAAACACAGCCTGCGCGTACAGCACTTGCGCATGCTGAACGCGCTGCGCGCCAAGCAGGCATCGCCGCACTAACGGCGGAAGTTGAAAACGCAGCCCTTGCCTTGCATGCACCTGCCGCGCGCCTGATCGTGCGCGGCGAGGCACGCCTCCTCCGGCTTGAGGACGTGGAAGCGCTGTTCGCTTCGACAACGCTCGTCGTAGACGCCTGCCGCCTTGCCGTGCGCGAGACCGACACCGTCGTCTCACTCGCCACACGCCCGGTGCTGTTCACCCTCGTTCGCACTCTGGCCGAAGCCTGGCCGGCAGACGTGCCAAGAGACAGGCTCATCGCCCAGGCATTCCGCACCAAGTACGCCGATGAATCGCATCGCGTGCGCCTGCGTGTCGAGATCGGGCGGCTGCGCGCAGCACTCGGCGATCTGGCAACGGTGAGCGCAACCAAACACGGGTTCGCACTGCAGCCGCGGCGCGCGCGCGAAATTGTCGTGCTGGCACAACCCGTTGAGGAGCCGCACGCTGCCGTGCTCGCCTGCCTGGCAGATGGGGAGTCGTGGTCCAGCTCGGCATTGGCGCTCGCGCTCGGCAGCAGCCAACGCACCGTGCAGCGCGCGCTCGACACGCTGGCGACAGCGGGCAAGGTGCAGTGTTTCGGCCATGGCCGGGCCCGCCGCTGGATGACGCCCCCCGTGCCCGGATTCGCGACCACCTTGTTACTCCCGGCGCCGCTGCCGAGTGACTAGGATGAAGGCTCCGCAACCCAATCCACAGGACACGAACATGAAACGATCCGCCGCCGAAATCGTGCGCGAATATGGCCCGTTCCCAGGCGCCAACAACGTAGGCGGTGTAACGTACGACGGTCAGCACGTCTGGTTTGCGGCTGGGGACCATGTGCAGGAAGTCGACCCCGCCAGCGGTCATGCTCTGCGCACGATTGACGTACCCGCCCATGCCGGCACGGCCTTCGACGGGCGGCACCTGTTCCAGATCGCAGAAGACCGCATCCACAAGATCGACCCACAAACCGGGAACGTACTCGCGACCATTCCCGCGCCGGGCGCCGGTGGCGATTCCGGGCTCGCGTGGGCGGAAGGCACACTCTGGGTCGGCCACTATCGGGACAGGAAAATCCGCCAGATCGACCCCGAAACTGGCGCCGTGCTGCGCGTCATCGAATCCAACCGCTTTGTGACGGGCGTCACCTGGGTCGACGGCGAACTCTGGCATGCCACCTGGGAAGGCGACGACAGCGATATCCGGCATATCGATCCACGCACGGGCGAGGTACTGGAGCAGATCGACATGCCAACAGGTGTGAGCGTGTCAGGGCTAGAATCTGACGGCGCCGACCAGTTCTTCTGCGGCGGCGGAACCAGCGGGAAGATTCGGGCGGTACGGCGGCCTCCAAAAAGCGCAAAAGCAACGGCAAGCTAGCCAGCCACATCCCAACCCAACCGAGCGAAGCCCGTGGCGATGCGGGCTTTCTCGCCTTCGGCTCAACATTACAGTCAAACTGCACAGTTAAACTGTATTTATGCTACGCTTGGCGGATGGTCAAGCAACCCTCCCCAACCGAAACCTCACCGTCGGCCACGCTGGCGGGTGATCTGCGCATTGCTCTAGGCAAACTGTCTCGGCGGCTGCGTGAACAAGTGCACCCGAACGACCTCACCCACGCGCAGAAGTCCGTTCTGCTGCGCCTGGATCGTGACGGTCCCACCACGGTCTCCGCACTTGCCCGTGCGGAGAGTGTGAAGCCGCAGTCCATGCGCGTGACTGTCGCAGGGCTGGAAGCCATGGGGGCAGTTGTCGGCAAGCCCGACCCGACTGACGGTCGGCAAACGCTCATCGACCTGACGCCCGGCTTCCGCAAGGTGCTCAAGGAGAGCCGCGCCGCCAAGGATGATTGGCTCTTTCGCGCACTGCAGGCCCAACTGTCCCCCCAGGAACAAGCCGAACTGACGAGCGCAGTGAAGCTGCTGCAACGGCTTGCCGAATTCTGAACACGGAGCCCCAGACATGACAGCACTGCATTTCGTATCGTGGTTCTTCGGCGGCGCCTTTCTCGCCAACGCCGTGCCGCATTTCGTCTTCGGCATCGCGGGCTGGCCGTTTCAAAGTCCATTCGCCAAACCGCGTGGCGAAGGGCTCTCGTCCTCGACAGTGAACGTGCTCTGGAGCCTGTTCAACCTGGTCGTCGGTTACATCCTCGTCTTGCATGTGGGTGACTTCAACTTGCGTGACACAGGGGATGCCGCAGTGCTGGGGCTCGGCATCCTCGCGCTCAGCGTCCCGCTGGCACGACGCTTTGGCCGCTTCAATGGGGGCAATCTTGCTGGCAAGGTGCAGGAACCCAGATGAGCACATCGACAAGTGCGCCAGCAACGGGCGTCTTCCGCTCGCTGCGCATTTACAACTACCGCCTCTGGGCAGCGGGCTCACTGGTCTCCAACGTGGGGACGTGGATGCAGCGTACCGCCCAGGACTGGCTGGTCCTGACGCAACTCACCAACCACAACGCTTCTGCGGTGGGCGTGGTGATGGCCTTGCAGTTCGGCCCACAGCTCCTGCTGCTGCCGTGGACGGGCGTTGCCGCAGACCGCTATAACCAGCGCAAGCTGCTAATGGCAACACAGGCAACGTCGGGCGTGCTGGCGTTGATTCTCGGGCTGCTGACCGTGACCGGTGTAGTTCAGCTCTGGCATGTTTATCTGCTGGCATTCCTGTCGGGCTGCGCGTCGGCGTTCGATGCGCCGGTTCGCCAGACCTTCGTGGCGGAACTGGTCGGAGACGGTGAATTGTCCAACGCCGTTGCACTTAACTCAACATCGTTCAATGCCGGGCGCATGATCGGGCCAGCAGCTGCTGGCATTGCCATTGCCTCCCTTGGTACCGGCTGGGCGTTCCTGGCCAATGGCCTCTCGTTCATCGCGGTGCTGGTTTCGCTTTGCTTTCTGCGCAAGTCCGAGCTGCACCCGAATGCGCGGGCACGGCGTTCGGCAGGCGGTTTCGCCAAGGCCATCCGCTATGTGCGGGCTCGGCCCGACCTCAAGGCCATGCTCGTCATGCTGTTCCTGATCGGCACGTTCGGGCTGAACTTCCCGATCTTCATCTCGACGATGGCCGCAAGCGTCTTTCATTCCGACGCGCGCGGCTATGGCGTGCTGTCGTCGATGATGGCTATTGGCACGATGTCTGGCGCGTTGTTCGCCGCCGGTCGTGAGCGGCCTGAGTTCAAATCGCTGCTGATCGGTGCAGCAATGTTTGGCCTGGGGTGCACGTTGGCCGCCATCGCACCGAGCTATTGGCTGTTTGCAGCAGCACTGGTCATCACCGGCATTGCCGCGCTCACATTCACCAACACCAGCAACAGCCTGATGCAATTGTCGACCGAGCCTGCCATGCGGGGCCGCGTCATGGCGCTCCGGGTAGCGATCGCGCTGGGCGGCACGCCCATCGGCGCGCCGATTGTGGGTTGGGTGGCAGACCATCTCGGGCCCCGGTGGTCACTCGGGGTCGGTGCACTTTCCGGGTTGCTTTCGGCCGCGGTTGCCATTTATGTGATGCGCCAGCAGATTCATCTGCCCCGTCAGGCGCAGGCAACGCTGGAACCAGGCACACGCTGAAATCCGCCCCACCACTACGGAAATTGCGTTGGTGCGCTCGCCCACCCCGCTGCTGTCTTTTCTTTGCTGCGTACGGGCTTGTTTGAAAGCCCCATAACATTCCGCCGAGGCAGTCCTTGTACGATGGCCGCGTCCGCAATCGTATTTCAGGAGAGACACGATGCCCTACGATGGAAACCGCGCGGCCAACTACGCCGACAGCCACGTGCAACCGAATAGCACAGGAAACTGCGCCAAATACGTCCGCAAGGCCCTCGAATGGGGCGGCGCGACGCTGGGCCGCGCGCACTTCGCGAAGGACTACGGCCCCGTCCTCGAAGAAGGTGGCTTTCACACCGTGCAAACCACCCCGCGCAAGGGTGACGTGATCGTCATTCAGCCGGCACCGGGTCATCCGTCCGGGCACATGGCCATCTACAACGGCACGGTATGGGTATCTGATTTCACACAGAACGCCGGGCCACAGGGCTTCTACCCGGGTGAGGCCTATCGCACCGCGCAGCCGGCCTACAAGATCTATCGCCACGACGACTGAGGCCCGCCATGAAGACGCGATTCTCCAGACTGCTGGCGTGGCTGGTCCTCGCGGCCAGCCTGTTTGGCATGCAGGCCGTCATGGCACAAGGCAAAGCCGCCTCGCCTGAAGCCGACACAAAGGCGTTCTACGCCTGGTACATCAAGCTGCAGGCCAAGTCGGTCTACCCACTGACCGACAGCGGCATCTACACCTATGTATCCAAAGACACCGTGGACCGCCTGCGCGAGGCCTACCGCCGCAATGAAATGCCGGGGGATGCTGACTACTTCACCAAGGTCCAGGACTACGACGAGAAGGACTGGGCCGAGCACACCGTCGCCCGCGCCCCGATCCTGCTTGAGGACGTTGCCGTCGTACCAGTCACATTCGGTTCGAAAGACAAGGTGAGCGTGCTCGTCTTCCTGCGCAAACTGGCAGATGGTTGGAAGATCACCAAGGTTGAGGATACGCAGGACTTTCAGTGATCCTGGCGTGCCGCCACGCATGAAAAAAAAGCCCGCAGTGTTGCGGGCTTTTTTGTATGGATAGATGAAGCGCATTTCCGTCGATTCAGAAGCTAGTCGACGAGTTGCACCTGCAGCCGCCGCTGATCATTCCGGCCATGATCATCAACGACCCGCACGTTGTACTCGCCCGCGGTGGGCGGTTGCCAAAACATGGCCTCGCCCGCTGCCGTCTTTCCGGCATAGGCATCGTTGACGAACCAGTACAACGCATGTGCGCTCGCATCAGCGGTGGCGTTGAATGCAATGCGCGTATCGGCCGACTGCTTCATACGTACGGCATACACGCTGCCACGCACCGGTGAGGTGATCTGCGGCGGATCGCCCTCAACCACGCCAGCACTGCGGCACGCCGGATTCTGCGGCGGCTTGCGGCGTGGGATGCCCGCCTGCGCGAACACCTGCTGCAGGTCGGTCGGCCAGAACTCATAAATTTCCTGGTGTGTGCGCTTGTCGGCATAGGGCGGACAGGCTGCGAGCCCAGTGGCGTCATCAATCATGACGGGGCGATGCACGCTGCTCACGCGAATCGGCGAAACACCCGGAATGAACCATGTAGAGCCCGTCTGCGGACACCACTGGTTTGGCAAGTCACCGCTGGCCAGGCAGATCTGAACACGCTTGATGTTTGACGGAATGCGCCGCAGCGGCTCCGCCAGCTGAGGCTGTTCGGCCTGCAACGCATCGACGGTCTGAAAGAACAGCGGCGCTGCCGCATCCACACCAACAAAAGACGCGTTGCCGGTGTTGTCGAAATTGCCCACCCATACCACCAGCACGTAGGGGCCGAAACCACCCGCTGTCCACGCGTCGCGGAATGCCCACGAGGTCCCGGTCTTCCAATACACCGGCAGGCGCGAAGGCTGAGCGCCGCTGGTTTCATCTGGGCGCAAATGCTGGCGCAACATGTCCGTCACCATGAAGCTGGCCTCGGCGCTCAGCAAGCGCGTGCCCTGCGCCATAGGAACATCTGCACGCAGGCGAAGGGGTTTGAACACGCCGCCGTTCGCCAGCATCGCGTACAGGCCTGCGAGGTCCTGCATGGTGACCTCGCCGCCGCCCAGCACCAACGCCAAGCCGTAGTGCTGTGGGCTCGCCAGCCGGCTCACGCCGGCCTGCTGCAGCAGTTGGTAGAGATCGGGCTGGTGGAGTTTCGACGCCACCCACAGGGCCGGAATATTGCGGCTGCGGTTCAGTGCGTCGGTTGCTGTGATCGGACCAAGAAAGTGGCCATCAAAGTTCTCAGGCGAGTACGGCCCGAACGACGTTGGCACATCTCGCAGCACAGTCTGCGGATGCAGGACGCCCTGGTCGAAACCCAGCCCGTAAATGAATGGCTTGAGCGTCGACCCCGGCGAGCGGCGCGCCAGCGTACCGTTGACCTGCCCCTGGATCGCCCGGTCGAAAAAGTTAGCCGAGCCGACCAACGCCTTCACACCCATGTCACGCGTGTCCACCAGCAGCGCTGCCGCATTGCGGATACCTCGCCCGCCGTTGCGCGCCACATAGCGGTTGATCTGGCGCTCCAGCACATGTTGCAGCTCCAGGTCAATGGTCGTCACAATGCGCGCGTCGCGGTTGTCGGGACCGTTCCAGTCGCCTTGTGCACGGCGCGCTGCCAATATCTGGTCGGCAGCGTGCGGCGCCTCGAATGGCAACGCCATGAGCGGTCGCAATGCAAACGGCAAGGCAAACAGCGGTTGCAATGCGGTGTCTTGCGGATGCAGTTGGCGCCAGCGCGCATACAACCGGTTGCGCGCTGCGGTGAGCTGCCGGTTAATCTGATCCTGCTCGGGCAAACCGCGTAGCCGGCGCACCGGGTCCTGCGGGATCACGGCGAGCGCCAACGCTTCGGGCAAGGTCAGGTTGGCGACAGGCTTGTCGAAGTACACAAGGCTTGCCGTTCCTGCGCCTTCGACGTTGCGGCCATATGGCGCATCGTTCAGATAGGCCTCGAGAATCTGCCGCTTGGAATAGAACAACTCCAGCTGCACGGCCCGCGCCACCTGCCTGAGCTTGCCCAGCGGTGTACGCGTGTTGAGCTGCCACAGCGACCGCGCAAGCTGCATGGTGATGGTGGAGCCGCCCTGTGGGCTACCGCCGCGCGCATAGGTCACCCAGGCGCCGCGCGCAAGCCCATAAGGATTGAATCCTGCATGCCAGTGGAACCAGCGATCTTCGTGTAACAGTACCGCCTCGACCAGTTGAGGCGACATCTGATCGAGCGGCACCCACAGCCGGTAGCGGTCGTCCTTGGCCAGTGCGAGCCGCAGCAGGCGGCCGTGATCATCCAGCACCGCGATCGACGAGGGCTTCCAGTCACGCAGCGGGGGATGCGGCCATAGCCTGCATCCCGCCAGCACCGCCCCAATCAGCAGAGCGCCGACCAGCCAGTTCTGGCAGCGAACCAGCCAGCCGCCCAAGGTACGCAACACGTTACGGCGCCCGGACCACGTTGAGTGCAGCCCCGCCCGGCGCCTGCGCCTGCACGCGCCGATCGTACATCGACTCGCCATAGGCCGGCGGTACGATGAAGCGGCCAGCGTTGGTTGCCTTGATCCGGTAGACGAATTCGCCCACATCGGCAGTGGCCGTACCGTAGATGACCACACGGTCTTCGCGCACGTCCGCATACTGCGGCTGCCAGCTTGAGCCCGGCAAGCCGACAGGCGAACGCCACGGCGCCGGTGCGGCATTAGCTGCGGCATCCTGGCTGCCCTGCCCGTCCCCCTCCGCTGCATCGGTTGCCGGCGGCGGCGTGATGACCGGATCGAACCCGCCCGGCAGCAGATCGACAACCGCCACATTGCCGATGCTCTTGCTGGCCGTCGCCCGAATCTTCAGGTGCACGTCGATCTCCTGGCCAAGCGTGATCTTGTCCAGCGGTTTACCGCTCACATCGGTGTACTCGCGGATGATCTCGAGGCCGTTCTTGATCGCCTGCGTAGATGCCGTACGGTCGTAACCCGACTGGCTCGTGATCTGCCACGCTGGCAGGCTGCTGCCGTTGACAAAGCGCAGTTGCGACGCCGCCGCACTCCAGGAGCCCGAGCGCATCACACTGCCCTGGACCGAGGAGACATCCTTCGCGCTGCCATCCGGGCGCACCTCCTCGATCGCCAGCTTGTCCAGCCCGCTGGCGTTCTGCGAAGCATATGCATCGAGCGCCAGGATGGTCATGGCAGACGACAGCGTGTTGAAGCGATTGTGCTGAACCGGTCCGGCAAGGTTGTCCAGCACGCGCGACGGCAATGCCTGCGCCCGTTCCGGGAAGTGCTTGGCCAGCAGGTACAGCACGCTGGCATCGCGCGTCAGCGGATCGATGTAGTAGCCGTATCCGTATGGCTCGTCGCGTGAAGGCTTGCGCTCCAGCACCTCCTGCGGCCCCGCGATCAGCCTGCTGGCCTCCTTGTCCTGCTTGAGCAATTGGTACGACGCGGCCAGCCAACCCGCCGCGAGGTCGCTCTTCCACTCGTTCGGGAACGCGTCCTGCAAGCGCTTCTGCACTGCGGCTAGGCTGTTGGTCGTGACGTTGCCCAGACGCGTGAGCAAGTAGACGGCATAGGCGCGCTGCCGCAATTGATCAAGCGTGCCGAGACGCTCGTTGGCAGCAAGCTGTTGCAGGTACGCCGTGCCGGCGTCGAGCATTTCCTTCGGCACGGTGATGCCGTGCTCGCGGGCGTCGATCAGCACGTGCATCGTGTACGCCGACACGAACGGATCGGCATCCGGGGTCGCTGACCACACGCCAAAGCCACCTTGACCGTTCTGACGTGCGCGCAAGACATCCAGGAGCTGTGAGATCGCTGCCGCATTCGCGTCCTTGTGGTCGACAGGCTGCGGCGTCAACGCATTGCGCAGCGACGCCGTCGACATCCACTTCGATGCAAACAGACGCGGCACCGCAGCGCTCACCACCTGCTCGCTGCAGTAGTGCTGATAGTTGACGAGATAGGATGCCAGCCCCTGCGACAGCACCAGCGGCCCGGTGGACATGCTCGCCTCACGAGCTGCATAGGCGTCGTACATCTTGCGCAGGTTCGGCAAGTTCGCCTTCTTGTCGGCATCGACGCGCGCCACGTCCAACTGCGTGCGGAATGCCGCAGCCGGCCGAATCGACACGTCCACGCCCTGCTGCGCAGACTTGCTGCCCGCACGCGCACTGAAACTCAGGTTGCCCGAGCCCAGGGTGTCGGTAGCCTTCACGCGGAACAGCGCCACGCCTTCGTGCATGGTGGCAAGCGTCACGTTCTGCGTAGCCGCACCCACCACCTGCAACTGCGGGCCAACCTTCAGGGTCACGGCAATCGGCATGGGCTTGTCGCCTGCACCGGTCACGTTGTTGGCCACGCCAACGCTCACCTCGGCCTCGTCGCCTGGGGCCAGCGTGGTCGGCACGTTCGGCGACAGCACGAAATCGCCCCGCACGGTGGTCGCCCCCTCATAGGTACCCACCAGATCCGGCGAAACCGACACCGCCATCACGCGCAGCTTGCCGTTGAAGTAATCCGGCACGGTGTAGCTCAGGCGCTTGTCGCCATTCACATCGACGATGCCCGACCAGTAGACCACCGGCTTGTCACGCTTGCGCTTGAATGGGTTGAGCTGCCGGCCGATCGCGTCGTCGGCATCGCCACCCGGCGCAGCCATCGACATCAGCTTCTCGAAGTCCGGCAGGATCAGGTCGAGAATCTGCGACGTGCCGACCTCCAGCATGCGCTTGCGGAAAAAGTACTTGAGCGGGTCACCCAGCTTGTAGTGCGCGACCTGCAGGATGCCCTCATCCACCGCAAACACCACGACCTTGCCCGGCCGCGCGGAATGCACGTTGAAGGTGATGGTCTCGCCCGGCTTGACCTGCGCCGGTGCATCGACCTTCAGTCCATTGCGCCGTGCATCCATGTTCACCGAGAACGGCACCACGCCGTAGCTCAGCGGGCTCATGAAGATCTCGTCGGACGATGGGTCTCGGATGTACTGCACGTTGATGTAACCGTTGCCCTCAAAACCCGCAGGCACCGTAATGCGCTGCACGGAGCTGGTCGTATCGGCATGGAACCACGCCTGTGCGTAGACCTTGTCGCGTTCGATGGTGATCAGCCCGCTGCCGGCGTACGGCGCACGGATGGCCACCTCCACCGACTCGCCAGGTTTGTAGTCGTGCTTGCTCAGGCTAATCTGCAGTTCGGTATTGCGATCCAGCGAACGCGATACGTTAGCCTCCCCGGTCACCAGATACTGGATGCGGTTGACCTCGGTGCGGTCCGCACTGCGGATCACCAGCGCGTAGTTGCCCGGCTTGTCGGTACGCAGTGTGTAGTCGAGCCCAGTGGCGGGAATCGCCAGCGGCTTCTCATCGACCGGCACCTCCTTGAGCCGCGAGTCGTACTTGTAGGCGCCGGAATCCTGCTTGGTCAGCACCGATACGTAGCGCAGCTCGACCAGTTGTGCGCGCAAGTCCTTCAGGTCGATCGCCTTCGCACCCGGATCAATGGCAACAAGCTTGACCGTGCGCGGGCTGCCGCGCTTCACATAGCCCAGGTCGTCGACCGCCTTGTAGCCGACCAGCCACTCATTGTTGGACACCATCCCCTGCGCGTTCGCTGCCACGCTGCGTCCGCCCTCGGCTTCGAATGCCTTGGACTGGAAGTACAGCTGATACGTGGCATCGGCGTATTTCTTCAGGTCAAGGTCAAATTCAGCGTGGCCTCTCTCATCGGTCTTACCGTCCTGCAGTTGGGTGGTATAGCCCTCCTTTGCACGCCGTGCGTCAAAGAATTGGTAGCCCGGCCAACTGCGGAACGCCGGCCATGCCGGGCGCAGCGTGAGCGACGCCGTCACGCGGCGGTTTGCCGCCGGCGTGCCAAACAGGTTCTGTGCATCGACGATGCCCTTGAGTTGATCCGGTTTGACCCAGCCCTCGGCCACCTGTTGCGACAGCTTGGCCTCAACCTTCATGCGGTCAGGCAGGAACTCCTTGATCTGCACCGTGGTGCTGCCGATCGGCGCATCAACGGCCTGGCCGTTCTTGACAATGTAGAGGTTGACTGCCCAGGTGCCGGTCGGCGCCGTCTCGGCAGGTGTGTAGTCAAGTTCGGTAAAGCCCGAGGCATCGACAGTCACAGGTTGACGCTTCACCGTCATGCCACGCGGGTCGACGATCTCCGCCTGCAGCGGGATGCCTGCAGGGCTACGTGCCCAGCTGGCAGCACGCACGATCAGGCCGATATGGAACTGATCGCCTGGCCGGTAGATCCCCCGATCGGAGAATAGGTATGCCGACAGTTGACCCTGGTTGGTCGCGTTGCGCTCGCCACCCACATCGAAGCGCGAGAAAT
The DNA here is from genome assembly GCF_016429285.1 of Ralstonia sp. ASV6. GTDB lineage: Bacteria > Pseudomonadota > Gammaproteobacteria > Burkholderiales > Burkholderiaceae > Ralstonia > Ralstonia flaminis. Next base: position 87,217 of record NZ_JAELUI010000002.1, read on the forward strand.
CGAGCTGCCGGTCAGAGCTCGAAATCGGCAGGAACGACAGGTCTTCGCCCTTCTTGACGATGTACAGCTTGGGGCGCTTCTCGCGTTCCAGCCCCTTGAAGGTCGGGAAGTGGACAACGCCATCCGCACTGGTTGTCTGGGTGTAGAGCACCTGGCCGTTGACCGCCATCACCGACACGGATGCACTTGCCACCGGGCGACCGGTGCGGATCGACTGCACGAACACGTCCTGACTGCCATCCAGTGCACGCTTGACCAGCATGCCGAGGTCCGTAACGACGATCAGGCGGGTGTCTGTTGGCACCATACCGCTATTGCCATCGCCGTCACCATTGCCGGCTTCGCTATCGCCGCTGCCGTCGTTGTCACCGTTCGACTGGGTATCGCCATCTGATTGGGCGGCATCGGCCTTCTTTTTGTCCGCTGCAGGGTCGTAGCCTGACAGGTGCAGCAGGAAGACACCGCGCTTGCCGTTCTTCAGGTATTGCCCAAGGTCGACGCCTTCGTAGTGCGCTTTGCCCGGATCCGTTTCCGGGAAGGCGAGCTTCTGCTCGAAGCGCTCAACGATGTGGTCTTCACCAAAGCTGTAGCTCAGTTGGGGGCGTGCGTACGTCCCCTGGTTGAAGCTCACCAGATGCTGAAGCTGATCGGGCCTGACGCGGCCGATCTCCAGCTTCATCCCTGGCAGATTGCGTGACACCACCGAGATGCGCTTGCTGCCGCTCATGGAGAGCAGCGAGCCATCTGCCATGAAACGCAGCAGCTTGGGATAGTCCGGCACGCTCAGGACCTGCGGCACCGCCTTGCCAAGCTCGTAACCACCGAATGACTTCAGGCCAGCGTCCACCCGCACGTAGACACGCTGGCCGGGCTGGGCGCGGTACTTGAAACTCTGCAGCGGCGCATATTCGCCTTCCGTCGGCGTCAATTCGAGATTGAGCGGCTGCGATTGGCGCAACACGTCTTCGCCAACCTCTGTTGTGTTCCACGGATACGGCGGCTCGTCGTCTCCCTGGCTGACGCCGGGCTTGCGCTTGGGCAACACCCACGCTTTCACGAGGCCCGCAAGATCGCTACCGCGCACAGCGTCGCTCATTTCCGCCAGCAGCACCTGCTCGGGCTCGTAGCGGTCGTTATCGACCAACGTTGGGGCGAGCTGGTTGACTGTCAGACTGTAGAGCCCCGGCACCCGAACAGACGTCTTCTGGGGCGCCTTGGTGCCGTCACCACCACGGATGCTGCGCACGCCGCCATCCAGCGTCAGCCGCGCAGTCTGATCATCGCGTGGAATGTCGAGCTGCTGAGAATGCACCCAGGCATTGAGCTTGGCCGCATCGTAGGTCACGCTGAAGCGCAGCGGCGTGGTGGTTTTCCCATCGCGGCCGACCATCTCCAGCGCAATGCGTTTCTCAAACTGTGCCGCGTCGACTGGGTAGTTGAAACGGATCGGGAAAATCGTCTTCTTTCCCGCTGCATTCTGCGGGTCCTGATAGAACTCGCTTGCGCCGAATTGCATGTCGAACGCGGGCACATTGAAGTCGAGATGATCGTCAGCCAGCAGTACATGCTTCGCAAAAACCTGGGCAACGTCGAAATTCACCTCGACGTGCGCACCGATCGGCCAATCGGCTGCCGGCATAAAGCGCAGCGTGCGGTCATTCAGCCAGGTCCACTCACCCTTCAGGGCCGGCTGCATCGTAATACCGTTGCCAGCCGGCTTTCCAACCAGCTCGATTGGCGCTGCCGAGTGCGAAAAATCGATGTCGAGCGGATGGATGGTGACCTTGGGCTTGCCCTCCTCATCCATGTAGCTCGTCAAGGCGGGCGCCCTGACCTTGAGCATAATGCGCTCAGGCTCAACCGGCTTGGGGCGATGCTGATACCAGTGCCAGCCAAACGCGCCGGCAACCGCCAAAGCAATGGCGGCCGCAACACCGCCGCCGAAGTGCCACGGGCGACGCCGGGCCGCTGCCGCCGTAGCCGGCATCCATGCCGGCGCAGACCAGGCAACGCTGCCGAATATCGGCCGCAATATGCGCGCGATCAGTGAGAACAAAAAACCGATGACCCGGACGGGCAATCGCAGCAGAAAGCGCAGCAAGTCCATTGTTATTATTCCTTAGCAGAATGCCGCCACTCTCTGGCACGCCACTCTGGCTTTAATTTGTTGCACGCTGGCACCCCGTACTTTCAAAGGCTCAAGTGCGCGCCAAATTATCCGACAACTAACCGAGAAAAAAGCGCCACTCGATGCCTATGACAAGAAAAACAACGCTTGTCCGATAACTGCCGTTTGCTTGTCATGCCTCTGCAGATTGCACATGGACCGGAGTGTCCAAAGCGGATATATCTCGAAGTGCGAACGCCCCCAATTTTTTCGTACTAATCTCCCTACCGCCCCTCAGTGTTACGGATTTAAAACAAGCCCCTCCTCCTACCCGGGTCAATTCCCTAGACAAAAAAAGCCCGCTTTACGCGGGCTTCTTTACTAAACCGTGGAGGTGAATCTCACTCCCACTCAATCGTCGCAGGCGGCTTACCCGAGATGTCATACACAACCCGGCTCAACCCACGCACTTCGTTGATGACGCGGTTCGACACACGTCCGAGCAACGCGTACGGCAGGTGCGCCCAGTGTGCAGTCATGAAATCGGTGGTCTGCACCGCGCGCAGTGCCGTCACATAGTCATACGTGCGGCCATCGCCCATCACGCCGACGGACTTGACCGGCAGGAACACCGCAAACGCCTGGCTGGTCAAGTCATACCAGCTCTTGCCGACATCACCCTCGGCGCACAGGCCGGCGGCAGCATCTTGTGCCGTGGCCTTCGTGCCGCGCAGCTCTTCGATGAAGATCGCATCCGCACGGCGCAGCAGGTCCGCATACTCGCGCTTGACCTCGCCCAGAATGCGCACGCCCAGACCCGGGCCCGGGAACGGATGGCGATACACCATCTCGTGCGGCAGACCCAGCGCCACGCCCAGCTCGCGCACTTCGTCCTTGAACAGGTCGCGCAGCGGCTCAAGCAGCTTCAGACCCAGCGTTTCCGGCAGGCCGCCGACGTTGTGGTGGCTCTTGATGGTCGTCGCCTTCTTGGTCTTGGTGCCGCCCGACTCCACCACGTCCGGATAGATCGTGCCCTGCGCCAGCCACTTGGCGTTGGAGAGCTTCTTGGCTTCGGCCTGGAATACTTCCACGAACTCGCGGCCGATGATCTTGCGCTTGGCTTCCGGGTCCGTCACGCCGGCCAAGTGGCCGAGGAACTGCTCGGAGGCATCCACGTGCACAACCTTGGCGTGCAGGCGGCCGGCGAACATGTCCATCACCATCTTGCCTTCGTCCAGGCGCAGCAGGCCGTGGTCAACAAACACGCAGGTCAGCTGGTCACCGATGGCGCGGTGGATCAGCGCCGCAGCCACGGACGAATCTACGCCACCCGACAGGCCCAGGATCACCTCTTCATCGCCCACCTGTTCGCGGATGCGCTTGACGGCCTCCTCGATGTGGTCGCGCATGATCCAGTCCGGCTTGGCACCGGCAATCTCCAGCACGAAGCGCTCCAGCAGCGCGCGGCCCTGCACGGTGTGCGTGACTTCCGGGTGGAACTGCACGGCGTAGTAACCGCGTGCCTCGTCAGCCATGCCGGCGATCGGGCAGCTCGGCGTGGAGGCCAGCAGCTTGAAGCCCGGCGGCAGCTCGGCAACCTTGTCGCCGTGGCTCATCCACACCTTGAGCATGCCGTGGCCTTCGGGGGTGGCAAAGTCCTGGATGTCCTTGAGCAGGCGGGTATGGCCGTGGGCGCGCACCTCGGCGTAACCGAATTCGCGATGATCGCTCCACTCGACCTTGCCGCCCAGTTGCACGGCCATGGTCTGCATGCCATAACAGATGCCGAGCACAGGCACACCCAGGTCCCACACGGCTTGCGGGGCACGCAGCTGGTGGTCTTCGTAGGTGCTGGCGTGGCTGCCGGACAGGATGATGGCCTTGGGCGCGAACTCGCGCACAAAGGCGTCAGACACATCGTTCGGGTGGATTTCGCAGTAGACGTGCGCCTCGCGCACGCGGCGCGCGATCAGCTGCGTAACCTGCGAGCCGAAATCAAGGATGAGGACTTTGTCGTGCATGTTGTGGAGGAATGGAATCGGCAATCGTGTCGACTTCAGTGCCGGGGCCGTACCCAGGCGGCGGCATGTAGGCGGGTTCTTTGCGCTCGGCGGTCTCCGTGCGCTGGCGTTCGCGGGCGGCAGCGGCTTCATCGCGAGCCTTCTGCGCGCGCTCGCGCTCATTGGTGCGCACGCGGCGCGAGGCGGGAATCTGCACGGCGGAAAACGCCGCCAGCACTGCAGCAAACGTCGGCAGCCAGATACGGCCAGCGCCCTCCACCGGCAGGTGGAAGAACAATAGCCAGGCAATCACCAGCACAGCCACAGCCAGGTTCACGTGGCCAACCACCTGCGCCACCGCAGTGGTCAGTTGCCCGTTGATGGTGGCTTGCCACAGCAGCCAGGCCAGACCGATGAGCGTGACGCCGAGCAGTTGGCCGTACATTGCCGGTTCCGGCTGCGGCAGTTGCAGCGCGCCGAAGATGGACGTCATCGGCGAGGCCAGGAGGACGAGACCGACGCACAGAGCGACAGCCGCATCCAGAAACAGAACGAGTCGCAA
>NZ_JAELUI010000300.1 GCF_016429285.1 Ralstonia sp. ASV6
CGCGCGCCGCTTCCAGCAGATGAAACAGCTCACGCGCACGCGGGTCGGGGCGTGTGGTGAAGAACGTGCGCTCGCTTTCTGCCGCGTAGCCGTTGACGCGGGTCAGCACCATCGCCACGTGTGGGCCTTCACCCAATGTCATGTCCAGGCGCGGAATGGCGTGCGGCTCCGCGCTCAGCGGCGCCGGCCACGCCCCGCAAATGACACGCGTGGCCACCGGGTCCCAGTCAGGGGTCTCGCGGATGATCTTGCGTGAAAGCGCCTGCCCTGGCGTAAACGTCTCGGCCACCAACGCCCCTTCCGAGGCGTTGCGCAGGATCTGCTGGACGCCCCAGTCTGCGTAGTGCGCAGCGCGTTCGATGGCGGCAATCTCCCAGGCAGATTTGATGATGCGGATACCTTCCATCAATTCATAGGGCTCGCCGCCGGCATCGAGCAGCACCTGCGCCATCCACATCGGCAGGCTGGGTTCGAACACGAAACCCGGCTGCAGCAGCCCTTTGCCAAGCAACGCGTCATGCCAGGTCTCCCCTGCTGGGGCCGGGTATTCGCGATAGGTCGAGACACGGTCTTGTGCGCCCCATGCCTTGCCCAGATGGTCAAGTTCAAGCGCTGGCACCACCAACTGGCGCCCACCGTCTGCGCCAAGGATCAGGAAGAACGGCCGCTCCAATGCATCGAAGGTGGCGCCGGTCAGGTAGAACAGGTTGTCGGTATCGGTCAGCACCAGCTGCCGCAGACCCGCCGCGCGCATGGCAGCGCACACCGCATCGGCGCGCCGCTGGAACTCCTGGTCCTGCTCCGGGGTGAAGACGGCTTTCATGGCAATTCCGCGTTGTCCAGCAATTTAAACGTACCGAATGGTACACACTACGTTTAGGCGATGCAACTAGGGAATCTCGCAAATAGCAGCATGATTTTTTTGTACGATCATGTATGTTTTGCAACCCAATTCATCGCTCATTGCGAATGTAATGTACCAAATGGTACGTTAAGAAAAGAATCTGAGAACAGAATCAGGAGGAAGACAGCTATGGGAATTGCAGGCGGCATCCGCACGGCCAGCGTGATCGGTCTTTCCGTGATGGGCTCGGCGTACGCCCAGTCCAACGTCACGCTGTACGGCACGGTTGAAAATGCTCTGTCCTACACCACGCATGTCAATGCAGCGGGCGACAGCCTGTCGGGCATGTCGGCGGGCATTCTCACCACCAGCCGCTTCGGCATGCGTGGGAGGGAAGACCTTGGCCAAGGTTGGGGCGCGACCTTCAACCTGGAGCAAGGGTTTTCTCCGGCTAACGGCGCCACGCAGCAACAGGCCTGGTCGCGCGAATCGTGGGTCGGGCTGGAAGGGCCATATGGCCGGGTCACGCTGGGCCGGACCTACGCCCCCATTCTGGAGGCCGCCTATATGGCCGACCCGCTGCGCGAAGGCACCGGCACGGCATCGGTGGTAGCACTGGGGCAGTTGAGCGTGCTGGCGCCCGGCAACGGCTACCGGCTTGACAAGACGATCCGGTACACCACGCCGGCATCGTGGGGGCCGATCTCGGGCAGCATGCTTTACGCGTTTGGT
>NZ_JAELUI010000301.1 GCF_016429285.1 Ralstonia sp. ASV6
GGTGTAGAGCAACTCGCTTGCGCGGCCCTGGCCGATGATGCGCGGCAGGATCGCGCATGCGCCCATGTCGCAGCCCGCCAGGCCGACACGGTTGAAGAGGAACGCCGTCTTGCTGCGCGCGGTGCCCAGGCGCAGGTCCGACGCCATCGCCAGGATGGCGCCCGCGCCCGCACACACACCATCAATGGCGGCAACGATCGGCTGCGGACACGCACGCATGGTCTTCACCAGCTCGCCCGTCATGCGCGTGAACATCAGCAGCTCGGGTGCCTTCAGCTGCACCAGCGGGCCAATGATCTCGTGCACATCGCCGCCGGAGCAGAAGTTGTCGCCCGCGCCGGCCAGTACGATGGCCTTGACGTCATCCGCCCATTTGAGCTGGTGGAACAGGTCGCGCAGCTCGGCATACGAATCAAACGTGAGCGGATTCTTGCGCTCAGGCCGGTTGAGCGTGACGGTGGCGACGCCGCCTTGCACGCTCCACAGGAAGTGCTTCGCTTGATAGCCCGCGAGTGGGCGGCGGTTGCCGGCCAAGAGAGCCGGGTCAATTCGGTCGGTCATGGTTTGGTTGTGTTCGTTTGAGGTTGATCGTCGCGGGCGCCCAGCTCTGCCTCGCGCGCGGCCAGATGCATGCGCAGCCTGCCGAGTTGCGCATACAGCGCGTCCTTGTTGGCCAGCCCCAGGCCGTCGAACATTTCGATCAGCCAGCGTTCGTGTTCGGCGGCCATCTCGGCAAAGTTCCGACGCCCGGCTTCGGTAAGTGACACGCGGAAGGACCGGCGGTCATCCGGATCGGGCTCGCGCTTGACCAGACCCTCCTTCTCCAACTGGTCGGTCAAGCCGGTGACGTTGCCACCCGTCACCATCAGGTAGCGCGACAGCACGTTCATGCGCATGCCTTCCGGATAGCGGTCAAGCTGGGCCAGATAGTCGAAGCGCGGCAGCGTGGTGTTGAAGCGCGTGCGCAGGCGCTGGCGGATCTGCTGTTCGATCTGCGTGCTGCACGCCAAGAGGCGCAGCCAGATCTTCACGTCCATGTGGTCGTCCACCTGCGCACGGGCCTCCAGGCCGATGTGCTCGTCGCCCAAGGCCTGCACGACCTTGTGGTAGCCGGAGGTACGGGTGGCGAGTGCGGTCTTGCGCGGCTTGCTCACATCACCTCCCCACCGGAGACCGAGATGGCCTGCCCCGTGATCGACGATGCGCCTTCCGAGCACAGCCACACCACCGCGTTGGCTACTTCATCCGGGGTAATCAGCCGGCCTTGCGGGTTGCCCTTCACCAACTCGGCGCGCGCTTCCTCGGCGCTGCGGCCAGTGCGCGCGACGATACGATCGATGCTCTCACGCACGATGTCCGTTTCGGTATAGCCAGGGCACACGGCGTTGACGGTAACGCCGCGCGCCGCCAGCTCCAGCGCCAGCGAGCGCGTGAGGCCAATCACGCCATGCTTGGCCGCCACATAGGCCGACACATACGCATAGCCGCGCTGCCCCGCCGTGCTGGCAATGTTGACGATGCGACCACGGCCACTGGCCTGTAC
>NZ_JAELUI010000302.1 GCF_016429285.1 Ralstonia sp. ASV6
GCAGCAGCACAGCGGAATCAAGGCTGTGCGCGTCGTTCACGGAAAGGCGTGATTGTAACCGCTCCGGGTCGGGTCTAGCCCCTAGGACGCGGCCTCGGCGCGCTTGCGCTGGGTGCGACTGGCCAGCACCAGGGCAATCCCGCCCAGGATGGCGGCAGAGGCCGCCGCCAGCCGCGGCGTCAGTGGTTCAGCCAGGAACAGCACCGCGCCAAACGCCGCAATGGGCGGCACCGACAGTTGCACCGCCGCCGCGCGGATCGCCGAGAGCCCCTTGAGGGCCGCATACCAGATCACATAGCCGATGCCCGAAGTGACCGCACCAGAGGCCAGCGCTAGCGCGATCCCTACCGGGCTGGCGTGCGCGCGGCTGACCAGCACCGCACTCAAGGCGAGCGCCATGGGCGCGGCACGCAGGAAGTTGCCGGCGGTGGCGCCCAGTGGATTGTCGAGCCCGCGCCCGCGCAGCGAATACCCCCCCCAGGCCACGCCGGCCACCGTCATCAGGGCGGCGCCCAGTGGCGTCGGCGCCGTTACACCGGGCGATACCAGGTAGATCAGCCCGCCCAGCGCCAGCGCAAAGCCCGCCCAGCCGAGCGGTTCGAACCGTTCACCCGCGCGCAGGCCCGCGCCCAGCATGGTGAGCTGCACTGCACCGAACAGGATCAGCGCGCCCGTGCCCGTGCTCAAGGTGAGATACGCAAACGAGAAGAACGCGACGTAGGTGAACAGCATGGCCGCGGCGGTCCAATCCGTGCGGGCTTCGGGCGCCCGGCCAGCGTTGCATCGCGCGAGGATGGCCAGCATGATCGCGCCCGACACCAGCCGGATGCTTGAGAAGCTGGCCGCATCAATGGACGCATGCTGCAACGCCAGCCGGCACAGCAGCGAGTTGGAGGCGAACGCCACCATGGTGATGCTGGTGAGCACCACCGTGCGCAGGGCGAGCTGGCCGTCGTTGATGGTATCCATGGCATCCACGGTGGCCATCACGCGAGGGGCGCTGCGCCCCAGAGGTGCGTTGCCACAAGCGCAGCGGCACCCGCCAGTAGCGCCACGCCCAACGGCGCAGACAACCGACGTCCCCACGCGACGTTCTTCTCGATGGCCATGGCGGCGGCCAGCACCAGCATCCAGCCGAGGCTGCCCGCGCCCACCACGAACATCAGCAGCATCAGCGCCCAGCAGCACCCCACGCAGAACAGCCCGTGGCGCAGCCCCAGCAGGAATGCCTGCCGCTGCGGCGCGGGGCCATGCCAATGGCTGATGACGAAGCTCAGCGGCGAGCGGCACTGGTCGAGGCATCGATACTTCAGCGCGCTGAACTGGAAGGCACCGGCACCCGCCAGCGTGGCCGCGCCGATCAGCCAGCCATGCCAGCCCAGCAGCGGCACCCGCGCCACCCCAGCGAGCAGCACCGCATGCAGCCCATGTGCCAGCAGGCCGAACACGCTCCAGGCGGTGAGGTAGCCGGCGCCCAGCAACACCAGCAAGCGCTGGCGATCTGCTCGCCCCACAAC
>NZ_JAELUI010000303.1 GCF_016429285.1 Ralstonia sp. ASV6
GCTCACTGGCGTCCCATACGCTGATCAAGGTGCGCGTGGCGGGCGATGACCGCGAAGCGCGCATTGAAATCTATGACACCATCTGCGCCCGCCTGCAGGCTGCGCCCGTGCAGCACATCGGCAAGCTGCTGGTCATCTGGCGTGAAGGCCCGGCCTACCTGAAGGAAAACCAGCCGAAGGATCTCAAGCCGCCGCGCAAGACTACCATCGGTGCCGGCCCGCGCTCTGTCACGGTGCGCAAGCCGAATCCAAACAGCGCGCGCCGCCCGAAGCCAGTCCGCTTGAGCGTGCTCGGCAACGAGCGCGTCACGGCCGGAGGCAACGTCAAGCGTGCCAAACCGCGCCAAACCAGCCAGAAGAAGAAGGCTCTGTCCTAATCTCATCCTGGACTGCACAGAAAAGACCGGCTTCTCAGCCGGTCTTTTCTTTTGCATCAGGTAGGCTGACGAATACCGGCTGTTTTCCAGATCAGAGCAAGGCCAAACAGACTTTGCACCAAGTAGAACACGCTCGACACACCGTGCAGCATGCCGAACTGGGCCCGGTATGCCGAGTCACCGACAGCCAAGCCTTGCGCCGCCGCTTGCTCGCGCAGTGAAGCCATGAACGGTTGCAACCCAAAGTAGCCGACCAGTACGCACACCAGCATCCCCAGCACCAGCCATCGCAGCGGCTTGTATCCCGCCTGCCCGCGTCGTACCAGCGCCGTGGCAGCCAGGAGCAGCAAACAACCTACGCCCAGGCCAATCCACGCTTCGGCATGGAACAGTCGGCCGGCGATCGAACCGGCCAACTGGCGGTCCTCCAACATGGCAAACAGCGTCGGGGCAACGATGTAGCCGATGGTCCAGAGCGATCCGCACCATACCGTGGCAAGCAACTGAAAGAAGCGCTGAGGCATGGGGAATCGCTCCGGCTGGAGGTGATTAGAGGTACTTGACTGCCAGGACTTCGTACTCGCGCTCGCCACCCGGGGCGACCACAGTGGCGACGTCGCCTTCAAACTTGCCGATCAGCGCACGGGCGATCGGCGAGCTGATCGAGATCTTGCCGGTTTCCAGATCGGCTTCGTCATCACCGACGATCTGGTACGTGACAGGCTTGCCCGAATCCAGATCTTCCAGGTCGATGGTGGCGCCGAAGACCACACGGCCCTCGGCGTCGAGAGATGCCGGGTCGATGATCTGCGCAGCCGACAGCTTGCCTTCGATCTCCTGGATGCGGCCTTCAATGAAGCCCTGGCGCTCTTTGGCGGCATCGTAGTCGGCGTTTTCGGACAGATCGCCTTGGGCACGTGCCTCGGCGATGGCGTTGACGACGGCCGGACGCTCCTTGGTCTTCAGACGGTGGAGTTCGTCTTTCAGCATCTCGGCACCGCGCTTGGTAATCGGAATGGTGCTCATAGTGAGTAATTCGGAATCACAAAAAAATCAGCCGCTGCGAAGCGGGAGGGCGCGTAGCGCACACCCGCCTGACGGCGGCTGTCGTTGTTTTGACACGGACACTGTAGTGT
>NZ_JAELUI010000304.1 GCF_016429285.1 Ralstonia sp. ASV6
GCCTCCAGGTGGTCGGCACCAAGAGCTACGTGCGGTTCTACAAGCGCATTGAGGGCAGCGACGAGTACGAGGCGGTGCTGCTCGATATCGCCAAGGTCTGAGCGCGCGCAATGACTACGCCTAAGACTCTCCAGATCGCACTACTAGCTGTTGAAGATGGCAAGCCCATCGGCATCACTTGGAAAGACGGTGTGCGCCATTTGCCTGACGGGGACTACTTCCTCGTTACCGGCCAGCAAGCGATAACGACTGAGTGGCAAGCGGCGATCGACAGCGCGAAGGCGGATGCCCTTTACGTCTTCAAGGACTCGTGCAACCACACACGCGACGCCATCGAATTTATGGCCGCCGTGATGAGTACAACCCGCGCCGGGTCGGCTTAACCCGGCAACCCAACCAACAAGGAAATCGAACCATGAACAAGCCTGATCTGATCGACCACATCACCGTCGCAACCGGCTGGACCAAGGCGGACGCGACCAAGGCGTTGGAGGCGACGCTGGGCGGTATCAAGGCCGGCCTAGCGAACGACGAGAACGTCACCCTGATCGGCTTCGGCACTTTCAGCGTAACCGAGCGCGCCGCACGTGTCGCACGCAACCCGCGCACGGGCGAAGAAATCGAGGTGGCCGCAGCCCGCGTGCCCAAGTTCAAGCCGGGCAGCGACCTCAAGGCGCTGGTGAACTGACCCCACGCGGCAAGCGAAACGCCCGCGTGAGCGGGCGTCTGCCTGGTGTGGTGACCAGGCACTGATGAGCAGCCAAACCAAAGCCAACAGGGGGTGTGGGATGAGTTCTGAAGGGGTCGTTCTGCTGGCCCACGTTCTTGCCAGCGCCGTGATCGTCCTGGCCTTCATCGAGCATCGTCGCGCTGAGCAGCGTGGCGACGCGGAGGAGTGAGCTGGATGGTCGATTTTTTTCGTTACGTCGCTTGGGCGTTCCTGATCGCGGCGACGGTTATCAACGTGTTCGCGGTCATGGCGGGACGGCCAGAAAAGGCAGCGACGAAGAGCAAAGGAGAGTGATGTGGCAAAACTGACCCGTGAGCAGATCATCGCTATTGAGTACGAGCTGGCCAGCCCCTACGGCATGGTGCAACTCAAGTGCGATGGCTACACCGTTGACCTCCGCGTCGAGCGGGAGAAGCCGCTTAAGTACATCCTGTGCGTGTACGTCAATGGCATACGCGATATGGGGTGGGTCAAGGGTGACTGCGAGGAGGCAAAGCGCTTCTGCCGCCCCATCGTCCGCCCGTTCTACAGCGCACAGCAAAAGGCAAAGCTAGTCAGGACGTTTGGCAAGCGCCGCGCCGCCGAGCACTTCCCGAGGCTCAACGAATCCCACACGTCGTACTTGCCGTTCTGGCCTTCGGCCAAAACGATGCTGCGCCACTTCGGCAAGACCTGCGTTGAAGTGGAGGTTTTGAGCCTGGGCTATCCGTCTCCCATTGAGAAAGCGGCCTGACC
>NZ_JAELUI010000305.1 GCF_016429285.1 Ralstonia sp. ASV6
GCCGCGTGCTGTTCGGCCAGACCGCCGACACTACCGCGCTCTAGTCCCCTGCGGAGCCACAGGCTCCGCCCCTCCTCCCGCTTTCCTCTTCTGACAGGAGCCGACCATGCCGGCATCGCTGTGGTGGTTGTGCCTGGGCGCGTTCGCCATCGGCACCGAAGGATTCATGATTGCCGGCCTGCTGCCGGTGCTGGCCGCAGACCTGGGCGTGAGCGTGCCGGCGGCGGGGCAGCTCGTCACTGTGTTTGCCGTCACCTACGCCGTGGGCTCGCCCGTGATGGCGACGCTGCTCGGCAACGTCGACCGGCGCCGCGTGCTGATCTGCGCGCTGGCCATCTTTGCGGCGGGCAACCTGCTGGCCGCTGGTGCACACAGCTTCGGGCAGCTGATGGCGGCGCGCGTGCTGCTGGCGCTGGCCGCAGGCGTGTTCCTGCCGACCGCCAATGCGGTGGCGACCTCGCTGGTGCCAGCCGCACGCAGTGGCTCGGCACTCGCCATCATCACGGGCGGCGGTACGGTGGCGGTGGCGCTGGGCGTACCGCTGGGTGCGTGGATTGCGGCCCAGGGCGACTGGCGTTCGACCTTCGTGGCGTGCGGCGTGCTGTCGGCACTCGCCACGGCGGGCCTCGCGTTCGGCCTGCCGCGTGCGTTGCCGCACAGCGTGACCACGCTGGCCCAACGCCTGAGCGTGGCGCGCCGGCCCGGCATGCTCGGTGCGCTGGCGGTGTCCGCGCTGTGGGCCGCAGGCGGCTTCACGTTCTATACGTACGTCGCGCCGTTCTTTGTGCAGGGGTTGGGCTTTGCGCCGCAGCACGTGGGCATCGTGCTGTTTCTGGTGGGCAGTTTCGCAGCGCTGGGCACCGGGTTGGGCGGGCACATGACGGACCGCGCAGGCGTCGCCCGCGTGCTGGCGGTGAGCAGCGTGGGCATCGTGCTGGCGTTCTCGGTGCTGTCGCTATCGGCCCAGGTGCTGCATGGCTCGGTGGCAGGCGCTGTCGCCATCGGTGCGGTTGTGCTGTGGGGCATGGCGGGCTGGGGCTTCGGGCCGGCACAGGCGACCCGGCTGATCCGCTTGGCACCAGACGTATCGCCGATCACGCTGTCGCTGCATGCATCTGCGGTGTATGTGGGGATTGCGCTGGGGTCGAGCGTGGGGGCGCTGGCACTGGCCCATGGCGGGCCGGGCATGCTGGGGTGGGCGGCAGCGGCGTGCCATGTGGTGGCGGTGGTGCTGTGGCGGATGGGTGGCCGGCATGAGCCCGCCCCAGCGGACGGACAGGCGGCCACGTCGGCGGCCCATTGATGGCCTGCGGGCAACGCCCGCGTGCCGGGTGCTCGGGAGTGTCAGGATTTCCGTGTTCAAGGCTGGGGTTGAGAATCACACGGACGGTCGAACGAATCGATCTGCATAGAGGATAGCGAATTGGTTCATAGCGTCCTTCCAAGCGAGACCGGGGCGGTTC
>NZ_JAELUI010000306.1 GCF_016429285.1 Ralstonia sp. ASV6
GGTGCTGGGCTGCCTGGGCCTACCAGCCAGCACTGCGGCGGAAGTCGCAGACAGCCATGCGCGGTTGCAAGCGGAAGCCGACAACGTGACTGTGCCTGCGCTGGTGACTGGCATCGTCGGTCAGCCAATCCAGTTGGTGACCGCACCGCGCCAACGGGCTGCGCTGGAGGGCCGGCCATACCGCATCGAGTACGAACACGGCGGCGCCACGGTTGAAAGCACCGTCGGTGCCGATCGAGATCGCGCCACGCTGCAATTGGCGCCCGTGCCGACAGCCGGCTACCACCGATTGCGCATCGACACCGGAGCGGGCAGCAGCATCGACGCCACGCTCGCCATTGCCCCACCACGCTGCTATGCCGTGGCCGATGCGCTGCACGAACGCAAGCGCACACAGGATGCCCGCCTGTGGGGGTCTTCAGCGCAGCTCTATGGCTTACGTGCCGCGGCTGAATTGGCCCCGCTCTCTGCCGGATTGGGCAGCTACGCCAACGCTGGCGCGCTGGCGCGCAGCCTCGCGCAACATGGTGCCGATGCACTGGCCCTGAGCCCGGTGCATGCCATGTTCAGCGCGGAACCGCAACGCTACTCGCCCTATTCACCATCAAGCCGGCTGTTTCTCAACGCAACGATGATCGACCCCGCAGCGCTGTTCGGCGAGCACGCCGTTCGACAAGCGATAGCGGACAACGGCCTGACTGACGTCTACACCCGATTGGAAGCGGCAACACTGATCGACTGGCCTGCCAGCGCCACAGCCCGGTTGACGGTACTACGCGCGCTGCATCGGCAAATGCGGGAGCAGGCGGCCGCCGGTAATGAAAACGTCAGGCGCCTGCGCGAAGACTTCCGGACGTTCTGCGCCGCACGCGGCCAGAGCCTGCTCGACCACGCGCACTACGAGGCGCTCGATGCGCATGTACGCAAACGCGATCCGCAGACGTGGCATTGGAAGCAGTGGCCCGCGGCGTATCAATCGCCATCCAACCCAGCGGTACGTGCTTTTGCCCATGACCATGCGGAGGCCGTCGATTTCCATCTGTTCTTGCAGTGGGCCGCGGCGCGCCAGTTAGCCGCCGCGCAACGCGGTGCGGAAGACGCAGGCATGGCCATCGGCCTGATCGCAGACCTGGCCATCGGCACCGACAGCGCGGGCAGCCATGTATGGAGCCGGCAGCAGGAAGTCCTGATTGGCGTAACGGTTGGCGCACCGCCCGATCTCTTCAACACGCACGGGCAGAACTGGGGCCTGACCACCTTCAGCCCGCGTGCCATGCGCTCGCACGGATTTGCCGCCTTCATCGAGATGCTGCGCGCAGTCATGTCCACACCGGGTGGCGTGCGCATCGACCACGTGCTCGGGCTGATGCGGCTGTGGGTGATTCCGGAGGGGGCATCCGCGCTGGACGGTGTGTACC
>NZ_JAELUI010000307.1 GCF_016429285.1 Ralstonia sp. ASV6
GCCCTGAGTGATCAGATCGACACGCCTTTCCCGCCACCCTAGCGCATTGAACATACCGTCGATATCTTTCGCGATGCCCCCGCGATTCCCACCTGCACGCAACCATCGACTAGGAACGAGCTGGAACGTGCGTAGAACATTAGTAATATCCGCCCATTCCTCCCCACAAACTGCCCGCAGCACAGCGGCAGCGGAGCTGGTTTCGTGGAACGCCCAACGCGCCCTAATTGCGGGATCGAGCACCATAGGGTCGTCGTAGGTCTTTGTCTCAAACATGCGTTGATAGGCGGGCGAAAAATAACGGCACATGGTACTACAAGGGACCTACCAGCCCCATGAGCGCGCGTGAGGCGCTGAATGGACCGCTTTTCGAATGCCGCCCCCGATTTTCCCGTCTCTTCTAACCCCAGAAAATTCGCGCGTACTGTTGGAGCGCCGCCGATATTGGGTCTCCCCCATACCCTCCCCGCCGAATGGACGGTCGAACTATAGACCCACCTTGCCGCGAGACGGGTACGACACAGCCAAGGGCCAGTCGGCCGCGAGGCACCTCTGCGTCGCCCAACAACAGTGTCAACTAGGTGTACCTATATGGCACCTTTCAAGCAAGGGGCCAGCATAGTGTCATTAGAGTTGACTGTCGGCTGACATCACCTCAATAATCGACACCATACCTCAATGACACCATAGACCCCTATGTCCCAGACCTTTTACTACGGACGCATCTCGACCACGGACGGGCAGACCATCGCTACCCAGACCACCGAGGCACAGACGCTTGGCATCCCGCAGGATCATGTACACGTCGATGAGGGCGTGAGCGGGTATCACGTTGCACCCGCCGACCGTCGCGAGTGGGCCATCCTTGAGCGCCGCCTGCGTCGAGGAGACGTGTTGGTAGTCCGCTGGCTGGACCGCATCTCCCGTCGCTACGACGAACTGCACGCCACCATGCGTCGCCTGATGGACAAGGGCGTAAAGGTCCGTTGCACGCTCAATGGGATGGAGTTCGATGGAGGCGCGACGGACGCCATCGCCAAGGCGACCCGCGATGCAGTGCTGGCATTCATGGCCGCACAGGGAGAGGCGGACTACCTGAACCGGCGCGAGATGCAGGCGCGGGGCATCGAGATCGCCAAGGGCGAAGGGAAGTACAGGGGACGCGTGAAGCAACATGACGACGCAGCCATCGTGGCTTATGTAGCGGCGGGTAACTCCTGGACCCAAGCACAGCAGGAGTTCAGCGTTAGCCGCTCGGCAGTGGCACGAGCGATAAGGGCCGCGAAGAATCCCACGTGACCCGAAACGGTACCGCAAGTGCCTGGGGGTTTCCCCAATAGAAGTCCCCACGGCTGGGCACAGCGACAAAATCCGACTTCCTTGTAGCCCTTGCGGGGCGCCGCGCTCAACCC
>NZ_JAELUI010000308.1 GCF_016429285.1 Ralstonia sp. ASV6
GGTCCAGGAAGGCCTTGAACTTGATCTCGGCGTTGCACAGCACGTCAGGATTGGGCGTGCGGCCGGCGGAGTATTCGCGCAAAAAGTCCGCAAACACGCGATCCTTGTACTCGGCCGCAAAGTTGACCGCCTCCACGTCCACGCCAACCAGGTCGGCGACAGAGACGACGTCGATCCAGTCTTGTCGGGTCGAGCAGTATTCGCTGTCGTCATCGTCTTCCCAGTTCTTCATGAACAGGCCGATGACCTCGTAGCCCTGCTGCTTGAGCAGCCACGCCGTGACGGAGGAATCCACGCCGCCGGACATGCCGACGACGACGCGTTTCTTGCTCATGGCGCCACCCCCAGGCCATACACGCTGGCGTGCGTATGGATGATGTCAAGCGGATAGCGCTTGCCGGCCAGGTAGTCCTCCACGCAAGCGAGCAGTAGCGGGCTGCGATGCCGATCGCGGCTGGCGCGGATCTCGTCCGGCGTCATCCAGACCGTGCGGACGATGCCCTCGTCGAGCGTGCGGCGCGGGTCCTGTGGCCCAAGCTCGCCCGTGAAGGCCATTCGCACATAGGTGACCGGATCGCCCTGCGGCGGCTGAAACTGCGCCATGTAGCAGCCAAGAAAGGCGGTCGGCACGAAACTGTACGTGGTTTCCTCCAGCGCCTCGCGAGCGACGGCATCCACCAGGCTTTCATCCGGGTCGAGATGGCCCGCGGGCTGGTTCAGGCGCAGACCGGCATCGGTGTGCTCCTCGACCAGCAGGAAGCGCCCGTTCTGTTCAATGACGGCGGCAACGGTGACGCTGGGTTTCCAGCGAACGGCTTGGCTCATGGCAAAAAGGCAACAAAAACAAGGCGTTATTGTAGCGGGCGGACGCACTTCCCGCTCGCGCTGGCGGCTCGTCGTTCGTTGTCCTAAGTTGTGCTCAGTTCGGCACACGTTTGCGACGGATCGGCCCGTGTTCTTCACTCCTTTGGAATACCGATGTGATCTTCGAGGAGCGTCCCACTGCCAAAAACTTCGGGTAAGCTGCACAGCGTTCAATAAAACCGATCAAAGCGCGCCCTTCTTCACCTCTTGCGCGCACCACAACGAGGAGAACACGATGCACATCGGCATCCCGCAGGAGACGCGGGCGGACGAGACGCGCGTTGCCGCGACCCCGGAGACGATCAAGAAGTACGTGGCGCAAGGCCATCAGGTGACGGTGCAATCCGGCGCCGGCGTGGCGGCCGCTCAGCCAGACGAGGCTTACGCGGCCGTCGGCGCCAAGATCGGCACCGCAGCGCAGGCACTGGGCGCGCAGATCGTGCTCAAGGTGCGCTCGCCCGAACCCGCAGAGCTTGCGCAGATGCAAGCGGGCGCGGTGCTGATC
>NZ_JAELUI010000309.1 GCF_016429285.1 Ralstonia sp. ASV6
ATGACGACCCCGTCATTGATTCGCCATACAGCACCAGTTTCGTGCTCGTGCGCCACGTCATGGAGTTCCCCAAGGACAGTCGGCTGACCTTCTTCAGCTTGTACATGCACTTGCGGTCGTTCTCGGAATACCCGGAAAGCGGCCCTTGGCCAGCGTACTGGCCGACCTGTTTCGAAGTCACGCAATACGCCAATGACCCGGTCGCCAATGGGTCAGGCGGTCAAGTCGCGCCGTCCTCACATGTTGGCCTGCGCGTGCGGGCCGGTGCCACCTCAAACAGCCAACCCGTCGCGATCTTGCCGCAAGGTGCGCAAGTCCGTATCGGCAAGCGTGAGAAGAAGTGGGGCCAAATCGTAGAAGCCAATGGCGTCACGCCCTATCCGGCCAAGGCGGGTGATTGGGTGGATCCTGCCGCAGTCATCGGTAAATGGGTCTATCTTGGCAAGAACAACGTGGGGCAGCTTGAAGCCCGCGAGGTCTTGTCGGAGGACGCGTTTGATCAGGTGGTCGTATTGCCGAAACCGCGTCCGATCAATGCGGGCGACCTGATCGGCCACCTCGGGCTTTATGAGTCGCTCACCGCGCCGGGCGCGAACCGGATAGTGCACATTGAAGTGTTCTGCGGGGATGACATTAAGCCCTTCCTCGCGCAAGGGCGGGAGTGGATTCGAGATCACTCGTTCAGACCCAAAGACTGGGAGCAACTCGGGTTACCCAGCGAGCCCACGATCCTGCGGGTTGGCAAGGGCACGAAACTGTACAGGGAGCCGTTTCAGGAGGGCCAGGATGCCCCGCGTACCGACGTTACGCTGATCGAGACCTTTGCCCATCTGACCAAGTCCCCAGAAAACCGCCACACCGAAACCGCATCGGGCGTTGATGGCCAAAAACGGAATTGGTGGAAGGTTCGCGGCGCAAATATGCTGCACCAAGACATTAGCGGGTGGGTGCGCGAGCAACTCTTTCCAGGTGGCCGTGTGACGCGCGAGTTCGCGCAATCGTGGATCGACTTCGAGACGTTCGAGGGTGAGCACGACGCCACGCATACGCTATTTGCGACCACCCAGACGTATATCGACTACGCCATGCAAGCGGCAGTCTCTGAGCCTGCGGCGCTGCCCAATCTCAGCCCGCTGATGGCAGGCGTCTATCGTGCCGTCTACCCAACCGGGGATGGCTGCCGAGCCGCTGACGACCTCTGCGCAGTCTACGACGACCCGTGGCGGGCGTTCAGTCTGTCACGGCTCATCATCAAGCACGAGAGCGAATGGGCCAACCCGGACAAGTGGAAGCAACTGACCGGCGCCATCGAGGAGAAAACCGGCCCGAAAGCCCAGCATAACGCCGAGCAGCAGCGGATTGAGA
>NZ_JAELUI010000030.1 GCF_016429285.1 Ralstonia sp. ASV6
GTTCGACTACATCGAGCGCTTCTACAATCCGACGCGCAGGCATTCGACGCTCGGCTACGTCAGTCCGATACAGTTTGAGCAAGCTCGAGAAGCTTAGGTCGGTGTCCACTGAACCGGCAGCAGCCCAAGTCAATCAACTTATCGTTGAGTGGATCTGCTTGATAGTGGAACGTTGCGTTGCGAAACCGGCGCAATAGATCCACATAGTCACCCTTCGCCAAGACTTCTTCGAGAGGTTCGTATCTGAGGTCGAGTTCCTTGTAGCCTTCAACAACCACGTATAGCAATGAGTACCAGACCTGCATACGGAAAACCATCGAGGCATGCTCACCGAATGCTACGTATTCGATACCGAGGTTCTTAAGTGCGCGTTCTTCTTGATCGGGTGTGAGTACCTTTTGCTGTACTACAACGCGCACGGCGTCGGCGATGATCCAATGGCGATGCAGAGCTGCAAGCTTAACTGTCGGTATTTCACTCATAGGACTTAATTCATGGTCAGGATTCCTTGGATGATAGTTTCCCCGCCCGTCCCCGGGGAAAGCAACTACACCTTCTTATTTACCCCGCCCCCGCTCCAACGCCCCCAACAACTCCCACCGATACAAATCCACCAGCACCCCTCCAACGTGGTGAGCAGATACACCCCAATCCCATCCAAAAAACCCGCGTGGTACTCAGCCGATTTTTCGCAGGCGTAACTCTGAAACTCCCACCGGAACACCCTCGGCTCAAACTGCCGATGCAGCTTCAATCCCGCCTGCGTCCGCCGCAAGAATTCACGAGCTGCCAGCGCGCCTCGCAGATAGTCGCGGTTACGTTCAAGCGCCATCGTGCACCTCCGCAAATTGCGTGCGATCAGTACAAGGCGGGGAGGGGAAATGCGCGGAGCAGCGTCCGCAAGAGAAGGGAACAGCTTGAATCAGTAACGCCATCGTCTTGCCCTCTAACTGGTTGATTGGGGGAGCCGACCACCGTTGAGGGTGGGCGGGTACACGGCAAGGTTTGCACTACCGATCAAGTGCCGGCCTTTCAGGAAGCGTCTTCCTTATCAACGTCTTTCCCTGTCCCGCTGTGCCCCTAAATTTGGGGATGTTTGCGCCCACCCGGTTTGTTATTTCTGCGCCTACCTGAGCGATCCCCCTTTCTACGGCTCAGGTCATGTTCAAAACAGGGAGAGATAACAATGAAACGCACCAACCGGCTGGCGACCTTGCTCTTATGCGCAAGCGCCGCTCTGATGATCGCCGCATGCGGCGGTGGCGATGATGGAAGTCGTGGCAGCAATGCATCCGGGTCTGGAGGTTCCCTCACCGGCGATGGCGCAAGCTGCAGTGCCGTCAAGCCGCAATGCACGGTGTCTGCGTCTCCGGCATCCACGGCAAACAGTCCATTGCCGGCCGGGACCAACGTCGTACTCAGCGCAAGTTGCAGCACGGGCGTGACGCAAGCGGATTGGTTCACCAATGCGCAGACGTTTGCCAAGGGCCTGAACGTGACCGTCAACCCGAGCACGACAACGGGCTACGGTTTTGCCTACAGTAACTGCGCGGGCGGCGACCACGCAGGCCTTTACGTCTACGTGGGGGCGGGTTCCAACGGCGGCACGCCGGGCAATGGGGGCGGAAACAACGGCGGCAGCAGCGGTGGCAGTAGCGGCAGCATCAGCACCAATTCCGGCACGAGCGCCGTCAATTGCTTGCGCATGGGCACCAACGCACAGGGCTCGATTACCGTGACGAATACCTGCAACGCCAGAATTGGCTATTCCTTCTGCAACCTCTACGCAACGGCGCCCAGCTCAACGGGTTCGCTATTTGTCTGCCAGGGCCATTCAGCCTCCTACAGCCCAACCGGTTATGTGTATGAGCAAGGTGCTGACTCGTTGAGCCCTGGGCAGACGGACATCCTTCTGGGCACCGCCGTGCAAAATCAGAAAGCCTGGGTGATGGCCTGCGCGAGTGGGGCTCCGCATATCGTCAATTTCAATACACCCACCATCAATGCCAACTCTACGGCTACCGGCATTTGCTATTGAATGCTTTCGCTCAGGCAGGCCTACACGCGCGCTTGCTGTCGTAGGGTGCTCCGGCTGGTGAGTCTTCTCGGCGCCTCCAAAAAAAAACGCCAACCCTAGGGTTGGCGTTTTGCTTGAGGCAAGACCCGTATCAGTGGAACTGATTCATCGTGTTGTCCTTACCGGCAGCCTTCAGCGCTGCTTCGCCGCTGAAGTATTCCTTGTGGTCATCGCCGATGTCCGAGCCCGACATGTTCTGGTGCTTGACGCAGGCGATGCCTTGACGGATTTCCTTGCGCTGCACGCCAGCCACATAACCCAGCATGCCTTGGTCGCCGAAGTATTCCTTGGCCAGGTTGTCGGTCGACAGCGCGGCGGTGTGGTACGTCGGCAGCGTGATCAGGTGGTGGAAGATACCGGCTTCGCGCGATGCGTCGGCCTGGAAGGTGCGGATCTTCTCGTCAGCGATCTTGGCCAGTTCGGTGTCGTCGTATTCCGGGCTCATCAGCGCGCCGCGCTCGTAGGCCGACACATCCTTGCCGGCTTCCTTCATTGCGTCATACACCTGCTGACGGAAGTTCAGCGTCCAGTTGAACGACGGGCTGTTGTTGTACACCAGCTTGGCGTTCGGGATGACCTTGCGGATCTCTTTCACCATGCCGCCGATCTGCGCGATGTGCGGCTTCTCGGTTTCGATCCACAGCAGGTCGGCGCCGTTTTGCAGCGAGGTGATGCAATCCAGCACGCAGCGTGCTTCGCCCGTGCCAGCGCGGAACTGGAACAGGTTGCTCGGCAGGCGCTTGGGGCGCAGCAGCTTGCCGTCGCGCTTGATGACCACGTCACCGTTGCCCAGTTGATCTGCCGACAGCTCTTCGCAGTCGAGGAACGCGTTGTATTGGTCGCCCAGGTCGCCCGGCTCCTTGGTCACGGCGATCTGCTTGGTCAGGCCGGCGCCCAGCGAGTCAGTACGGGCCACGATGATGCCGTCGTCCACGCCCAGCTCCAGGAACGCGTAGCGGATCGCGCGGATCTTGGCCAGGAAGTCCTCGTGCGGCACGGTGACCTTGCCGTCTTGGTGGCCGCACTGCTTCTCGTCCGACACTTGGTTTTCGATCTGGATGCAGCATGCACCGGCTTCGATGAACTGCTTGGCCAGCAGGTAGGTGGCTTCAGCATTGCCGAAACCAGCGTCGATGTCGGCAATGATGGGCACCACGTGCGTCACGTGGTTGTCGATCTTCTGCTGGATGGCGGCCTTGGTAGCGGCATCCTTGGCGGCGTCCAGCTCGCGGAACAGGCCGCCCAGTTCACGGGCATCCGCTTGGCGCAGGAAGGTGTACAGCTCGCGGATCAGTGCGCTGACCGAGGTCTTCTCGTGCATCGACTGGTCCGGCAGCGGGCCGAACTCCGAGCGCAGCGCAGCGACCATCCAGCCCGACAGGTACAGATAGCGGCGCTCGGTGCTGTTGAAGTGCTTCTTGATGGAGATCATCTTCTGCTGACCGATGAAGCCGTGCCAGCAGCCCAGCGACTGGGTGTACTTGGCCGGATCAGCGTCGTAGGCAGCCATGTCGGCGCGCATGATCTTGGCGGTGTACTTGGCGATGTCCAGACCCGTCTTGAACTTGTTCTGCGCACGCATGCGGGCTGCGTACTCGGGGTTGATCGCATTCCATGCGCTGCCGTGGGTTTCTTTCAAACCGGCAACTGCCTTGATGTCGTCTTGGTACTGGGCCATGTGTCTCTCCTAAGGGCAAAACGTGTTTGAGTAACTGGGTGGGTGTGTCGCCACGTTTGTCGAAACTCGAAGCGAACCGCATGACCAAATTGTAGTGCTGCCTTGATGCGTCGCAACAAGGTCTTATATAAGACATAAGACTTTGTTTATTGTTATTTTTCAACGGGTTACGTACTGTTTTTTGCAATGCGGAAAGTGTTTTCGCGGAGCGAAAACGAGGTGGCGCGGAAATTCCAGACGAATTTCGCAATGTGAAACGGGCTTTCAGTCGCCGGAGATGGGGGCTTGGATAGCGCGAGCGACGACCGTTGGGGAATGTGTGGAGGTGCGCTGGCGTAGCTGCGCGGGCTTACTTCTTATAGAGCGCCTTCAACTGCAGCAGCTCTTCCATCAACTGATGCTTGAGTTCCTGCGGCCCCAGTATCTTTACGTGGGCGCCGTATCCCAGCAACTTTCGCGCACCGTGCTCGATGGATTCGATGGGCATCAGACACGCCTTCCAGCCGGATGGCACCTCGGCATGCCCGGCATCCTGCGCGACAGGCAGCGTCTTGACGCGCGCGTTGATGAGCCAGTTCTCGCCACGCGGCGAGACAGCAATGTGCGCCGTCAACCGATAGAGATCGGTTTCGTACCGGTGCATGGCGTCATGCCAGTGCCTGGCCAGATCAAACCGTGCGGGCCGCCTGAAGCGGCGGCGCGAGGGCTTGAGTTCGACGATCTTCGCGAGCCGGAAGGTCAATGGGCTGGGCTTGCCCACCACTTTGGCAACCAGGTACCAGGCCCCGCCTTTGAGCACCAGGCCGAGCGGTTCAAGTTCGCGATTGGATACGCCGCGCCAACTTTCGTACTTCACTTCGATACGGTGCGCGCTCCACACCGCGTCGGCCACTTCACGCAGGAACACCGGCGTTTCCTGTGCGCGGTACCAATCCACCGTATCGATATGCAGCCGGCTGGCGACGCGATCCGCGTGCTCGCGCGAGTCTGGGGCCAGGCTTGCAATCATCTTCCGCCGCGCGGAGGTCGCCATGTCGTCCAGGCCAAGCTCCGTTGCTGGGCCGGGTAAACCTGCCAGAAACAGCGCGTGCGCTTCCTGCTGGGTAAGGCCGGTGAGGTCGGTGCGCCAACCCTCACGCAGCTGAAAGCCGCCGTTGCGACCGCGGTCTCCCCAGATGGGCACGCCGGCAGTGGAGAGCTGATCGATATCCCGCAGGATCGTGCGTTCGGAAACCTCCAGTGCTTCAGCCAGTGCCGGTGCAGTCATCCGCCCGCGCGCTTGCAGCAGCATCATGATCGACAGCAGCCGGCTCGCTTTCATGAATGTCCTACGACCTCAAATACATGACATGAGGTGTCATGTTAATGGACATATCGTGGGTGCATTCCCCACGCAAAGGTCAAACATGAACGCGAGCATTCAAGACAGGCAACTGGAGGTGATCGAGCTGCGCCAATACACGCTTCGCCCCAACAAGCGCGATGCGTTGATTGACCTCTTTGATCGTGAGCTGGTCGAGCCGCAGGAAGCGGTCGGGATGACGATCATGGGACAGTTCCGCGACCTGGATCATCCGGATCTGTTTGTCTGGCTGCGTGGGTTTGAGAGCATGCAGACCCGTCTGAGCGGCCTGCAGGCCTTCTATGGCGGCGCCACCTGGCAGGCGCATGCCGAGGCGGCCAACGCCACGATGCTGGATTCGGACAACGTACTGTTGCTGCGCCCCGCCTGGGAGGGCGCACACCTGCCCACGGATGTGATGCACCGCGCGAGTCGTGATGCGGTGGCGATTCCGCCAGGGTTTGTCGACATCACGGTCTTCTATCTGGAGGCGCCGGCGTCAACAGAGCTTCTGGCGTTCTGCCGCGAACGCATGACCTACGTTCTCAACGTCGGTGGCGCGGGCGCTCAGGGCTGGTACACCACAGAGCCCCGTGAGAACAACTTCCCCCGATTGCCCGTGCGTGCAAGCGAGCACGTGCTGGTGGGCGTTGCCGTGTTTCCCGACCTCGCACGGTTTGAGGCATTCGGCCGCTCGAATCTATGGGCGCGTGAGATTGCCCCGCAGTTGGCGCAGTGGCCGATTCGGTCGACCGAGACGCACCGGCTGTTGCCAACGGCGCGCTCGGCCATCCATGCGTAGGCCGAGCGTGGTCATGAAGATCGTTTCCGGCCCCCGAGGTTCGGACGACGCCGTCAGATCGGAGAAGCCTCAAGCGCTAGCGTCCGCACGCGCCTGGCGCTGCAGGACGACATGCGTGGCCTTCTCCGACGCGACAGATTGAACGCATGCGTACCCCAGCGCCCGCAAGTCCAGCCCTTCGAACAGCGGCTCCCCCTGGCCGAGCAGGACAGGCGAGATCGCAATGTGCAGTTCGTCAATCAGGCCCTCACGAAGATACTGCCGGATGGTGTTCGGTCCACCACCGATCCGCACATCCTTTCCGGCAGCAGCCTCACGTGCACGGTCAAGCGCCTCGCGAATGCCTCCTGTGACGAAGTGGAACGTCGTGCCGCCCTCCATCTCAATAGAGGGGCGAGCATGGTGGGTCAGGACGAACACCGGAACGTGATACGGCGGGCTGTCTCCCCACCAGCCTTTCCAATTCATGTCTGGCCAGTCCCCGCGAATGGGGCCGAACATGTTCCGCCCGAGAATCCAGGCGCCGACATTCTGAAAGCTACGGGCAGCGAAATCATCGTCCACCCCGGTCGTACCGCCGTCCTTGCCGAACAGGGCCTGCTGGAATGTGCGTGTCGGGATCAGCCACTGGTGCAGTTCGATCCCGCCAACGCCGAGCGGATGGTTGATGTCTTGATGCGGACCCGCTCCATATCCGTCGAGCGAGATGGTGAAGCCTGCAACTCGAACGCGTGCCATCGGTTTGCCTCCGTGTAGACGTCCAACAGGGTATCCGCAGCCGTGCCATGCCTGAGGAGGGGCATGGCGTCATGCCGGCTGCGGTAATTCAGGATTCCCGCTTCAGGGCGAGGAAGCTCCACGTCACATCACCCCGGCCAAGCATGTCTTCGCGCGTGCTGCGGTGATGTTCTTGCAAGCCGGCTTGTCGACCAAGAGCGATCGTCTCATCTGCGGACACATCGAACATTCGCCGCCCCTCCGGAACCGGACCGTGCCGAAGCGACATGACGATTACGCCACCAGCGCGCACCAATCCGGCCACGGCAGACATTGCAACCTTCCGCTCCGTTTCGTCAAGGTGCATCCAGACCGCGGTGAGCAGGATGAGATCAAAGCGCCGCGCGCTGTTGCGCATCACAGGCAGCATCGGCAGGTGATCGTCCACCCATTCAAGATTGGGCAACGGATGCAGTCGCTTTCCTTCTTGACGTAACTCCGGTGTTGGCTCGACCGCGACGACGCGATGCCCGCGTGCAGCCAGTGCGGCAGCATCGCGGCCGGAGCCGGCACCGATGTCGAGCACATCGGCTTCATGTTGCGGAAAGAGGTGGATGACATCTCGGTGAACCGCCTCAAACGCAATGCTTTCATACTGCGCAACCAACTCAGTCGCACGGCTGCCATAGCCGGCGGTTCCTGCGGGAGCATTCATGAAGTCTCCGGGGGCGCGAGGGACAACCCTCGCGATTTGAAACCTGCATTCTGATGGAGATCAACCACCCCGGGTAGCTGGCTGGCCTTGCAGATGGCGCGGCATGGTCGTGAGCCCATCGTGTGGCCAAGTGGCGTTCCATCGGCCATTTGCTGGGGAGAGGTACCGCCTTGAACTCCGCGGTGTACGTCGATCGCCTTACCCTTTACCGCTTGCTGTCGTCCTGGCGGTATTCCGCCTTTCGCTTTCAGTCCGCCCGCCCTGCGCGCAGGTCACTCTTGCGGATGAGCTGCAGGAGCGTTTCCGCAGGCTTGGTCAGCCGCCGCGCCGACAGCGTGATGAATTCGATTGCCGGCAGGGGCGGCAGCGCATCGACGTTGACGGGCGGCACCAGTCCGCCCCCGGTCAGGTCTTGCGCACGCACCGTAATGCCTAGGCCGCCGCGTGCTGCGGCAATGCAGCCGGAATGGCTGCTGCTGGTGCACACCACGCGCCAGAGCCAGCCTGCCGCCGCCAGTGTGTCCAGCACCACCGAGCGGGTCACGCTCGGCTCATTGACGAGGATGAGCGGCAGCGGCTGACCCACATCGACTGCGGTGCCGGGCCGCGCCAGCCATTCGAGCTGACCACGGAACAGCGGTACACCGCGCCGCCCGCCTTCGCGGCGCTTGCCGATGATCAGGTCGAGCGAGCCGTCTTCAATGCCCTCGTAAAGCTTGCTGGTCATCCCCATCGTGATCTCAAGCTCGACGTCCGGGTGCGTGGCACGGAATGCCGCCAGCAGATTGGGCAGTGGCCCGGAGGCCAGGTCCTCCGATGTTCCCAGCCGAACGCGCCCCTGTAGCCGAGGCGCGCTGAACTGCAGCTCGGCGCGCGCCAGCGATTCGAGGATCAGCCTTGCGTGGACGAGCAGCGCCTCGCCATCGGGCGTCAGTGATAGGGAGTGCGTGTCGCGCACAAACAGCCGTCGGTTCACGCTCTGTTCCAGGCGGCGGATGTGATCGCTGACCGACGATTGCGACAAGCCAAGCTGGCGCCCGGCATCGGTAAAGCTGCGTGCCGCGGCCACGGTGGCGAAGGTCTGAATCCATACGGGATTGAGCATGGCGCATTGTCATCGGATTTTCCGATGACAGTCAACGTCTCCAGAGGGGTTCCCGATTGGTCAACCATGCGTAGCATTGCGGGTGTTGTCCGGAACGTTCTGGGCAGGTACTCCCAGGATTGCTCATGCACACCGCTTCTTCCGCCGTCGCCAAACAGGATGTGTCTCAGAAGGCCATGCTGTGGATCGTCTTTGCAGGCTTCTTCATGCAGGCGCTGGACACGACGATCGTCAATACCGCGCTGCCCTCGATGGCGCACAGCCTGGGCGAGAAACCGCTCGACCTCAAATCGGTCGTGGTGGCTTATACGCTGACCATGGCGCTGCTGACGCCGGCGTCGGGTTGGCTGGCTGACAAGTTCGGCACGCGTCGCGTCTATTTCAGCGCCATCCTGATTTTCGTGATCGGCTCAGTGTTCTGTGCCACGGCCCACACGCTGCCGCAACTCGTCATCGCCCGCGTTTTGCAGGGCATTGGGGGCTCCATGCTGCTGCCGGTTGGCCGGCTGGCGGTGTTGCGCAATATTCCGGGCGAGCAGTACATCGCGGCACTGGCTTTCGTGTCGGTGGCCGGGCAGGTGGGGCCGCTCCTGGGGCCGGCGCTGGGCGGATGGCTCGTGCAGGATGCCTCTTGGCACTGGATTTTTCTGATCAATGTGCCGGTCGGTCTGGTGGGCCTGCTCGCGGTACGACGCTATCTGCCGCAGGACGCATCCAACGCGGTGGCGCCATTCGACTGGATCGGCTGCGGTCTGCTGTCGATGTGCATGGTGACGTTTTCACTGGCGTTGGAGAGCGGCGCGGATAGCCCGTGGAGTGCGCTACTCGTTGCCGTCAGTCTCGTCAGTGCACTGCTCTATATCCCGCATGCAAGGCGGCGTGTCTCTCCGCTGTTCCGGCTATCGCTGTTCCGGGAGCCCAACTTCAGTGTTGGCCTGATCGGCAACCTGTTCTGCCGGATTGGCTCGGGCGCTGTGCCGTTTCTGCTTCCGCTGCTGTTTCAGTTGCAGCTTGGCTATTCGCCGTTCCATTCGGGGTTGCTGCTGTTGCCGATTGCCATTGCGGGCATGCTTGCCAAGCGCTGGGTCGTGCCCCTTGTGAACCGGTTCGGGTATGACGGATTCCTGCTGATCAACACGTTGATCGTCGGTGTATCCATTGCATCGTTTGCGGCCATGTCGCCGGGCTGGCCGCTGGCGCTGTCGATCCTGCAACTGTCGATTTTCGGGTGGGCGAATTCAATGCAGTTTGCCGCCATGAACAGCATCACGCTCAAGGGGCTGTCCCACCAGGATGCTGGCAGCGGCAACAGCTTGTTTTCGATGGTGCAGATGCTGGCGATCGGCTTGGGGGTGACGATCGGCGGCGGGCTCGTCAGTCTTTTCTCGGTGAAGCTCGGCGTGGCCGCTCCGGCTTACCAGCTCGCCTTCCTTACCATGGGCTTGGTGACGGTGCTGTCTGCGTTGATCTTCCGCCGGTTGGATGCCAGACCGTTCCAACCTGATCGCGTGGAGTCCGAAGCTGTGCAGGCACGCTAGTGCGGTTGACGTTGGCTGTGCCGGTACTCAGCGCGGGCAGTCGTCCGTTTGGGCTGAGTGACTTTTCTGCTGCAGAAGTTGTGCAACATCCGGGTGCCCATAGCAGCGTGCGTAGGCAAGTGCGGTGAAGCCTGCGGGGGATTTGGCATTGGGGTCCGCGCCCGCCTCCAGAAGTGATTTCGTCAACGGCAGGTCGCCATAGGCCGCGGCGCCGACCAGTAAGCCATAGCCACGAGGATCCCGCGCGTTGATGTCAACAAGACGGCTCGACGGCGACATCGCGTTCAGCTGGTCATTGATATGCCGGAGCTGGACTTCGGGAATCTTATTCAACGCCTCAAACAGCACGGTTTTCATGCGCTGGTTGACCTCATCCGGAATCAGCGGCTGCGGCGACATGCCGATCAGCATCTCCAGCGCACGGGTATCTCCCTTGATGGCAACCTGGGCGCTGCTCATCAGCGGCGATGTCCAGACGCCGGTTGCGTGGCGTTGCACGGGAAGCGCATAGCCGCGTTGGATCAAGGTTTCGACGATGTCCAGGCGGCTAGCATGGATGGCGGCATCCCAGGCGGCCATCTCGGGCGGGGCAGGCTCTCGCAGGTCAAGCAGGGCGCGCACGACGTCGATGGGCGCGCGCTTGCGGATGGCAACCGTAATATCCGCGCTTCTGAGCGGATAGGTAACCCCAGGATCGCGCTGCCATGCATCGCGGCTTGGGGTGAACTGGCTGAACTGTGCTTTCAGCCGTTGCAGGGCTTCCCCTCGCTGCGGTTCCGGTAAATCGACAATGCCCGACCAGAGTGTCGATAGATCTGCCGTCTGCTCCGCAGGCGCCTTGTCGAGCAGGCGATCGAGAAAGAGGTGAGCCACTTGCGCTGATTCTTCAGGCGTGACGCGGCCGTTACCAAGCACTTGCAGAAGGCGCCCAACTTCTCCCCAGGCGTACTTGCCGTCTCGCGTTGGCGCGGCGCCGTCGTCAAGCAGCAACTCGATCCCGCGCAAGACCGGCTTCAGATGCAGCTGGTTTGGCGCCAGACCGATAAAGAAATCCAGGCGCATGTTATTCAGTTCTGCCCGGTCTTCCGGGCGGGCAAGATCACGGAACGCTAGCCAATCCTCCTGCCGGAGGTTTTCGGTGGCGATGCTCGCCTGCGTGAATACGGTATGCGGGCACTTGAGGAAAGGCTGCAGCGGTTCGTTCAATGCGCGCAAGCGTTGAATATCGCCATCAATGACGGCCTCACATTGCTTTTCAGATGCTTCCGCGGTTGTCGGCTCTGCTGATCGCGCCGCTACGGCTAGTGTTGCGCTTCCGAGCGCCATATTCAAAACCACGGATAGCTGGGCCACTCGGCGCAACCAGGCAGATGTGAATGGCGTCACTTAAATGTTCCTTGATCAGGTGGAGATACCGGACGATTTAGCGTGTTGAGTGTATGGCAGGGCTTGTGCGCTCCGGCGCAGCATGAAAAAAGGGGGCCGAAGCCCCCTGTATTCCTGTTGCGGCGTGTTACCCGTTCAGGGCCGCATCCTTGACCTTCTTCAGGGCGCGGACTTTCACGCGCACCGATGCCGGCTTCGCTTCGAACCACTGCTCCAAACCAGTAAAGGGGTTCTTGCCAAAGCGGCGCTTGGTTGCCGGAACCTTCACGGACGTCACCTTGAACAGGCCCGGCAGCGTGAACTCGCCGGCGCCCTTCTTGTGCAGTGCGCCTGTGATGGTGTTTTCCAGATGCAGCAGAACCGCCTTCACCGCCTTGGCGTCAACCTGTGCCTGTTCGGCCAGATGGGTCACCAGGCTCGATTTGGTGAACGTGTTCTTCAACGGTTTGACCGATGCCGTGGTGGCGGCAGGCTTCTTTGCCGGCGCGGCCTTCTTCGGTGCTGCTTTCTTTGCTGCTGTTTTAGCTTTGGTTGCCATAGGAGTATTCAGAAGTAGGTGAATGGGCCAGCAAGGTTTTAGCGTATCGCACAGCGCGATACGCCGCAAGAAAGGATAGCAAAACTCGCACAGATCGAATGTGGAAATCACGGGTGATGACTGCAGCCGGCTTGCTCGCGAGGCCATCCACCAAGGGGTTTTTGATCCGCTGGGCAGGTAAGACCATCGCCCACACTTAAGCCGAGACCGAACCGTTCCTACTGAAGAAACGCCCCTGTTCGATCTGCGATCCCCGGCATTGAGGCACAGGCGGTGCGGGGATTCAGGTGCAAAACTGAATCCGCTCACCGCTGCCACGTGGCCGGCCGCTTCTCCAGAAACGCGTCAATCCCTTCGCCGGCATCCTCTTCCATCATGTTGCGCGCCATGACATCGCCGGCGTAGGCATAGGCGTCGCTCAGTGCCATCTGCCGCTGCCGATAGAACATCGCCTTGCCATAGCGGATGGCGGCAGGGCTCTTTGACAGGATGTCGGCCACCTTGCGCGCGATGGCCTCGTCAAGCGCAGCGTCAGGCACG
The DNA here is from genome assembly GCF_016429285.1 of Ralstonia sp. ASV6. GTDB lineage: Bacteria > Pseudomonadota > Gammaproteobacteria > Burkholderiales > Burkholderiaceae > Ralstonia > Ralstonia flaminis. Next base: position 12,439 of record NZ_JAELUI010000030.1, read on the forward strand.
GCCTCGTTGATGAGGCCCCAGTCGGCAGCCGTGGCCGCGTCGATGAAGCGGCCCGTTACCAGCATGTCGAATGCGCGCTTGGCCGAGACGTTGCGCGACAACGCTACGGCAGGCGTTGAGCAGAACAGGCCAACATTGATGCCTGATACTGCAAACTGTGCCGCGTCGGACGCAATCGCCAGGTCACAACTGGCAACGAGCTGGCAGCCCGCCGCAGTGGCAATGCCATGCACCCGCGCGATGACCGGCACCGGCAGTGCCTGGATGGCCTGCATTACCACGCTGCAGCGCGCAAACAGCGCCTGGTAGTGGGCGAGCTGCGGTGTGCCGCGCATTTCGCGCAAATCGTGTCCGGCGCAAAACGCCTTGCCTGCGGCGGCGAGCACCACGCAACGTACGCCGTTGTCTGTCGCCACGTCGTCAAGGGCGCGCTGCAAAGCATCCAGCATGGCTTCAGACAGTGCGTTGAATTGCAGCGGGCGGTTCAGGGTGAGGGTGACGACGCCTGCGTGCGCTTCCTGCAGCACCAGCTCATCCGTTGTTGTGGAGTGGGAATCCATGCGGCATCTCCTACACAGGGAGTCGATGCGGAAGTCCGCCGCTCCGCAGCCGCGCAATCGCCATCTGAGCAAGCTGCGCAAACGACGCCGGCTGGTTACGCTCCCCCGATTGCTGTCCGCCGATGAGCCACAGGTGTGCGAAGCGTGCCACGATCTCTGCGTCGACAGGGTTGTCCATCCTCGCGCGGCAGGTCGAGATGGCGAACCACAATCGGGTACGGTCGACCCGCTCTTGGTACTCAGCGACCACGCGGTCCCGGCGTGCCCATGCCCGAATCGCGATCTCCCGCTGCGGGTGCTTGTCGGCGGCCACCGCCAGATAGCGCGTGAGCACATCTTCCAGGGTGAGACCTTCCGCCGCATGGGCGAGCATCCGCTCGGTGTAGTCCTGCTCCCATTGCGCGAGCACGGCGCGGACAAAGGCTTCGCGACTGCGGAAGTGGTGATAGAACGAGCCGCGCGTCACATTCAGGCGCCGGGCCAGGCGCTCGGCAGACACGCCGGAGTAGCCCTCGTGGTCAAGCGCATCGAGTGCGGCGGCAATCCATTGATCTCGCGTCAGCATGGGTGGGGGTAACGATAACGTACAGACTGTGTATGGCCGTGCCGGCGTCTCTAGACTGCGGCTTCAATTCTGGAGCCGCCAATGAAGCAAATCGCACTGATCGCCTTTGAGCAATTCACCGACATCGACCTGTTCCTGATGTGGGACATTCTGGGTCGCAACAGGAAGGATTGGCAAGTTCGGATTCTGGGTAAGCAACCGGAACTCCGTTCGGCCCATGGTCTGCTGATTCCGACGCATGGCCGGCTTGAAGAGGCCAGCCGGGCCGATGTCGTGCTCTTCTCCAGCGGCAAGGAGGGCGTACCTGCCGCCATGTCGGATGCCGCCTTCATGGGCGCATTTCAGCTGGACCCGAGTCGCCAGTTGATCGGCTCCATCTGCGGGGGGGCGCTCATTCTTGCGCGGCTTGGCCTGCTTGCGCATCCCCTGGCGACGACGCATCCTGACGCGCGTGAGGCGCTGCGTGCAGAAGGTGTGGAACCCGACGAGCGGCCATTCGTGAACGATGGCAATGTCGCCACGGCTGGCGGGTGTCTTGCTGCGCTCTACCTCGTTGGCTGGGTTGCGCAGCGCCTGTACGGCACAGAGAAATGCCTGGAGACGCTGCGGCCAGTGCTGCCTTCAGGTCAGTACAGCGTGTATGAGAAGTTGATTGTGTCCAGCCTGGAGCAGGGCCGAGCGCAGCACGCTTGAGCCTCGGTGTCGGGCTATGCATTCGTACTTGTGATGCGCGATGCCGGTGCGGCACCGGATGAGGCTTGTGTTATGTCGACGACGCATGACTTCATGTTCCATCTTCGTTGATACCGGAGTGCCGCTGTCACAGGCGTTCTTGCGGCTGTTCAACGACAACAACCGCAACTGAAGTAAAGACCACTTACGCCCTGGCCCATGGCGGCAACGTCAGCGCGAAGCCGCCTGGCATTCCTTCTCTCATGAGAGCCCCTCTGGCAAGGCTATTCCGCGCTTTCCCGACCGGACGACCCGCCACGAGGGTACGCATACCTTCCGCGGAATCTCTGCCGCGCCGCAGCTTGGGGCTAGTCCCGATATGCGGCCCCCGCATACCCCGTCATCGAAATTTGTCGCTTCCCGGGTGGATTCGCGCGCCGACACAATGGCCACGCATAACCCTCTTGGACGTGACATTGCAATGACTTCCTCCACCCAAAAGCAGCTCTACATCGGCGAAGGCTTTGAAGGCCCCGGCGTCAATCTCGCGCACATCAACGTGCTGGTTGGCCCGCGCAACGGCCCTGCCGGCCAAGCGTTTTCCACCGCACTGGCAACCCCGTCGGCTGGCCATGCACCGTTCGTCATCATTGCGCAGCCGGGCGTGCCGACCAAGCCGCTCACGCTGTACGTGAACAAGGCGCCGATCGAGAGCGACTTCCATGGCAACGCGACATGGGGTGCCTCGCAGGCAGGCATCGCCAAGGCTGTTGCCGAAGCGCTGGAAAACGGCACGCTGCCGCCGGAAGCGGAGAACGACTGGGTGGTCGTGTCGGCCAACTGGGTGAACCCCAAGACTGACGACCTCGACGCCGTGTTCGAGAACAACTACAAGGCCTGCCGCAACGCGATCATCGCCGCCATGGAAGGCCTGCCGCGCAAGGAAGCTGTGTTTGCCGCCGCGCGTGAAGTCTCCAATCCGTTCTACACCCCGAAGAAGGGCTGAGGAGACCCAAGATGGAATACGTCCGCCTGGGCCAATCCGGCCTGAAGGTATCGCGCCTGTGCCTGGGCACGATGAACATGGGCACGCCGCAGTGGAAGCCGTGGATTTTTGATGAGGCGCAAAGCGAGCCGATCGTGCGTCACGCGCTGGAAGCCGGTGTCAACTTCATCGACCTGGCCGATTTCTACTCGACCGGTGTTGGCGAAGAGGTTGTCGGCCGCATCCTGAAGCGCCTTGCGCGCCGTGAAGAGCTGGTCGTGACCACCAAGGTTGGCTACGACATGGGCAACTACCCCAATGCGGGTGGCCATTCGCGCAAGCACATCCTCGATGGCATTGATGCGTCGCTCAAGCGGCTCGACATGGACTACGTCGATGTCTACATGCTGCATTTCTTCGACGTGAACACGCCTGTTGAGGAAACCATGCGCGCGATGCACGACGTTGTCGAGGCCGGCAAGGCGCGTTACCTCGGTGTGTCGACCATGTACACGTGGCAGTTCGCCAAGATCATGCAAGTGTGCGAGCGCAACGGCTGGCACAAGCCGATCAACATGCAGCTCCAGCTCAACCTCGCCTACCGCGAAGAAGAGCGCGAGATGGTGCCGTACTGCATCGACCAGGGCGTTGGTGTGTCGGTGTTCAGCCCGTTGGCACGCGGTCTGCTGACTTGCGAGCCGAAATCCACCCGCAACCAGACCGATTTCTTTACCGCGCAGATGTATGGCGATCCGGCATCGCTGGCGATTGCGGAATCGGTGGCAAGAGTGGCCAAGCGTCGCGGTGTGCCGCCCGCGCAGATTGCGCAGGCATGGGTGCTCAGTCGCCCGGGGATTGCCAGCATGCTGGTCGGCGCGGATTCGGTTGCGCAGTTCGACAGCGCACTCGGCGCGCTCGAAACCAAGCTGACCGAAGACGAGTTGTACGAGTTGGACCGCAACTACACACCATGCGACCTGATCAACGACTACACGGCCGGCAAGCGCTGCGCGCGTGAGGCGCGTCCGTCGCAAGGCGTGTTTGCGACAGAGTAAAGGAGCACGACACCATGAGCGAATTTCTCAAGACCGGCCACTATATTGGTGGCGAGTGGTACGAGCCGCAGGGCGGCGCAGCCACCTACGCGGTGCTGAACCCTGCAACGGGCGAGGCCATTGCACAGGTTGCAAAGGGTGGCGCTGCCGAAACCCAGCAGGCCATTGATGCCGCCGAGCGCGCGCTGCCCGCCTGGCGCGCGCTCACCGCCAAGGAGCGCGGTGCACGCATCAAGCGTTGGGGCGAACTGATGCTCGAGAACCGCGATGCGCTGGCTGAGCTGATGTCGCGCGAGCAAGGCAAGCCGCTGGCTGAAGCCAAGGGCGAAGTGGCGTATGCCGCGAGCTTCCTGGAATGGTTTGCCGAAGAAGCCAAGCGCATGTACGGCGACGTGATTCCGAGCCCGAAGCCGAACGCGCAGATTGTCGTCACCCGTGAGCCGATTGGCGTGGTGGCGGCCATCACGCCGTGGAACTTCCCGCTGGCGATGATCACGCGCAAGGCGGGCCCCGCGCTGGCAGCCGGCTGCACGATGGTGCTCAAGCCGTCGGAAGAGACGCCGCTGTCGGCATTCGCGCTGGCCGTGTTGGCCGAGCGTGCAGATGTGCCGGCCGGGGTTTTCAATGTCGTGTCGGGCGATGCGGTGGCCATTGGTGCGGTGCTTACCGGGTCCGAGGTCGTGCGCAAGCTGTCGTTCACAGGCTCGACGCGGGTGGGCAAGCTGCTTGCCAAGCAGTCAGCCGACACGCTGAAGAAGCTGTCGCTGGAGCTGGGCGGCAACGCACCGTTCATCGTGTTTGACGATGCCGATCTCGATGCTGCGGTTGAAGGCGCCATGGCTTCCAAGTTCCGCAACACCGGACAGACTTGCGTGTGTGTGAACCGCTTCCTGGTGCAAGACGGCGTGTATGACGCGTTCACGCAGAAGCTGGCGGCGGCGGTCAGGAAGCTGCGTGTGGGCAATGCGCTCACGGGCGATGTCGATCAGGGGCCATTGATCAACTCGGCAGCACTCGCCAAGGTGGAGGTGCACGTTGCCGATGCAACAGCCAAGGGTGCCACGGCAGTTACGGGTGGTAAGCGTCACGCGCTCGGCGGCACGTTCTACGAGCCGACCGTGCTGACCGGCATGACGCCCGATATGCTGATCGCGGAAGAGGAGACCTTCGGCCCGGTCGCCGCGTGCTTCCGCTTCCAGACCGAGGAAGAAGCGATTGCCGTTGCCAACGACACCCCGTTTGGCCTGTCCGCGTACTTCTATACGCGTGACCTCGGTCGCGCATGGCGTGTCTCGGGCGCGCTGGAAAGCGGCATGGTTGGCGTCAACGACGGCATTATCTCCACCGAGGTCGCCCCCTTTGGCGGCGTGAAGCAATCCGGCCTCGGCCGTGAAGGCTCGAAGTACGGCATCGACGAGTACGTCGAGCTCAAGTACACGCTGATGGCCCGTCTCGGCCGTTAAGTCGCTTCCCCAGCGATTGCGCCGCGCACCTTGTCTGGCTGCGCGGCGCCCGTTTCCCCTTGGCGGGGCGCCCCACGCCCACGCATCACCCATAAGAATTCAGGAGGAGCCATGAGCCAGTCGAATGCTCAGTATGTGGCGGACGGCGCGATGCCGCAGTCATCTGCGGTTGAACGCCCGCAAGGTCGGGTCAACCTCGACGATGTGCCGCTGAACCGCTTCCATATCAAGATTGCTGGACTGACGTTCGGCGCGCACCTGACCGAAGGCTACGTGCTGGGTACTGTTGGTTACGCGCTCAGCGCCATGGGCACGCAGATGCCGCTTGATCCGTTCTGGATGGGGCTGCTTGGCAGCTCCGCGCTGATCGGCATCTTCCTGGGTAGCCTCCTGTTTGGCCGCCTGTCCGACATCATGGGCCGTCAGAAGATTTTCCTGACGAGCTTCCTGATCATCACCCTCGCTTCGGCAGCGCAGTTCTTCGTGACGTCACCGATGGAGCTGTTGCTGCTGCGTATCCTGATTGGCATCGGGATGGGCGGTGACTTCTCGGTTGGCCATGCGATCCTGGCCGAATTCTCGCCGCGCAAGCATCGTGGGGTTTTGCTGGGTTCGTTCAGTGTGATCTGGACCGTGGGCTACGTCATCGCCAACGTGCTCGGCATGGTCTACGCGCACGCCACGCCAGATTCCTGGCGCTGGTTGCTGGCCTCGGCCGCGTTGCCTGCTGCAATCATCCTGCTCCTGCGCATGGGCACGCCGGAATCGCCGCGCTGGCTTGCCGGCAAGGGCCGCGTAAAAGAAGCCCGTGACATCGTCACGAAGCTCTTTGGCCCGAATGTGGTGCTGGACGGCGTGGGTGAACGTCATGAGAACGCGGGTTTCGGGCGCCTGTTCCAGCCGGATCTGATTCGCCGCACGATCTTCAATTGCGTGTTCTTCATGTGCCTGGTGATCCCGTACTTCGCGATCTACACGTTCTTGCCGACGATCCTCTGGACGATCGGTCTGTCACAAGGCTTTGGCACGGATCTGCTGCTCAACGGTTTTCTTGTGTTGGGTGCTTTGATCGGCATCTGGCTCACGATCGTGCTGTCGCGGCGCGGTTTCCTGATCGGTTCGTTTGCCGTGACCTGTGTGTCACTGCTGGCGCTGGCGCTGCTGCCGTCCACCGCGTCGGTTGCCATGATGATCGCGTTCGCCATCTTCACGCTCACCATGTCGGCATTTAGCAACCTCGTTGGCGTGTTTCCGCCTGAGTGCTTTCCGACGGAAGTGCGGGCAAGCGGCGTTGGCCTTTCGGTTGCGTGCAGCCGGCTGGGTTCGGCTGTCGGCACGTTCCTGCTGCCGGTGGGCATCACGACGCTCGGCTTTCAGGCGACGATGTTTGCGCTTGCCGGTGTGTTGCTCGTTGGAATGATTGTGTCGATTGCGTGGGCACCCGAGACGAAGCACCTGACGCTCAACCAGGCGGCGGGCCACTGAGGCATCAGCACATACGTGGTGGAGCGTTTTCCGGTCTGGCCCGCTCTGCCACTTGCTCCCGCAACCATGCGGTGAACGCGCGCACATGTTCGGCCGCGACGTTCTCCGGCGCAACGTCGAGCCAATAGCCGAATGGCCCGACCACTTGCTCCGGCGAGAGCTGTACCAGGCTGCCTTCGCCGATTTCCTCTTCAATCATGTTCACATCGACGATGGCAAGCCCTGCGCCCTTGCGCGCTGCATGAATCGCTTGTTCGAGTGTTGAAAATTCGATGCCGTCGCCCATGCGCTTGAACGGGATGCCTGCCTGCGCGCACCAGTCCGCCCACATCGTCAGGCGCTTGCCTTCATGCAGCACGTGCAGCGGCGGCAGCCTGGCGAGTAGCCTGTCCAGCGGCTCATCTGCCAAGCGTGGTGCGCCGACCAGGGCGTGCCGTTCCATCATCAGCAGTTCCGAATGCATGCCGGTCTGTGCTGCGCGTCCGAAGCGGATGTGGCAATCGCAGTCGTCCGTGGCGGTCGTGCGGATCGACAGTTCAACATCCGGTTGGGCCTCTGACAGCGTACCGAGGCGCGGCGAGAACCACTGGGTCGCAAGTGTGGGCGGCAGCGACACCGTGAGGCGCTGTTTTGTTTCTGGGCGCTCGACGGCAATTTCGCCGATGCCATGTTCGATGGCGTCGAATGCCTGCTCCACGAATGGCAGCAGGCGCTGTCCCGCATCGGTCAACGACACGCCTTTGTGGTCACGCTCGAAGAGCTGTGCGCCAAGTGCATCCTCCAGCAGCCGGATCTGCCGGCTGACTGCGCTCTGGGTAACGCACAGCGACGTTGCCGCGCGGCTGAAGCTCAGGTGCTGCGCGGTTTCCTCAAAAAATCGCAGGGCGATGAGCGATGGCAAACGTCGCATGGTGTTCCCTTGGTTTGGATTCGTGCGGGGCTCAGGTCCTGATGGCAGGTCGGTGCATCCGCGATGCACGCATTGATGGCTGCCGATCCGCAGTGTGGCACGCCACTTGAGCGGTCCCGTCCGGTGTCGTTGGTATCGCCACTGTACTGGCGCGGCCAGACCATATTCGCTTTGCCCCCCGTTCAGCATTGAGACGTGTCTGAAAATTCTGACTGGCAGCCGTCAGCCATCTTCATCGCGCGGCAGTCGTCTACTTCGATGGGGGGATCGCCCATGCCGAGCACGCGGGCTGACCCTACAATACGCCTCCCGACACTGAATGCTCCCGCCCCGTGAGACGCAAGATGCCGGCGCTGAATGCGCTCAAAGCCTTTGAAATGGCCGGTCGCACCGGCAGCTTTACGCGTGCGGCGGAACTGCTCAACGTGACGCAAAGCGCGGTGAGCCGCCAGGTCCGGCAGCTCGAAAGCCAGCTCGGTGAATCCCTGCTCGAGCGCCGCCATCATCAGCTGGAGCTGACGGCGGCCGGCCGCGTGCTGCTGCACGCGCTGCAGCAGTCGTTCGACAAGATCGAGTTGACGGTGCGCAGCCTGCAGGAGAAAACGCACCTGAACCGGCTGCGCGTGAATGTGCCGCCGACCTTTGCTGTGCGCTGGTTCATGCCGCGCCTGGGGCGGCTATGCGAGGCCTATCCCGAATCCGAGCTCAGTCTTACCACGCGCATCCACGACAGCCTGGGAGAGTCACGCGTGCTCGATTGCGCCATCCGCTTTGGTGATGGCGAGTGGGATGGCTTTGACAACGTGTTGCTGATGCAGGAGCAACACATTGCCGTCTGCTCACCGGCGCTGTATGCGAGGCTGCGGCAGGGCAGTGAGCCCATCGACCTGAACCGCTTCACGCTGCTGCATGTGCTCGCGACCGACGATCAGCGCTACCTGACCTGGCAGCACTGGTTGAAGGAGGCCGGCATCACCGGCGTCGACACCAGCGGCGGCTACGAATTCGACCTGCTTGACCACGTGATCCGCGCCGCCATCGATGGGCTTGGCATTGCCATTGCCGATCGCCACATGGTCGCCCGCGAGCTTGCGGCAGGCCAGTTGATGCAGGTGCTCAACGTGCATGTGGATGGTCATCAATCGTATTGGTTTGTGACGCGCCCGGAGCAGACCAACCTGCCGCACATCGTGCAGTTTCGCGAATGGCTGCAGCAGGAAGTGTGGTTGGCCAAGCGCCATCTCGAGCCCTCGTCACCGCCGTCGCGACGCTGAAAGGGCAAGCCCTTATCCGCCGTAGTTGGGCCCGGCTTTAGGACCAGTCGGAAAATGCTGCTGGGCGCACGTCCATGCTGTGATGCGGCACACGAATGCGCTCCCTTGCACTGTCTGGGTTTCCAGAAGATTCGCGGATAAACATGAGTTTTTTGCATGTTACGTGCGCGAATAAGTCGTTTGTCGTGCGTTTGTCGCATGCACAGAATGCGCTCCAGTCCAGCAACGGGGGACGCCAGTCGAAGCGCTCCGCCCGTCCACTCGGAGGAGCCTCTGCATGCGTACCGAACGCAACTACGTCAACGGTCAGTTCGTCGCTTCCGAAAGCGACACGTTCATCGTTGTTAAGAACCCCGCCACCGAGGCGCCGTTTGCCCGTGTGCACGCTGTTACGGCCAACGAAGCCATCGCTGCAGTCGACGTGGCCGCGGCCGCGCAGAAGGCATGGCGCAAGCTGCCCAGCACCGAGCGCGCGGCCTACCTGCACAAGCTCGCCGATGCATTGACCGCACGCGCTCCGGAAATCGGAGCAGCGCTCGCGCAGGAATCCGGCAAGAGCGTCGAAGACGCCTCAAACGAAGCCGTCTACGCGGCCCAGATCACGCGCTATCACGCAGAATGGGCACGCCGCATCGAAGGCGAAGTCATCCCCAGCGACACGCCTGATGAAAACCTGTTCTTGCAGCGCGAGTCTATTGGCGTTGTCGCCTGTCTGATCCCATTCAACTACCCCGTCTACACGCTGCTGCGCAAGGTCGCGCCGGCGCTGATCACCGGCAACACGGTCGTCGTGCGCCCGAGCAACAACACGCCGGTGTCGGCCTTCGAGATTGCGAAGGCTGTGGAAGACGCAGGTTTCCCCCCGGGCGTGATCAACATCCTGACGATGGACCACGCCACTGCCGAGGCGCTGTGCACGCATCCGGCCGTCGGCATGATCACGCTCACGGGCAGCGTGAACGCCGGCCGCAAGGTGCTCGACTACTGCAAGGCGAACATTGCACGGCCGTCGCTCGAGCTGGGCGGCAAGACGCCCGCGATCATCGAGCCTGATGCCGATCTTGACCGCGCCGCCGCCGATCTGGTCGCGGCAAAGACGGCGCACTGCGGTCAGCGCTGCACTGCCATTGAGCGCATTTACGTGCATGACAGCGTGCACGATCGCTTTGTCGCGCTGCTCAAGGAAAAGATGGCGGCTGTGCAGATTGGCGACCGCGCAGTCGATCCGTCACGCATGGGGCCGCTCGTCAGCGCCTCGGCGCGCATGCAGATTCACGGCATGGTTGAACGCGCGATTGCCGCCGGTGCAACGCTCGAAACGGGCGGTGTCATTCCGGAAGGCGCCGGCTTCTTCTATCCGGCCACACTGCTGACCGGCGTCCGCCAGGACATGGAGATCGTGCAGGAGGAAACATTCGGCCCGATCCTGCCGGTGTTGCGCTACTCGACCATTGACGAAGCCATCACCTTGGCGAACGACCACCAGTTCGGCCTGGCATCGGTGCTCTACACCGAGAACTATCGCAACGCGATGAAGGTTGCGAACGCGATCGAATCGGGTGAGCTGTACGTCAACCGCACGCCGGCAGACCCGTACCAGGGCTACCACGCGGGTTGGAAACGCTCGGGCCTGGGCGGCGACGACGGCAAGCACGGGATGCTCGAGTTCACGCAAACGCGCCTCGTCGTCATGAAGTACTGACGGGGCGGGCGTCCTGTTTCCGGCGCGCGCCGCAGCACGCGCGCCGTTCCCCAAATCACGACAAAACAAGATCTGCAGACCTCCACATCGGAAGTCTGATGGAGGACGACACCATGCCGACTCAATCGTCGACAACCGCCCCATCGTTGGGGGCCTCAACTGATACACGCACATCAAACAGTTCACGCACGCAGCGCTATCTGCAACTGCTGCTGCTGGTGATTGCCGCAGGCGCGATCTATCCGATGTTGTATCTCCGGCAGGTGTACCAGCCGACGATGCTCGCGTTCTTCCACATCGACGACGCGCAACTCGGTTATCTGTATTCCGCGCTCGGTACCATCTTCTTCATCAGCTACCTGCCCAGCGGCTGGCTGGCCGACCGCATGTCGCCGCGCTGGCTGATCTGCTTTTCGTTGCTTGCCACCGGCGCGCTCGGGTTGCTCTACGCAACGGGCCCGTCGTTCGACACGCTGATGATCATCTTCTGCGGCTGGGGCCTGACGACCGGGCTCACCTTCTGGGCTGCCGTGATGAAGCGCGTGAACCTCATCGCCAGCCAGGACGAGCAGGGTCGCTTCTTCGGCCTGCTGGATGGCGGCCGCGGCCTGATCGAAGCGTTGCTGGCGACCATCGCCATCTCGCTGTTCGCCTACGTTACGCAAACACGTAACGGCACCGAAGCCGAAGGCTTCCGGCTGGTCGTGCACCTGTACGCGTTCTTCTGTATCGCGCTGGGCGTGTTGCTCGCGCTGGTGAAGGAGCCTGTGCGCGCAGGCCAGGTGAAGGCGGCCAAGCACCGCGAAGGCAGCGTGCTGACTGACCTGAAAACACTTGCGGCGATTCCCGAGCTGTGGCTCGTTGCCGCCATCGTGTTCTGCGGCTATCAGGTGTTCTGGGCCACCTACAGTTTCTCGGCGTATCTGCACGAAGGCAACTTCGGGTTGAGTGCGACAGCGGCCGGCTTCATCACCACGCTCAAGCTGTGGATGCGCCCGATCGGTGGCATCGGTGGTGGCTTCCTGGGTGACCGTCTCTCGAAGGTCTCCGTGCTGTTCTGGGCACTGGTGTTCGCGGCGCTTTCGCTCGTCGGGTTGATCCTCGCGCCGCCGCACAGCCCACAGGCGATGCTCGTCGTGCTGGTGCTGTTCATCGGCATCCTGACTTATGCGATCCGTGGCCTGTATTGGTCGCTGCTGGACGACTGCAAGGTGCCCACGCACTGCGCGGGGCTTGCGATCGGCCTGATCTCGGTGCTCGGCTATTCGCCGGACATCTTCCTGCCGCTCATCAACGGCTACGTGACGCAGCACCACCCTGGTGCATCCGGCTACCAACTCTACTTTGGCTACATCACGGCCATCGCGCTCTGTGGCGCAGGCGCCGCCGCGTTCCTCAAATACCGCCTCAACCGCAAGGAGTCCGTATGAAGATCGTTTCGCTTGAAACCCACATCGTTGCTGTGCCGCAGCCGCATGTCGGCGGGATGTATTGGATCTTCGTCAAACTGAAGACCGATGACGGTATCGAAGGCGCTGGTGAAATCTATTCGGCGACGTTCGGCCCGAAGGCGATGGTGCCGATCATTGAAGACGTGTTCGAGCGTCATCTGCTCAACCACGACCCGCACCACGTCGAGCGCCTGTTCCGCCAGTGCTATTCGAGCGGCTTCACGCAGCGCCCGGATCTGACGATGATGGGTGTCGTCAGTGGTCTGGAAATGGCCTGCTGGGACATTGTCGGCAAGGCGGCCAACAAGCCGGTGTATGAACTGCTCGGCGGCAAGATTCACGATCGCCTGCGTTCGTACACGTACCTGTACCCGAAGAACGCGCAAGGCGAATACGACTACGACGATCCGGACCTCGCTGCAGAGTGCGCGGCCGAGAACGTGAAGCTTGGCTTCACGGCAGTCAAGTTCGATCCGGCTGGCCCGTACACGGCGTACTCAGGTCACCAACTGTCGATGGAAGTGCTCGACCGCTGCGAGCTGTTCTGCCGCCGCGTACGTGAGGCGGTTGGCAGCAAGGCTGATCTGCTGTTCGGCACGCACGGCCAGATGGTGCCGTCGTCGGCTATCCGCCTGGCCAAGCGCCTGGAGAAGTACGACCCGCTGTGGTTTGAAGAGCCGGTGCCGCCGGGCCAGGAAGAGGCCATGGCCACCATCGCCCAGCACACATCGATTCCTATTGCCACCGGCGAGCGCCTGACCACCAAGTACGAGTTCCACAAGCTGCTGCAAGCGGGCGCTGCCTCCATCATTCAATTGAACGTGGCGCGTGTTGGCGGCCTGCTGGAAGCCAAGAAGATCGCCACGCTGGCCGAGGTGCACTACGCGCAGATCGCACCGCACCTATATAACGGCCCGGTGGGCGCCGCCGCGAGTATCCAACTTGCGGCCTGCACGCCCAACTTCCTGATCCAGGAAAGCATCATGACGTGGGGCGGCTTCCACGCCGAAGTCGTCAAGACGCCGATCCGCTGGGAAGACGGCTACATCATCCCGTCGAGCGAGCCGGGCCTGGGCATCGAACTGAACATGGACGTTGTGCGTGCGAACACACCGTACACGGGCCAGCGGCTGCACCTGCAGATGGGCGAGAAGCCCGTCGACGTGAAGGACTTGGCGCCTGCCAAGGGCTGACTGGATGGGGCGCAACATGACTTACGACTACATCATCGTCGGCGCGGGTTCAGCGGGCTGCATTCTGGCAAACCGTCTGAGTGAATCGGGCAAGCACTCGGTGCTGCTGCTTGAAGCAGGCGAGCGCGACAGCTCCTTCTGGTTCAAGGTGCCCGTTGGTTTTACCAAGACGTACTACAACCGCCGCTATAACTGGATGTACTACAGCGAGCCCGAAGCGCAGCTCGCCAACCGCCAACTGTATTGCCCGCGCGGCAAGGTCGTGGGCGGCTCGGGTTCGATCAACGCCATGGTCTACGTGCGCGGCCAGCGCAGCGACTATGACGATTGGGCCGCCGCCGGCAATCCAGGCTGGGGGTACGACGACGTGCTGCCGTACTTCCGCAAGCTGGAGACGCACGCGGCCGCGGCAACCGACCCGCAGCATCACGGAGCCACGGGGCCGATCCATATCACGTCGATGAAGAACGACGTGCACCCGATCGTGCACGAGTTCCTGAAGGGTTGCGAGCAGTTGAAGCTGCCGCGCACCAATGATTTCAACGGCGCGAATTTTGAAGGCGCGGGCATCTACGATCTGAACACGAAGAACGGCGAGCGTTGCAGCAGCAGCTTTGCCTATCTGCGCCCGGCGGAAAGCCGGCCGAACCTGACGGTCCGCTCCAGCACCCTGGTGCGTCGCGTGCAGTTTGAGGGCAAGCGCGCTGTTGGCGTAGTGGTGGCTGGCCAACATGGCGATGAGACGATCGCCGCGACGTGCGAAGTGATCATGGCAGCCGGCGCGGTGGATACGCCCAAGCTGTTGCAACTCTCGGGCGTGGGCGATCCTACGCTGCTGGGCCGCCATGGCGTGCCGCTCGTGCACGCGCTGCCTGCTGTGGGCCGCAACCTGCAGGACCACCTATGCGTGAGCTTCTACTTCAAGGCCAATCGCCCAACGCTCAATGACGAGATGGGCACGCTCTTCGGCAAGATGAAGATCGGCCTGCGCTATCTGCTGAGCAAGCGTGGTCCGCTCGCCATGAGCGTGAACCAGGCGGGCGGTTTCTTCCGCGGTTCACCGGATGTGCTGGAGCCGAACATCCAGCTCTACTTCAACCCGCTGTCGTACCGGATTCCGAAGAGCGAGCACGCGAACATCGAGCCGGAGCCATATTCGGGCTTCCTGATCGCGTTCAACCCGTGTCGGCCGACGAGCCGCGGCACGATCGAGATTGTGTCGAATCGCGCGGAAGACGCGGCGAAGATCCACATCAACGCGCTGACGACGCAAAAGGATCTGGAAGAAGCTGTGCAGGGCAGCAAGGTGATCCGCTCGCTGATGCATGCACCCGCGTTGAAAGCGATGACTGTCGAGGAGATCTCGCCGGGGCCGCAGGTCACGTCGGACGAGGCGCTGCTGCAGTACTTCCGCGAGCAGTCGGGTTCGATCTATCACCTGTGCGGATCGTGTGCCATGGGCCCGGATGCCGCCACGTCGGTCGTCGACGCCTCGCTGCGCGTGCACGGGCTGCAAGGCTTGCGGATCGTCGATGCCTCGATCTTCCCGAACATCACTGCCGGCAACATCAACGCGCCGACGATGATGGTGGCCGAGAAGGGCGCAGGCCTGATTCTGCGCGATGCACAACGCACGGCAACCGCGCCGGCTGAGGCGCGCGAAGCAGCGGTGGTGTAGCTACACGCTGTGTCGCCGTATGGCCGTGCGGCACGCAGGTGTGCCCCACGGCAGTCAACCCCGAGGCGGCGCTGTTGCCGCCGCCTATCCCTAAAAGAAAGGCAGATCGGCGATCCCTGTGCCGCTTGGCACCGGAACAGCATTTGCCAATGTCGTTGGAGACCACAATGAAGAAGCATCTCATCACCCTGGCCGCTTCCGCTTGCTGCGCGAGCCCCGTTTTCGCGCAAAGCAGTGTCACGCTGTACGGCATCCTGGACGAAGGCATCAACTACACGAACAACACGGGGGGCAACCACCTCTTCGAGTTGGCCAGCGGTTACGCCTACGGCAGCCGTTGGGGCATCAAAGGCAGCGAGGATCTGGGCGGTGGCAACAAGGCCATCTTCCAACTGGAAAACGGCTTCAATATCAGCAACGGTGCCGCGGCACAAGGCGGGCGGATG
This sequence comes from Ralstonia sp. ASV6, assembly GCF_016429285.1. GTDB lineage: Bacteria > Pseudomonadota > Gammaproteobacteria > Burkholderiales > Burkholderiaceae > Ralstonia > Ralstonia flaminis. The sequence goes on from NZ_JAELUI010000030.1 coordinate 27,878, forward strand.
TTTGGCCGCCAGGCCTACGTGGGCGTGAGCGGCAACGAGTGGGGGACGGTCACGCTGGGCCGTCAGTACGACTCGGTGGTCAACTACGTGGCGCCGCTCACAACAAACGGTAACTGGAGCGGCTGGCTGCTGGCGCACCCGTATGACAACGACAACACCGACAACTCGTTTCGCCTGAGCCAGTCGATCAAGTACGCCAGCCCGGATTTCAACGGCTTCCAGTTTGGCGGCGCGTATGCCTTCAGCAACAGCACCAACTTTGTGGCCAACCGTGCCTATAGCGTGGGCGCGAAGTACAACAACGGTGGCCTTGCCCTGGGCGCCGCATACATGCAGGTTGACCAGCCCGGCATGACCGACGTCGGTGCACTCGCCACCAATGATGCGAGCTTCATGGCACAGCGCATGCGCGTGTTTGGCGCGGGCGTGAACTACACACTGGGGCCCACCACCGTGGGGTTCGTCTACACGAACTCGAACTACCAAAACCCCACCGGCAACGGCTATCTCGGCACGCCCGGTGACATCATCGCCCCGGGTGCAACGCTGGGCGCGATCAAGTATCAGAACTTCGAGGTGAACGCCAAGTACCAGTTCACGCCAGCGTTCTTCGTGGGTGGTCAGTACGTGTTGACGCTGGGCAAGTACGACGCCTCGACCGCCAGCCCGCAACAGAAGATCCATTCGGTCGGCTTGATGGCCGATTACAACTTCTCCAAGCGAACAGACATCTACCTGCAGACCGTGTACCAGCACGTGGCAGGCGGCAAGACGGGGTCGGTGCTTGACCAGGCGTACATCGTGGGCACGGCGGGGCCCTCGTCCACCACAAGCCAGACGGTCGTGCGCGTCGCGCTGCGCCACCTGTTCTAATGCGCCGCAACAACGGCGCTGACCAACTGCTGGTCAGCTAAGGCCCGAAAAGGCCGCTCCGATTGACGTCGGGGCGGCCTTTTTTTTGGATTCCGGCCTCGCTCTGCCCCGGGTCCCCGCTCTGGTTAGTGACCACAACGGGGCGGGTACGCCGCCGGCCATGGAAACAAGGGTTGCCGAAATACGCAACCCAATTGCACCGCCGATGGCGCAAAATAGCGGTTTGGGCGTTTTTGCGCCCCTCGCACCCCATGGAGACGGTATGAACAACGTTGTCGAATCGACCCTTTCGATCGAAAAGAACCCGAACCCTGTTCCGGCGGATGAGCGCGCGCGCCGCCTTGAAAACCCGGCCTTCGGCCGCGTGTTCACCGACCACATGGCCACCATCCGTTACACCGAGGGCAAAGGCTGGCACGACGCGAAGGTCGGCCCGCGCGGTGTTATCCCGTCCGATCCGGCCATGCAGGTGTTTCACTACGCGCAGGAAATTTTCGAGGGCATGAAGGCGTATCGGCTGCCGGACGGCGGTGGTGCGCTGTTCCGCCCCGACGCCAATGCGCGCCGCTTCCAGAACTCCGCCAAGCGTCTAGCGATGCCATCGTTGCCTGAGGATCTGTTTCTGGCGTCTGTGCGTGAACTGGTGCGACTGGATCGCGAGTGGATTCCGTCGGGCGAGGGCTCGGCGCTGTATCTGCGGCCGTTCATGATGGCGACCGAGGTCGCCCTGGGCGTGAAGCCCGCAGCGGAGTATCTCTATTGCGTGATTGCCTGCCCGGTGGGCGCGTACTTCAAGGGCGGCGCATCGGCGGCGGTCACGATCTGGGTGTCCGACAGCTACACGCGCGCCGCGCCCGGCGGTACGGGCGAAGCCAAGTGCGGCGGCAACTACGCCGCCAGCCTGGTCGCCCAGGCTGAAGCCACGCGCGAGGGCTGCGACCAGGTGGTCTTCCTCGATGCGGTGGAGCGCCGTTGGATTGAAGAACTCGGCGGCATGAACGTGTTCTTCGTCTTTGAAGACGGCTCGCTGCAGACGCCGCCGCTCACGGGCACGATTCTGCCGGGCATCACCCGCGATTCGCTGATCACCCTGGCACGCGACATGGGCCTGACCGTGCGTGAAGAGCCGTATTCCATCGACCAATGGCAGGCTGACGCCCAGAGCGGCCGTCTGCGTGAGGCCTTTGCGTGCGGTACCGCCGCCGTGGTTACGCCCATCGGCAAGGTCAAGGGCCACAAGCACAACTTCACCATCGGTAACGGCGGCGCGGGCGAGTTGACCACCAAGCTGAAGGCTGCGCTGGTCGACTTGCAGAACGGCCGCGCACCGGATCCGCACGGCTGGCTCGATCGCGTGTTCTGAAGCTGACGCGAATATGACGGAGTCGCTCTCCCTGTACGCTGCCGAGACATGGATCACCACCGTCAACGGCCGTCTCTATGCCAAGCGTTGGGGTGGCACGGCGGATGGCGCCGTGTTGCCGCCCATCGTGCTGCTGCATGACTCGCTCGGCTGCGTTGAGCTATGGCGCGATTTTCCGCAGCGCTTGGCGCAGGCGACCGGGCGTGCGGTGATTGCCTACGATCGCCTAGGTTTCGGCCAGTCGGATCCGCACCGGGGCCCGATCGGTGCGGATTTCATCCGCCAGGAAGCGCATACCGGCTTTTCTGCCCTGATCGACCAGCTTGGCGTGGAGCGTTTCATTGCCTTTGGCCACAGTGTGGGTGGCGGCATGGCGGTGTCGATTGCTGCCGCGTATCCGGACCGTTGCGTTGGGCTGATTACCGAGTCTGCGCAAGCATTTGTCGAAGCGCAGACGCGCGAGGGCATCCGCACGGCCCAGGCCCAGTTTGCCGAGCCCGGCCAGATGTCACGCCTGGAGCGGTATCACGGTGACAAGGCACATTGGGTCTTGGATGCCTGGGTCAGCACGTGGTTGTCGCCCGCGTTTGCCGACTGGTGCCTGGATGAAGAACTGCTGGGTGTCCGCTGCCCGGTGCTCGCCATGCACGGCACGGAAGACGAGTATGGCTCGACCGCGCAGCCCGAGCGCATCGTGACCTTGGCCGGCGCGCCGGCTCGGCTGGCGTTGCTGCAGCGCTGCGGTCACGTGCCGCATCGGGAGCAGGAAGCCACGGTGCTGGATGCGGTGAGGGTGTTTGTGACGGCGTCACACTGATCCGCGATCGGCCATTTGACGCTGCCCCATGGAACTCTATCAACTCAAGGCTGTACTCGCTGTTGCACGCACGGGCCAGCTCGCACGGGCTGCGGAGCAGCTGCATCTGACGCAGTCCGCCATCTCCAAGCAGATCAAGGGGCTGGAGGATGAGCTGGGCGTGCTGCTGTTCGACCGCACGCCCACCGGCATGCCCGTCACCGCAGCGGGCCGGCGCTTGCTGCCGATTGCCGGGCGCGTGGTGGACGCCACACAGGAGATGGCCGCACTGGCATCGTCGCTGCGCGGCAATGTGTCCGGTGTGTTGCGCCTGGGCACGATCATCGATCCGGAGTCGATCCGCCTGGGGCCGCTGCTGGCGGCGCTGCTGCAGTTCTATCCGCACATCGACGTGACGCTGGCGCATGGCATTTCCGGCAGCGTGCTGCAGATGCTGCGTGATGGCCAGATCGATGCCGGTTTTTACCTGGGCACCTTGCACGATCCGGAGATCACCGTGCACCCGCTTGCCGTGGAGCACTACGTGGTGGTGGCGCCCGCCGCGTGGGAGGCCAAGCTGCGCGGAGCCAGCCTGCAGGAGCTTGCCGCCATGCCGTGGCTGGCGACGCCCGCCGGCAGCTCGCAGCACGGCATGGTCGCGCAGATGTTTGCTGAACGCGGCCTGTCGCACAACACCGTCGTCGAGGCCGATCAGGAGGCGTCGATGATTGAACTGGTGCAGTCCGGTGTGGCCCTGGGGATCATGCGCGAGCGCCTGGCCGCCGGCATGGTGCAGAGCGGCCAGGCCATCATTTGGGATGGCGCCCGTCTGCCATGCCCGCTGTGCCTGCTGCATCGTCGTGCCAGTGCGGACAACCCCATGGTGCAGGCCCTGCTGGCAACCTTGCCGATGATCTGGCAACCCGAAGCGGACGTCGCCTGAATCGGGCATTCCATCCTAGGGTTTGTCCGGACAGGAACCCCGGCCGTCAGCCGCAAGGCGTTGCTCCATCAGGGGTTTCCTGCGCGTTCAGGCGGTCTTGAAGATTCTCCAATAGGCGACTTGCGCGCCGCTCCATAGACTGCTTCCAACCTGTTCAACCCGTTCGAGGCGTCTCATGCAACCCACGTCCCCCGCCAACCAACCCGCGCTGCTGCGTGCCATGTTCGATGCCGCTGTGGCCAGCGCCCAGCCGTCGCTCTGTCTGGCGCAGCATCTGCCGCCGGTGCCCAAGGGCCGGACCATCGTCATCGGTGCGGGCAAGGCATCGGCAGCCATGGCCCAGGCGCTTGAAGCGCATTGGCCCGGGCCGCTCGAAGGGTTGGTCGTCACACGCTACGGCTATGCCGTGCCGTGCGAGCGTATCGAGATTGTCGAAGCCGCACACCCGGTGCCTGACGCGGCGGGCTTGGAAGCCACGGCGCGCGTGCGTCAACTGGTGTCGGGGCTGACCGAAGACGACCTCGTTATCGCATTGATTTCCGGCGGCGGTTCGGCGCTGCTGGTGGCGCCGGGCGAGGGCATCAGCCTGGCCGACAAGCAGGCCGTGAACGCTGCGCTGCTCAAGAGCGGCGCCAACATTGCCGAGATGAATTGCGTGCGGCGCCACCTGTCGCAGGTCAAGGGCGGGCGGCTGGCGGCGGCCTGCTATCCCGCGCGTGTGGTGACGCTGCTGATTTCCGACGTGCCGGGTGACAACCCGGTCGACATTGCCTCCGGCCCCACGGTGGCCGATCCGACCACGCGTGCAGACGCTCTGGCGATCATCGAGCGCTATCGGATTGCTGTGCCCGACAACGTGCGTGCATTCCTCGCCAAGGAGGCAGCAGAAAGCATCAAGCCGGGCGACGCACGCCTGCAGAACATCACCACACGCATCATCACGGCACCGCAGATTGCACTGGAGGCCGCAGCAAAGGTGGCGGAGGCGGCGGGCTACACACCGTACATCCTCGGCGACAGCCTGGAAGGTGAGGCACGCGACCTGGGCCTGGCGATGGCCGGTATCGCGCGTCAGGTGGTACAGCGCGGCCAGCCGTTCAAGACGCCGTGTGTGCTGCTGTCGGGTGGCGAGACGACTGTCACCGTCACGGGCAGCGGCCGCGGCGGGCGCAACGTGGAGTTCCTCCTCTCGCTGGCCGTAGCGCTGGACGGGCTGCCCGGCGTGCACGCCATTGCTGGTGATACCGACGGCGTGGACGGCGCCGAAGAGATTGCCGGTGCCATCATCTCGCCCGACACGCTTGCCCGTGCGTGGGCAGCCGGCATTCAACCGCGCAAGAGCCTCGACAACAACGATGGCCATGGCTTCTTTCAGGCACTTGGCGACTCCGTCATCACCGGCCCGACGCTGACCAACGTCAACGACTTCCGCGCCATCGTCATCGATACGCCGACCGGCGCGGCGTAAGGCGAACGTGCTGCCTGATGTGCTAGTTGCGGCGCTTGTCAGGCAGCGTGCGTGTTTGCACCGCACCAAAATCGAACGATCGTTAGTAAAACGCCGGTTTCAATCACCAGCGCTTTTCCCGCCCGTGCGCGCCATGCCACGGGTGTTCTTGTTTGGAAGTGCCCGCCTAAATCGAGGCGTTGGCACCCCCCTCCTGCTGGTCCTATAAAACAGGCGTTGGGCAGGACCCGACGGCGCACGCGTGTGCGTACACAAGCCAACCGAATCAAGCGGGGCAAACAGGAGGAAGACAATGGCTACACCCGGCATCGTCGCGTCCATTGAGTGGACCGACAGCAAGCGGTATCTCTGGATGCTCGGCGCGCTGACGATCACGCTGCCGATGATTGCCGCCGCTCTGGCGCTGTCGACCGGGTGGCATCCGTTATGGTGGGCCGGGCCTGTCATCGTGTTTACGATCATTCCGCTACTTGATTACCTGATTGGCGACGACCGGGACAACCCGCCCGAAGAGGTCGTCCCCGAGTTGGAGAAGCAGCGCTACTACCGCCGCATCGTCTATCTGGCGACCACTGTGCTCTACGTGAGCTTTGCCATGGCGATGTGGGTGCTGCACACCTATCAGCTCACCTGGTACGACTACATTGCATTCGCGTTCTCACTGGGCGTGGTGACGGGCATCTCAATCAACACCGCGCACGAACTCGGCCACAAGACCAACGGTTTTGAGCGCTGGCTAGCCAAGATCACGCTCGCGCCGGTGGCGTACGGACATTTCTTTGTCGAGCACAACCGCGGCCACCACGTGCGTGTGGCCACACCGGCCGATCCGGCGAGTGCCCGCTTTGGTGAGTCGTTCTGGGAGTTCCTGCCGCGCACCGTGGTGGGCAGCGTCAAATCGGCATGGGCGCTGGAGAAGCAGCGCCTGGAGCGCAACGGGCACTCGGTGTGGTCGTGGCGCAATGACGTGCTCAATGCCTGGGCGATGACGGTGGTGCTGTGGGCTGCGTGCATCGCCTTTGTCGGCATCAAGGTCGTACCGTTCCTGTTGATCCAGGCGGTGTACGGCGCTTCACTGCTGGAGGTGGTGAACTATCTGGAGCACTACGGCCTGTGCCGCAAGCAACTGCCCAGCGGCCGCTACGAGCGTTGCACGCCGCAGCATTCGTGGAACAGCAATCACGTCGTGACGAACCTGTTCCTGTATCAGCTGCAGCGCCATGCCGATCATCACGCCAACCCGACGCGTTCGTTCCAGGCGCTGCGTCACTTCGAGCATTCACCGCAATTGCCTGCCGGCTATGCCGCGATGGTGCTGCTGGCCTATGTGCCGCCGCTGTGGTTTCGCGTGATGAACCCGCGCGTGATTGCGCACTACCAGGGGGACATGTCGCAGGCGAACATCAAGCCGTCGATTCGCGAACGGGTGGTGGCGCAGTATCCGGCGTGCGCCTGATGCGGCGGCTGCAGATGCGCTAACGCCTGCCGACCAGGTACTGCACGCCTTGCGGGCCGTAGCGCTCGGCGTGCGGTGCGTTGGCACCCAGGTGAAAGATGTCGCCGGGCTGGAAGATGCGCTCGTCGTTACCGACGCGGATGGTGATTTCCCCCGCCAGGATGAGCGCCTTTGCCTTGAACGGGTGCGTGTGCTCCTCCAGCTCGCCTGCCTCGCGTGTGACGAGGACGAACTCGGTAAAGCCCTCGGCGGTGAGCGCGTTTTCAAACGCATCGCGGTTCATGGCGGATCTCCTTGATGGCCGCTGGAGCCTTCACCTTAGGCTTTGTACGCGGGAAGACAAAGACGGCCCGCTGGCCGCCGTTGGTCAAATCGGCTGGGACGGCCGAATGCAACGGCGGCAAGTATCCGGCTATCGACGGGCATCATCAAATTGATCCTTCTTATGGCGGCAATAGAGCGCAGAATGTCGGGCGACTACCGCACCGTCTGCCCACGCTATGCCCGCTGCCTTGCCTGCCTCCATGCCTGAACCTGCACCCGTCAGCCTGCGATCCAGTGAAGGCCTCGGCTGGCAGGGCTTTGCCGCCACGCTGCTCGGTATCCGCCCGGGAACGTACCGCGTGCCGGCCATGGAGGCTCACCGCATCAATGTGCATATCGGTGCGCCTGTTCGGGCGAACTGCGTGTGTGACGGTCGCCGCTATTCCCGCATCCAGGCGCATGGCGATGCGGACGTCATCCCCGCCGGGTTGCCCGGCATGTGGACGGACGACGCCGACTGCCGCATCCTCCGGATCGCCATCAGCGACGCGTTCGTACGCAGCATCGGCGAGCAGGTTGGGGCGCCGTCGGTACAGATCGCACCGCATCTGCAGTGGCGCGATGCGCGCGTACACCACCTGGCTGCGGCGCTCGGCGCAGAGCTGGAGGCGGAAGACACCTCCGACGCGCTGTATGCGGAAAGCCTGTGCACTGCGCTGGTGGTGCGCTTGCTGAACAGCAGCAGAGACGTTGCCGCTGGTGCGGCCGCCGGCGCGCGCGCACTGGCGCCCCGTGTGGCCGCACGCGTGATCGACTACATCGAGGCCAATCTGCATCAGCGGCTGACGTTGGCAGAGCTGGCGGCACTGACGGGCTTGAGCACGCCGCATTTCAAGGTGCTGTTTCGCGCAACACTGGGTGTGCCGGTGCATCGTTATGTCGTGCAGCGCCGGGTGGAGCGCGCAAAGGTGCTGTTGCTGGACGGCCGGCGCAGCGCTTCGCAGATCGCACTGGAAGTTGGCTTTGCACATCAGAGCCACATGACGCAGTGGCTGCAGCGGCTGCTTGGCGTGACACCACGTGAAATCATCCGGGCTGGCCGGGCAGCGGCGGCCGTTGCCGACACGCTCGCCGCATAGCCGGCACAACCCGATCCTCCAAACCTGCCAGATTCCTCCGTTTCTGCAAGTTCGTCTGGCGGGGCCGGCCTAAGCTCGCGTTTCTCATCTGAAAGGAGCGCGAACATGTACGTCATCTTTGGGGCATCGGGCAAGGTCGGGCGCGCCACCGCCACCGCGTTGCGCAACGCGGGCCGCCCCGTGCGTGCGGTGGTGCGCCAGGCCAAGCAGGGCGAGGCACTGGCCAGGATCGGCTGCGAAATCGTCTCCGCCGATCTGACCGACCCCGCCACGGTTGCGTCTGCCATCAAGGGCGCCACGGCGGTGCAGATCCTGTGTCCGGTGCCGGTGGGCGATTCGGACCCGGCATCGACCATGCAACGCATGATCGATGTTGCCGCCGATGCCCTACGAGCCAACCCGCCACCGGCAGTGCTGGCGTTATCGGACTACGGTGCGGAGCTTGACCAGGGTACTGGCCTGACGCGCCTGTTCCATCTGCTGGAAGAGCGGCTCAAGCCGCTGCCCACGCACCTGACGCTGCTGCGCTCGGCGGAGCACGCGCAGAACTGGGCGGCGATGCTGCCCGTGATGTTGGCGACAGGGCGGCTGCCGAGTCTGCACAGTCCGTTGAACCGAGCCTTTGCGACCGTCTCAACGCAGGACGTGGGCGCACTGGCCGCCGAACTGCTGCTGGCGGCATCGCCGGCCAAGTCGCCACGCATCGTCAGCGTGGAGGGCCCGCGCCGCGTGAGCCTGATCGACGTTGCGCGCGCCTTCAGCACCGTTGTCGGCCGTGAGGTCACTGCTGACGCCGTGCCGCGCGAGGCCTGGGCGCCGATGCTGCAACGGGCAGGCTTGAGCGAAAACCACGTGCAACTGCTCACCGAGTTGTACGACGCCGTCAACGCGGGGCAGATCGATGTCGAGAAGGGCGTATCCGAGCAGCGCTTTGGCAAGACCGAGCTGACGGAAGCGTTCACTGCGATGCTGGTCGCACACGTGCAATCGAGATGACCCGATGGCGCGGCAGCCCGCAAATGCGAATGCCTCTTATGCGGATTTCTGTCTGCGCCTTCCGGTTATTCCGCGCAGCGCGCGTTGCGCCACTATGATCTCGGAAATTCCCTGGGGTCATCATGCTGTTTGGACGTGTCACACGCGCTGTTTTGATGGTGGTCGTGCTCGGCGGTGCATCGCTGCCCGCGCGTGCGGTCCTGCCCGACGAGATCCAGGTCTACACCGGCGACATCAACGCCCCCGGACAGTTCGGCCTGGAACTGCATCTGAACACCACGCCCAGCGGCATCAGCGAGCCCAGCTATCCGGGTGAGGTGACGACACCGCACGGGTGGCGTGCCACGGCGGAATTCTCTTACGGGCTGACGCCGTCGCTGGAGCTTGGGCTGTACGTGCCCACCACGCTGACGCGCGAAAACACGACCTATGTGACAGGCCCCAAGGTGCGGTTGAAGTGGATGCCGATCCGCCCCGAGGATGATGTGGGCCAGTTTGCCGGTATCAACATGGAACTGGCTCACGTTGCCGGGCGCTTCGAGCAATCGCAGAACGCGCTGGAGCTGCGGCCCATCTATGGGTACCAGGATGCGCGCTGGCTGTGGGCCGTCAACCCGGTGCTGGACTGGAACCTGTCCGGCCCGGGCCGCAGTGGCGTGCCAGAGGCCGCGCCAAGCTTCAAGATCGCACGCACCGTAACAACGGGTGTGCGTGCCGGCATGGAGTACTACGCGGGTCTTGGGCCTATCAACCACATCGCGCCGTTGCACGAGCAGCAGCACACGGTGTTTCTGGCATTCGACGTCGACCTCAAGCCCTTCGTCTTCAACTTTGGCATCGGGCGCGGCCTGACACGTGCAACGGACCGCTGGACGTTGAAGTGGATCTTTGAGATCCCGTTCAGTTGAGCCTTGGCCGCGCCGCCCTGCAGCACCTATGCTTGGCAGCAACCGATTGCGCCGGGTCTTCCAGGGAGGCCACCATGACGATCGACATCCGCTGCATAGCACTGGTACTGCTCTTGCTCGGCACGCCGGCCCTCCATGCAGAAGACGACCTGCAGAATCGCGGCCACGATCCGTTCTTCCAGATTTCGTCAGGCGTTGCCAACTGCCCCGAGCCTGCCGGCCCGCGCATCAGCGAGGCCGAATGGAAGCGCGATTCCCACCACCGCATCGAGCACGGCAACCACTGCTGGGTCGAGGGCCGATGCCGGTTGCCCAACGCCTTTGCCTACGACGACGAGATTGCCGAGACGGCGCAGCGGCGCCTGCAGTGGATGGCGATTCACGTGCCCGGATGGAAGCAAAGCACGACGCTGTGGGTGACGGTGTGGCAGCGCTGGATGCTCGTGCAGGGGTGCGTGGCGCCGGGCTATGCGTTCGAGCCGTTCATGACCGCGCTGCGCGACGTGCCGGATGTCGAGCGCTTCATCAACGAGACGACGGCACACCCGGAGCGCGGCGTGCCGTATGCGCTGTTCCACAAGGGCGCGGTTGCCAAGCCCTGATCGTCAGGGCTTGTGCTTCTGATAGGTGCCGACGAGCTCCGCCTCGGCGATGACGTGACCGCGCATGGCACGTTCCAGTGCAGCCTTGTCGGGTGCGCCCATCTCCGGCAGTTCCACGTTCAGCGCATAGAGCTTGTGATAGTAGCGATGGCGCCCGACGGGTGGGCAGGGGCCGCCGTACGCGGTGCGTTGCCAGTCGTTGGTGCCGGCGCGCGTGCCGGGTGGTAGCCCCTTGCGTGCCGCATCTTCGACGATGGCCGTTGCGCTGGGCGGGATGTTGTAGAGCAGCCAGTGCACCCAGGTCATCTTCGGTGCGGCGGGGTCTGGAGCGTCCGGATCGTCGACGATCAGCACCAGGCTGCGTGTGCCCGCCGGCGCGCCGCTCCAGGCCAGTGGTGGCGAGGTGTCCGAGCCTTCGCATGTAAGGTGGCTGGGGATCTCGCCACCGGTGGCAAAGGCGGGTGAGGTCAGGGTCAGCGTCATGGCGGTTCTCGCGTTCACTTGAGCAGAGACGGGAAGGCCGCATACGCCCGCTAGCAGCAGCGCCAGGAAGCCTCTTTGGCAGGTTGCGTGCGACATGATTGCAATCCCGTTGATCCCTTCAAGCTAGTGCGCAATGGCGGAGCCGACAAGCTCCGCCGGGTTGGCATCACCCTATGCGAACCACCCCAGCACCAGAGCTGCCACCGCCGGTACCGTCTGCACGTAGAGAATCCGCTTGCTGACCGTGATTGCGCCCCAGATGCCGGCCACCGCCACGCAGATCAACCCGAACAGCGCGAACGATGCGTTGACCACCGGGTCCGGCGCCACCAGCCCGATCACCAGCGCCGCTACCAAGAAGCCGTTGTACAAGCCCTGGTTGGACGCCATCGCCGCGGTTTCTGCCGCCTTCTCCGGTGTAATGCGGAACACCTTCGGGCCGCGTGTCTTCCACAGCACCATCTCCAGCACGACGATGTAGACGTGGATCAGCAGCACCAGCAGATAGACGATCAAGGCAAGGGTTTTGATCATGGTGTTTGTCATGTCAGGAATGAGCGTGCCGCCATGATAGAGATTTTGCGCTGTCTGCCTGCTCCCAGAAGGAGGGGTATCAGAGCGCCGTCAGCGCGCGGGCCTTGGCAAAGGTGTGCAGCGCGGTTTCTGTCGAGGCGATGGATGCCGGCGCGATTGCCGCCAACGCTTGGCTGCCGAGCCAGTTGATGGTCTCGCGTGCGTTGTGCACGAGCGTCTTGCCAGCGGGGCGAATGGCAATCCGGCGGCCCGCGTCGGTGCTTTGGCGCTCGACCAGGCCGATCTTCTCCAGCGCCAGCACACGCTTGAGCACGGCAGGGCGTGGCAGCCCGAGTGGCTGCACGCATTCCGCAAGGCTGGCATGGCCGTCTGCATGTGAGGCCAGCCAATCCAGCAGCACGAAATCAGCAAAGTCGACCCCGTAGTGCGTGCCGAGCTTGTCGTCGAGTTTGCACCGCAGGCTGGCCTGCGCGCGCTGCACCGCCATGCAGAACGTGAATCCGGCGGTGCTCATGCCGTGTGCTCCGGGTTCTCATAGGCGGATGCGCCTTGGCATGGGATCTCCTGGCGCCAGAGCGTCACCAGCGTTTCCAGTTCGTGCACCGCATCAAAATCCGGCGCCTCGCGGTGTTTGACCAGGTCGAGCACTTCAAACACGAAGCTCGATTCACCGTGGTCCGCCCAGTCCCTGCGGAGCAACGCGTTGGCATGGGTGCCGTGCTTTAGCTCGAAGTGATGGCGGTTGAGCGTGCTCTGCGCATCGGTGCTGCCCTTGACCAGCGCCCGGCCGGTGATGAGGTTGCGGATGGCATAAACCCCCCAGCCTGCGCCCGCGCGGCTTCGGGTCTCAAGGTACTGGCGTTTCAGCTCCCGTCGATCGGTCATGGTGGGTCCTTGTGCGATGCATGTAGGTGCGGCCTGCGTTGATAGGCAGGCATCGTCTGCGAATTATTACCCGGGTAATAATGATTGGTCAATAATACCCGGGTTAAATTTGTGATGCGTGTGCTTTCGCGCACTTGGGCCGTTGCGAGGGGCGGCTGCAAATTTCACCGCCCGCAGCTATGCTGTGCGCTTTCGTTTCAGGCAAAGGAGCCACGCATGACTGCACCGCAAGGATCCATGATCTCGTTCAAGCGCCCGGATGGGCAGGAACTCCAGGGCTATCTGGCCAAGCCGGCCAAAGCGGAGGGCGCCCCCGGGGTGGTCGTCATCCAGGAGTGGTGGGGTCTGAACGACCAGATTCGTGGCGTGGCTGACCGCCTCGCACGCGCCGGCTACGTGGCGCTGGTGCCCGACCTGTATCGCGGCACCATGACGGTGGAAGAGGAAGAAGCCCACCACCTGATGAGCAACCTGAACTTTGGCGATGCGGCCACGCAGGACGTGCGCGGCGCCGTGCAATACCTCAAGCAGAGCTGCGACCGCGTGGGTGTGACGGGCTACTGCATGGGCGGCGCGCTCACGCTGCTGGCGCTGTGCAATGTGCCGGAAGCGGCAGCGGGTGTGGTGTGGTACGGCTTCCCGCCGCTGGAATACATCGATGCCTCGAAGATCAAGGTGCCGGTGCAGGGCCACTGGGGCACGCAGGACACAGCCTTCAAGATCGAAACGGTGGACGCGCTGGAGAAGAAGCTGGCCGATGCCGGTGTCGATGTCGACTTCCACCGCTATCTCGCGCATCACGCCTTTGCCAATGAAACGGCCGTGGGCGAAAACCGCATCGCCATCACGCAGTACGATCCGGTGTGGGCGCAGCACGCGTGGGATCGTGCACTGACGTTCTTTGGCCGTACGCTCTGGCCGAACAAGGGCTAAAGCGCTGCCTCTTGGATCAGGCGGCCAGAATGGCCCGCGCTGCCTGATCACCCCACCACGCTGCTTCTTCAAACACGGAATAGCCGGACAGATCCGCATGCGCATAGTGGATCGGCCCGGTGTTTTCGCGCAGGCGCGCAATGCCCGGCCGCGAGAGAAAGCCCGGCGTGGGAATCGCCATCGCATGTCCGCGCAGGGTCAGGTCGGCCCGGCGGATCTGCGTGCGCAGACGGATGCCGTAGACCCTGTCCAGATCGGCCAGTGCGCGATCGAGCAATGCCTGTGGCGATGCGTTCAGCATCCACTCACGCGCCACTTTGGGCGCCATGTCTGACAGCGCCACGTAGGCAGTGAACACGCTTTGCGCGGGCGGCCCCACGCGAATGTCCTGGTGATTGGCCACCACATAGCCCAGCCCCGTGCCGCGATAGACCACGTTGTCCCACGCGAGCGGCGTGTCGTCGTATTCGGGCGGAAAGCCTTCGATCAGCAGATTGGCCAGCAGCCACGGTGCGGCTTCGGGCAACTCGGTGGCCGGCACATCAAAGCCCTCGACGACGTGTTTGGCAACATGCAGCGGCATCGCGCTCACCACATGGTCGGCCAGCAAGCGCACCACGCGGCCATCGGCTTGCAATACGTCGGCATAGACGCGTGCACCGCCTTCGCTGGTTTTGCCGATGCGCGCTGCGCTGCCCGGGAGCAGGCGGCCAGCATTGTTCAGGCCGGCGGTCTCGAACAGACGTTCGGCCATCCAGTCCAGCCCTTCCGGCCAGGTGAGCACGGTGCCCTGTTCCGCATTGCTGGCCATGCCGCCCCGGCTGGCAAAGTAAGCGATGCCGGCCCAGGCGGATACGTGATCCGCGGTGACGCCGTAGTCGTCGCGGCAGCAGTAGTCGGCGTACCAGTGCAGCGTGGCGGCCTGGTAGCCCTCGCGGTGTAGCCAGTCGCGGAAGGTGAGCGTATCGAGTGCGCGCCAGGCCGGGTCGGCTGAAGAGAGCGCAGTCGGCACGGCAAAGAGGCGGCGGCCGTCGTTGCCTGTGGTCTGGCGCAGACGGTCGATCTGAGCGAAGAAACGGGTGTGCTCGGCGCGCTCTGCTTCGGTAATGCCTTCATGCGGCACGAAGCCGTCTTGCCAGCGGTTGCCCAGCCACAGGCGTTCATCTGGGGCGTGAACGAGCACACGTTCGTCATAGGTCGGGCGCAGTGCGAAGGGGTTGCGCTCAATGACGCCAAAGTCGGCCAGCATCTCGCGCACGTGTGTCGATTCCATCGACGGCAGCGGCAGGTAATGCGCGCCGGTCGGAAAGCGTTGCGTGCCAAATGCGCCGCCGGCGGCATTGCCGTAGCGCTCTGGCCCTTCCACGACCACCACATCGCGCCGTCCGCTTTTCGCCAGCCGCCACGCGCAACTCAATCCGCCGATGCCGCTGCCGCAGATGGCCACGCCCACGCGTCGCGTTTCCGATGGCGCGGGCAACGCGCGCAGATCGCGCAGTTGGTGGCCGGCGGCCTGGCCGGGCATGCGCACGTTGGGCGTGATCTCGGTCAGTGCGCGAAAGCCTGCCCAGGAGGCGGCGCCAGCCGCTGCCGCGCCGGCGGCTGCTGCACCGATCAGAAAGCTGCGTCGTGTTGCCATCAGCGCAGCACGCCGTGCCAGTCTTCTTCAAAGTACCGCACCAGCGACTGGTTGTTCAGCCGGTTGGGCTCCACCTGCGGGCGCGGCATGTCGGGCGCGAAGCTGAACATCTGATGCGTGGTGTCGGCATCCAGAAAGCGTGTCGGCACGCGGTACGACGTGGGCGGCTGGAAATCTGCCCGGCCTGGCGCGGCGAGGATGAAACCCCATTCACCGAAGGAAGGCACCAGCGCGTGATACGGCCACGTGCGGTAGCCCGCTTCTTTCAGGGTCGCATCCACGCACCAGTACGAGCGCGGCGCGAAATAGGGCGAGGTGGCCTGAATGACCACCAGCCCCGTGTCTGCCACGTGCCGCGACAGCAGTCGGTAGAAGGGCACCGAATACAGCTTGCCGATGCTGAAGTTGGACGGGTCCGGAAAATCGACGATGGCCACGTCGAACATGTCGGTGGCGGTCTGCAGCCATTGCCCCGCATCGGCATTGACCACCGTCACGCGCGGATCGCTGAACGAATGCTGGTTGAGCGCAACCAGCGCCTCCGCATGCGAGAACAGGTTGGTCATGCGCGGGTCCAGATCGACCAGGGTGACGTGTTCGACTTGCGGGTACTTCAGGATCTGCCGCAGCGCGAGGCCATCACCGCCGCCCAGCACCAGCACGCGCCGTGCGCCGCGCACGGACTCCAGTGCGGGCAGCACCAGCGCCTCGTGATAGCGGTATTCGTCACGCGAGGAGAACTGCAGGTTGCCGTTGATGTACAGGCGCAAGTCGTCCTTCCAGCGTGTTACCACCAGCCGCTGATAAGGCGACGAAATCGCATGGATGATCTCGTCACCAAAGAGCGCGCGTTCAGACCAGTGCGTGAGCTTGTCCGATGCCGCAAAGCCTGCCAGCAGCGCGGCAGCGACGGCACCCGCGCGCCACGCCATCGCATTGCGCATGCGGGCGGTGAGCGCCAGTTCTGCGCGAAAGTGCCAGAGCGTCCAGACCGCAATCGCCGTATTGAGCAGTCCGAACAGGAAGCCTGTGCGCACTAGCCCCAGGCGCGGGGCCAGCACCAGCGGAAAGAGCAGCGACACGGCCAGTGCGCCCAGGTAATCGAACGTCAGCACGCGGCTGACCAGATCGGAAAACTTGGCTTGCCGGCGATGCAGCATGCGCATCACCAGCGGAATCTCCATGCCGACCAGCACGCCGATGATTGTCACCAGCGCGTATAGCACCAACCGGAACGGCGCCGACTCCAGCGCAAACAACGCAAACAGCGCCGCCGCCGAGACGCCGCCAAACAACCCCACCAGCAGTTCCAGATCGACAAAACGGGCGAGCAGCGTATCGTCCGCCACGTAGCGCGAGAGCCACGAGCCGATACCCATCGCAAACAGGTAGGCGCCGATGATGGAAGAGAACTGCAGGATCGAATCGCCCAGCAGGTACGAAGCCAATGCCCCGGCAATCAGTTCGTAAGCCAGCCCGCATGAGGCGACCACAAACACGGCAAGGACCAGCAAGGCGTTACCGCGGCCGGCCGGCTGCGTGGGTTCGTACGTGGCGTCAGGCTGCGGCGTCGACATGCTGCGAGAGGAGAAAAATGAATGGGTGTTAACAAACGGCTGGCGCAAAGGGCGAGCGCGATTGTGCCGCCTTTTTTGCGGCGCGGCGAGCGGGTGGTGCGCAGCCGCATCGGGGGGTACGCAAGCGACGGATCAGCCGCTATAGTGGCGCCACTTGCGCACTGCCCTGGCTGATTGCCTTCTGCCCATGCCCGATATGACCGCTTCCGTGATCGCCTATGCCTCGCACCTGCTGGCGGGTGCTGTGGTGTTTGCTGGTTTCTTCTTCGTCTACCTGCGCCTGACGCCGTACGACGAGTTCAAGCTGATTCGCGAAGGCAACGTTTCCGCGGCGCTGTCGCTGGCCGGTGCGCTGCTCGGTTTCGTGCTGACCATCGCATCGAGCATCGCGCACGCCGACGGCCTGCTGCCGTTCCTGTTCTGGTCGGTGATGGCGTCGGTTGTGCAGTTGATCGTCTTCCTGGTGCTCACGCGCCTGATGCCTGACTACCGCCTGCAGATCGAGCACAACAACACCGCCGCCGGTATGCTGTTCGGCGTGAGTGCGCTGGCGGTGGGTGTGATCAACGCTGCCTGCCTGTCCTGATTGTTCCTGCACCGCGAATCATCGCGAAGGAGTTTCCTGTGAGCCTGTCCAGCTTTATCAAAAAGCAGTTTATTGACATCCTGCAGTGGACGGAGAGCGAAGACGGCGTGCTCGCCTGGCGCTATCCCATGCAGGACATGGAAATCCAGAACGGCGGCATGCTGGTCGTGCGCGACTCGCAGATGGCGATGTTCGTCAACGAAGGCCAGATTGCCGACGTGTTCGGCGCCGGTACCTTCAAGCTGACCACGCAGACGCTGCCGGTCCTGACCTACCTGAAGAACTGGGACAAGTTGTTTGAGTCCCCCTTCAAGTCCGATGTCTACTACTTCAGCACGCGCCAGCAGCTTGGCCGCCGCTGGGGCACGCCGCAGCCGGTGACGGTGCGCGACAAGGATTTCGGCATGATCCGCCTGCGCGCCTTTGGCGTGTATGCCTATCACGTGGCCGATCCGAAGCTGTTCTACCAGCAGGTGAGCGGCACGCGCGACATCTACTCCGTGGATGAAGTTGAAGCCCAGCTTGGCCCCGTCATCATGGGCGCCATGGCCACGGCGTTTGGCGAATCCGGTGTGCCGTTCCTGGACCTGGCTGCCAATCAGACGCTGATGTCGAACAAGGTGCGCGAGACCCTCGCGCCGCAGTTCACGCAGTACGGCCTGGCGCTCGACAGCTTCCAGGTCTCCAGCGTCACGCTGCCGGACGAACTGCAGGCCGCGATGGACCGCCGCATCAGCATGGACATGACCGGCGACATGGGGCGCTTCACGCAGTATCAGGCGGCGGAATCGCTGCCGCTGGCTGCACAGAACGAAGGTGGCATCGCCGGCACGGGTGCAGGTTTGGCAGCCGGTTTGGCAATGGGCCAGACGATGGCCGAGAGCCTGCGCACTGCTGTGCAGGGCAATGCCGGTGCAGCACCTGCCGCACAACCG
>NZ_JAELUI010000310.1 GCF_016429285.1 Ralstonia sp. ASV6
GGGATGTGGCCGCCTTCCTGGGCGCCAGCTACTTTCGGGCGGTGGGCGGGCAGTGGCAGTACGGCATGTCGGCGCGCGGGCTGGCGATCGACACCGGCCTGTCGCGTCCCGAGGAGTTTCCCGATTTCACCGAGTTCTGGCTGGTGCGCCCAGCGCCTGACGCCGAGACGCTGCGGGTGTATGCCATGCTCGACTCGCCCAGCGTGGCCGGGGTCTACCGCTTCGACATCCGCCCGGGCGACACGCTGGTGATGGACGTGGGCGCCACGCTCTTCGTGCGCAAGCCGATCGAGCGGCTGGGCATCGCACCGCTCACCAGCATGTTCCTCTACGGCGAAAACGACCGCACCGACCGCGCCGGGGATCGCCACAGCGCCGCCCGCCGCTGGCGCGCGTCGGACTGGCGGCCCGAGATTCACGATTCCGATGGCCTGGCCATCTGGCGCGGTTCGGGCGAATGGATCTGGCGGCCCCTGGCCAATCCGCCCATGCTGCGCAGCCAACGTTTTGCCGATGACGACCCGCGCGGCTTCGGCCTGCTGCAGCGTGACCGCAATCCCGACCACTATCAGGACGACGGCGTGTTCTACGAGAAGCGCCCGAGCGTGTGGATTGAGCCCACGCACGGCTGGGGCGAGGGGGCGGTCGAGCTGGTGGAGCTGTCGGCCAACGATGAGACGTTCGACAACATCGTCGCCTTCTGGCGGCCGGCCGTGGCGCCGCAGGCTGGGCAGGAACTGGCCTTCGGCTATCGGCTGACCTGGGGCGCGCAGCCTGCCGCCGCGTCGCCACTGGCACGTGTGGTGGCAACGCGCACGGGGATCGGTGGTGTGGTCGGGCAGCCGCGCAAGTACTTTTCCTGGCGGTTCGTGGTCGATTTCTCGGGCGGGGAGTTGTCGCGGCTGGGGCGCAGCACGGCCGGGTCGACCGTCGAGCCGGTCATACGTGCCTCGCGCGGGCGGGTGGAGATTGCTTCGGCACGGCCGCTGGCCAGTATCGACGGGGTACGGGCGATGTTTGATGTGGTGCCCGATGCCAGCAATGCGCCGATTGAGCTGTCGTTGACGTTGCAGTCGGGGGAGCGGTTGCTTTCTGAGACTTGGATGTATCAGTGGACGCCGCCGGTGGATCGGGCGGTCTAGGTTTTTGTTCTTTGGATTGGGGGCTTGGTGGTTTGCTGCTGTTTCGTCCCCTGCCGGGGCCGACTCACTTTCTTTGTCTTGCCAAAGAAAGTAAGCAAAGAAAGGCGCGCCCGAGATGGCGACTTCCCCTTGAATTTCTGTAACCGGGCGGAGACGGGGAAAACTCGCTGCGCTCAGAC
>NZ_JAELUI010000311.1 GCF_016429285.1 Ralstonia sp. ASV6
GCCCAAGCTCGCGCCGCCGGCCTTCACGCACCGCATCGGCCAATGCGCCGTGGTGGCTGGTGAAGTAATAGAAGGGCCGCAGGCTGCCCCATTCCTCACCCATGAACAGCAGGGGGATTTGTGGGCACAGCAGCAGCAACGTTTGCGCGGCGTGCAGGGCTTCTGGGTGTGCGAGACGTGTCAGTCGTTCACCGAGCGGCCGATTGCCGATCTGGTCGTGGTTTTGCAGATAGAGCACAAAGGCGGTGGGCGGTAGGGTGCCGCTTGGTTCACCACGCGGGGCGCCGTTGTGCAGCGCAGAGGGCTCGCCCTGGTAGCAGAAACCTTCTTGCAGCACACGCGCCAGGCGCTCTGCGGGGGCGTCGGCGTAAGCCGCGTAGTAGGCTTCGTGTTCACCTGTGAGCAAGGCATGCAGGGCGTGGTGACCGTCGTCATTCCACTGGGCTTCGAACGGGCCAGTCTGCGTCGGCTCGGTTGGGCTACGATCCGGCGGGATGGGGGATGTGGTAGCACCACGCAGCAGTGATGCCGCGTTGTTCTCGTTCTCCAGCACAAGATGCACATAGCGCCCGGGCTCGACTGCCTGGCGTACGCGCGCAGCCAACTCGCTCAGCCAGTCGCGCTCACCAATGGCCTGCACGGCATCCAGGCGCAGGCCGTCGAAGCGATATTCCATCAACCACATCAGCGCGTTCTGGATGAAGAACTCGCGCACGGCTGGCTGGCGAAAATCGAACGCAGCGCCCCAGGGCGTGTGTGTGCCTTCATGGAAGAAGCGGCGTGCGTAGTGAACCAGGTAATTTCCATCGGGCCCGAAGTGGTTGTAGACCACATCCAGGAAGACCATCAGCCCGAGGCCATGCGCGGTGTCGATCAGCGCCTTGAGTTCGTCGGGCGAGCCGTAGCTGGCGTCCGGCGCGAACGGCAGCACACCGTCGTAGCCCCAGTTGCGTGCCCCCGGAAATTCCGCCAGTGGCATCAGTTCGATGGCCGTGACGCCAAGGCGCGCCAGCTCGGGCAGCCGTGCACGTACGCCGTTGAAGCCACCCATTGCGCCGACGTGCAACTCGTACAGCACGGTCTCGTGCCAGGGCCGTCCTTGCCAGTCGGCGTGGCGCCACAGGTAGCGTGACGGGTCGACCACCAGGCTGGGGCCGTAGAGGTCTTGCCACTGCGCACGCGCAGCCGGATCGGGCACGGTGATGGTCACACCGTTGCGGTCGGTCACGCGGTATCGGTAGCACAACCCGGCGCCGATTGGCGCAACGGCTGCATACCAGCCGTCGGGTTCAGCCTCCATGCGCAC
>NZ_JAELUI010000312.1 GCF_016429285.1 Ralstonia sp. ASV6
GGTCCTAAGGTAGCGAAATTCCTTGTCGGGTAAGTTCCGACCTGCACGAATGGCGTAACGATGGCCACACTGTCTCCTCCCGAGACTCAGCGAAGTTGAAGTGTTTGTGATGATGCAATCTCCCCGCGGCTAGACGGAAAGACCCCATGAACCTTTACTGTAGCTTTGCATTGGACTTTGAACCGATCTGTGTAGGATAGGTGGGAGGCTTTGAAACCGGGACGCTAGTTTCGGTGGAGCCGACCTTGAAATACCACCCTGGTTTGTTTGAGGTTCTAACCTTGGCCCGTGAATCCGGGTCGGGGACAGTGCATGGTAGGCAGTTTGACTGGGGCGGTCTCCTCCCAAAGTGTAACGGAGGAGTTCGAAGGTACGCTTGGTACGGTCGGACATCGTACCTAAAGTGCAATGGCAAAAGCGTGCTTAACTGCGAGACCGACAAGTCGAGCAGGTGCGAAAGCAGGACATAGTGATCCGGTGGTTCTGTATGGAAGGGCCATCGCTCAACGGATAAAAGGTACTCTGGGGATAACAGGCTGATACCGCCCAAGAGTTCATATCGACGGCGGTGTTTGGCACCTCGATGTCGGCTCATCTCATCCTGGGGCTGTAGCCGGTCCCAAGGGTATGGCTGTTCGCCATTTAAAGAGGTACGTGAGCTGGGTTTAAAACGTCGTGAGACAGTTTGGTCCCTATCTGCCGTGGGCGTTGGAATCTTGACGGGGGCTGCTCCTAGTACGAGAGGACCGGAGTGGACGTACCGCTGGTGTACCTGTTGTCTCGCCAGAGGCATCGCAGGGTAGCTATGTACGGAAGAGATAACCGCTGAAAGCATCTAAGCGGGAAACTTGCCTGAAGATGAGGATTCCCTGGAGACTTGATCTCCCTGAAGGGTCGTTCGAGACCAGGACGTTGATAGGCTGGGTGTGGAAGCGCAGTAATGCGTTCAGCTAACCAGTACTAATTGCCCGTGCGGCTTGATCCTATAACCGGTATGTTTCCGGCTGGGTCTGCCTTGTGCCTGATACACATACACAACCTAAACTACATTCCCATATTGGCGGCGTTGACCTCGGAGTCAGCGACGCGACAAGTTATAGCCTGGTGACCATAGCGAGTCGGTACCACCCCTTCCCATCCCGAACAGGACCGTGAAACGACTCCGCGCCGATGATAGTGCGGATTCCCGTGTGAAAGTAGGTCATCGCCAGGCTCTCCCATAAAACACCCCAGCTCCACCCGAGCTGGGGTGTTTGCTTTTACGCGTGCAAAACGCGCTTCCCATCTCTTCTGCGCTGCCC
>NZ_JAELUI010000313.1 GCF_016429285.1 Ralstonia sp. ASV6
ACTTCGATGAGGCGCAGCTTCGCGATGATTTGTTCGGGGGTAAAGCTCTTGCGGGGCATCTTGGGTTGCTCCTTGCCAGGGTTGAATTCTCTCTTTCAACCTGGACTCGAAACAACCGGTCACGTCACGATCGAGCCACGATACAACAACCAGGTTCGCCTAGACAGTCTCTGGTCGAGCAACTGGGATGAGGTTCGCGGCAAGGGTCTCGGCAACTTCCTCGCCAACCTCGCCGTTCAAGTGCTCCAGCGAACGCAGCATCCCAACGCCCGCGTTGTAGGCCTTGCGAGCGATCCGCAAAACGACGCCCCGGAGAACCGCAGACAACGCCTCAAGCTGTGGGAAGACCGAGGACTGAAGGTGGCCGACGGGCAACGGGAACCGTATCTGGAAGGTCGCTCCGGCCAGGCGCAGATCATCGGCACCATCTCTGGAATGCATACCCGGGCACCCGAACACCTTGTCTATGGGCTCTTCGATCCAACCCCGGCCCTGGCAGATTTCACGTCCCTGCCGGAAAGCGACACCCGGCCAGCTTTGGATCCAGCTCGCGAACTTGAAGCGCCGACACCTTGAGAACCAGCCGTTCAAGGGCACAGCGCCCTGCTGTTCCAGATACCTGGATTGCTATTGGCCGCCGGAGGCGGCGGCTTTGAAAATCCCCAAAAAGCGACAAAGAGTCGTTGGCAGTTAATGGCATCCCCACCCTGGCGCAAGCCAACCGATTCCATCCACCTGCGCTTCATGGAGAGACCACGTGCAATATTTCGTCGATGCATCCATCACTGAAAGCGATGTTCTGCAGGCCCTTGATGACATTGGCCACGACCCCCGCGCAGACGAGGTAGCAGACATCCTGGCAAAGCTCGACACAGCATCCATCAACGCTTCCCAGGACCGATCTCAGGCACTGCGGGATGCAGTGTCGTCAGTGCTTCATGAAGTGGATCAACCACGACCTATCACGATTCACCTGCCCAAGAGACCTGAAAGCCGAGCTGTCGCCGAGATTTATGCGACCTACCCGCGTAACCCCATTGACTCACGGCAGGTTGTAATGGTCACTGAAATCAACGGCTCGGAGGAAGCGCTGGCTTTGATCAATGCATATCCCGACATCGATGGGGGCATTCATCTCTCGGAGCTCATCACCCTTGAGCCGCGAAAGGGATTTGCCACGGCAGCATTGAAGATCATTCTCGACACCGCTGATCGCCACAATGAATCCGTCCATCTGGTTGCCAAGAAGATCGGCACCAACAAGACGATGCTAAGCAC
>NZ_JAELUI010000314.1 GCF_016429285.1 Ralstonia sp. ASV6
GGCGTAGACCACCCACACCAGCGTGATGAGGATGTCGATCGGCCACTCCAGCTCGGCGTATTCCTTCGAGCTGGTGTAGCCCAGCGGCAGCGTAATGACCGCCGCCACGATCACCGCCTGCCAGCCCCAGAACGTAAAGGCCGCCAGCGCGTCGGAGAACAAGCGCACCTGGCAGGTACGCTGCACGATGTAGTACGACGTGGCGAACAGCGCGCTACCGCCAAACGCAAAGATAACCGCGTTGGTATGCAACGGACGCAACCGGCCATACGTCAGCCAGGGCACCCCAAAATTCAGTTGCGGCCAGATCAACTGGGCCGCGATCAGCGCACCGACCGCCATACCAACGATGCCCCAGACGATCGTCATGATCGAGAACTGGCGGACAACGCGGTAGTTGAAGGTCTGGGTGTGCTGCAACGCGCTGGACGATTCCATGCTTGCTCCCCGAGTGTGTTGGTTTGATGCGGTCATGTTAAGAATCGAGCGACCTTTGGGTCTTGACGTGCATCAAGGCACCCCGGCCAATGTGGTTAAGCTGCTCAGTCGCGCGGCCTTGTGTTGCGCACAGGCGTATCCGGGTCCAGCAAAATCGACTCAGCAGGTGTCTTCAGATCGTCGTACTGGCCCGAGCCGACGGCCCACCACAACACACCGACAATCGCTACCACCAGCATCAGCGACAGCGGAATCAGCAGGAACAGCGTTTCCATGCGGCCTCCTAGGCCACGTGCCGCGGGGCACGCGATAGACGCCACGCGTTGAGCGCGACCAGCAACGACGACACCGACATGCCGATGCCCGCCGCCAAAGGCGACAGCCACCCCAGCGTGGCGAGCGGGATGCTGATCGCGTTGTAAGCAAAGGCCCAACCGAGGTTCTGGCGCACCACACGCAACGTGCGGCGGCCGATGTATACGGCCTCGCTGATGGCGGACAGGCGAGGCTCGGTGAGGATTGCGTCGGCGCCTGCCTGTGCAAGCGGCGCACCGGTGCCAATAGCGATCGAGACCTGCGCCTGCGCAAGCAAGGGCGCATCGTTGATGCCATCGCCGACGGCCAGTACACGTGCCCTGCGCGCCTGCAGCTTCTGCACATAGGTGCGCTTGTCCTCGGGGCTGGCGCCGCCGACTGCGTGATCGATCCCCAATCGGTTGGCCCACCAGCGCACCGTCTCCGGCGCGTCACCGGACACCAGGTGCAAACACAAGCCTTGCTCGCGCAAAGCCTCCAGGCAGGCAGGCGCATCGGCGCGCGGGGTATCCGCC
>NZ_JAELUI010000315.1 GCF_016429285.1 Ralstonia sp. ASV6
GGTGCTGTAGTAACCCCAGCTGGTGAAGCAGCTGTCATCATCGCCTTCGAAACGACGAACGGGGGTTGCGACTTGCACGAGCAAGCCGAACATCCGCTTGCGGCGTAGATGTTCGAAGAGCTCTTCACTCTCGATGTCGTCGGCCTTGCTAGGCGAAACGCCGACTGCCATTGCGATTTCCGTCGTCTCTTCTGAAATCGCATCCTCCAAAGCCGACGGAATCGACTCGTCGACGGACATGCCGCCCAGATGAAAAATTGCTTCGAAGCGCCAGCCCTTATCGAGCGCGGATTCGGTAATTTGGTGGTTGCAGTTCATTGGATTCATCGCCCTCGCGCTGGCAGTCATTGTGGGTTCTCCTTCAGCTTCTGTTGCCGAATTTCTCGGGCAGCTTTCACACCGACCCGATACACCGTCATGAAGTTGTGGAAGAGCGGCACTTCGTGGATGCTCTTGTAGAACTCACCCTTGCCCGTGACGAATCCGGATGACACCTTGCAGCTCTTGGTCGCCCACTCGTTATATCCGTACTCAGAGCCCCAAAACGCCTGCTTTGCCGGGCTCAGCTCGCTCCACTGCACATACAGTGTTTCGCAATAGCCCGGCGGCATATCGCAGATGCGCAGCCATGCCGGGCGCTTTGTGCACCATGCAGTCGCGTGCTTCGCAGCCTGTTCAACGGTGTACGTTTCCCCATCTCGTGGTCGCTCGATCATCATGGCTTCATCATTTTCGAAAGAGCTCGCCCTGGTAGGCGATGGCGATCAGCTCGGAACCGTGTTCTTGACCGGTCCAAACGGCAAAGGCGCGCTCACGGTCGCGGTCAGATTCAGAAACCGCCAAAGCCATCGCCTGCCCCTCATCATCGAGTTCCGGGTCTGCTGGGTCGAACGCCAACAAATTCCCAACCTGATACGTCATCATTTATCACGCTCAAATGGTTTGACTATCGCCCATGATAGGTGCACATGTGCACTCCGTCAAACCAAAAAAGCCCTATGCTCCTATGGACGTTCAATGAGCTAAGTGCGGCCGCAGTACGAACAAAAATCGGCCGGGAGCACTATCTCAGCACTCGGCTGTGCCGAGCGCTGAGGATCAGGCTGCCGGAACTTGCGCAGCGCCTGCTCAACCAATTGCGCCTCCTCTCGTGCAGCGGCAAGCGTCTGCGCTATCGCATTGAGTCAGCCTTCAACGGCTTGCCTTCCTGCGAAAGATCCTCGTTCTGTGACGAGATCGAAACCTGAATCGTGTAGGTAC
>NZ_JAELUI010000316.1 GCF_016429285.1 Ralstonia sp. ASV6
GGCCCACACGTGGCGATGGTGCTGACCCGCGTCAACGGCTACGCGGCAGAAAGCGAGCGCACGTTCTTCACCACACGCCCCGACCCGCGTGCGCGTGAGCTGTTTCATCTGCTGGAAGCGGCGCGCGAGCGGGCCTTTTCACTTGTGCGGCCTGGCATGCACTGTGCGGAGCTGGACTGGCAGGTCAACCGCTTCCTGGCCGGTTGTGGCTATGCGGGCGACAGCGTACGGCTGCACCGCTGCGGACACGGCTTCGGCCTGGGCAATCACGAGCCACCTTGGATTGCCGAAGGCAGTGAACATGTGCTGCAGGAGAACATGGTGATCTCCATCGAACCCGGCATCTATCTGGCGGGCGAGGGCGGGTATCGTCACTCCGATACGGTGCTTGTTACCGCCAACGGCTACCGCTGCTTGACCAAGGCCCCCACACGGCTGAATGCGCTTGTGCTCGGGCGTCCTACGTTGCGCCATCGCTTGCAGCGCAGCCTGATCCGCAATGCGTTGAACCTGTGAACTGCCATGCGGATCGTGCTGCTGCAAATCGCTTACCTGTGCATCGCGCTGGCCTTCAATGCGCTGAGCGCTGCCCTGGCGCTGGTGGGTAGCAAGCCACTGGCGCCCACCAACCTCGTTGCCGCCACCGGCGTGTTCGCGCTGTATGCGCTGGCGCTGTGGTCAGGGCAAGCCGGGTTCGATACGGCGTACCGCGCGGCGATGCTCTGCTTCGTGCTGGTGCTCGGCGCGGGTGGTGTGCTCGCCCATCTGCGTCGCGGGCCAACGCAGGGCTATCGGTCAGCGGTTGCCTGGATGGCTGCCATTCTCATCAATGGGATGGGTGTGGTGCTGAATATGGCAGGCGCGCTGCTCGGTGCCCGTGCGGCCCTCTGAAGCCATCAGCGGCCCACGGTAAGCGACTGGCGCAGCGTGTCTTTCAGCACCTGGAACGCCGGGTTGTCGTTGTCCTTGCGATGGGCCAGCCATAGCTCGACCGGTTTCGCGGGGGAGGTGCGCACAGGGCGATAAACCACGCCTTCAAAATGCAGCATCGATGCCGCAGCGGGAATCAGCGCCACGCCAATCCCTGCGCGCACCAGCGCCAGCATCGAGTGGATCTGGCTGACGTATTCGACGATGTCGGGCAATACCTCAGCACGTTCGAGCAGGCCACTCACCAACTGGTGGAAGTAGCGCGCCTCGTAAGGCGAATACATCAGCAGCGGCTTGCC
>NZ_JAELUI010000317.1 GCF_016429285.1 Ralstonia sp. ASV6
TTACTTGATGATCTTGGCAACGACGCCAGCGCCAACGGTACGGCCGCCTTCACGGATAGCGAAGCGCAGGCCTTCTTCCATGGCGATCGGGGCGATCAGCTTGACGGTGATCGACACGTTGTCGCCCGGCATGACCATTTCCTTGCCTTCCGGCAGGGCGATCGAGCCAGTCACGTCCGTCGTACGGAAGTAGAACTGCGGGCGGTAGTTGTTGAAGAACGGGGTGTGACGACCACCTTCGTCCTTCGACAGGATGTAGACCTCGCCCGTGAATTCCGTGTGCGGCTTGATCGAGCCCGGCTTGGCCAGCACTTGGCCGCGCTGAACGTCTTCGCGCTTCGTGCCGCGCAGCAGAATACCGACGTTGTCGCCTGCCTGACCTTGGTCGAGCAGCTTGCGGAACATTTCCACGCCCGTGCAGGTCGTCTTGTCGATCTTCGGCTTGTCGCCGTCCATGGCGATACCGACGATTTCGATTTCTTCGCCGACCTTGATCACGCCACGCTCGATACGGCCGGTCACCACGGTGCCGCGACCCGAGATCGAGAACACGTCTTCCACCGGCATCAGGAACGTACCGTCAACAGCGCGCTCCGGCGTCGGGATGTAGGTGTCCAGTGCGTCGGCCAGGTTCATGATGGCCACTTCGCCCAGCTCGCCCTTGTCGCCTTCCAGCGCCAGCTTGGCCGAACCCTTGATGATCGGGGTGTCGTCGCCCGGGAAGTCGTACTTCGACAGAAGTTCGCGCACTTCCATCTCGACCAGCTCCAGCAGCTCAGCGTCGTCCACCATGTCGCACTTGTTCAGGAAGACGATGATGTACGGCACGCCAACCTGACGGGCCAGCAGGATGTGCTCACGCGTTTGCGGCATCGGGCCGTCAGCGGCCGAGCACACCAGGATTGCGCCGTCCATCTGGGCGGCACCGGTAATCATGTTCTTGACGTAGTCGGCGTGGCCCGGGCAGTCAACGTGTGCGTAGTGGCGGTTGGCCGTTTCGTACTCGATGTGCGCGGTGTTGATCGTGATGCCGCGTGCCTTTTCTTCCGGCGCTGCGTCGATTTCGTCGTACTTCTTCGCTTCGCCACCAAACTTGGCGGACAGCACGGTGGCGATCGCCGCGGTCAGCGTCGTCTTGCCGTGGTCAACGTGACCAATCGTCCCAACGTTCACGTGCGGCTTGGTCCGCTCGAACTTTTCCTTTGCCATG
>NZ_JAELUI010000318.1 GCF_016429285.1 Ralstonia sp. ASV6
GCCCAGCACAATGCCCAGCACGGCGCCCACACCCGCCATCACGATCATCAACAGGCGCGAGCGTTGCGCATCTTCACGGGCGCGGGCGGTAGACGCCGCAGAGACGTCCTCCACGCGCTTGACCATCTTGTCGAGCGTCTTCTCAAAGGCTGCGGTGTCGTCCAGCAGGCCTACGTTCTCTGCCGTGACGCGGCTGTCGAACTGGGTCGGGTCCAGGCCCTGCCTGTCCATCAGCGCGACGAAGTCCGTCATGCGCTTGCTCCAGACGGGGTAGATGGCATCCACCTCGCGGATCATCTTCTTGCCTTCGTCCGATACGAACTGCGGACGCACGTTCTCCACGCCGTCTTTCAGGCGCTGCATGCTCGCGTTGATCTCACCGCTCAACGCCTTGCGCTCATTGAGCGTGGTCGCAATCAACAGTGCCGTCTGCGCACGACTGGCGTGAGCAAGGCTGTTGGCCGCGCTGCCCATCTGAGTGATGGCGCGCATCTGCTTCTGCGCCAGTTCATCGCTGGCGCGCGTCAACTGCGTGATCGTGTAAATACCCAACCCGCCGATGGCCGCGCCCATGGCGGCCACGATCAGGAATCCGCCGGTCAGCACCGTGGACACCGGCAAACGCTTGATCCAACCCATGTTGTCTACCTCTCTTTTTTATATGCCCCTGTAACCGCTATCGGCCCTTGGGGGACGGCTCTTTAGAACCGCCTCGGGGTCATGCCACTTCAGAGGGGGATCGCCCCAACGTCAGCCGGCACGACTTGCCCAGGCAAAAAAAAACCTGCCCCGAAGGGCAGGCTGCACACCACAAACACACACGAGAGAGCTTTCGCGAGCAGCGAAGATCCCGTGCATACATGGTTAAAAGGTTTCCCAGTCGCTATCGTCGCCGCCTGCGGCAACGAGCTTGGGCGTTTCCAACTTGGGCGCTTGAACAGCCGCCGACGTTGTCGATCTGGCCGCTGCGGGGCGCACGCGTTGTTGTTCGCTCACGGCCGCTTCCACAACGGCCGGTTTGGGTTGTTCGTTGGTCTGCTGCACAAGGGCAGGCGTTTTACGGGCCGGCGCAACCTTGGTTGCCGCACGGCGCGCCGCCGGTTTCACCACAGCCGGCTTGGCCACGCGCGGCACGCTCGCAACCGGCCGAGCCGGTTCGATTGGCGTGCTGGCATGCGTGCGGAACACGGCCACCGCCTGACGC
>NZ_JAELUI010000319.1 GCF_016429285.1 Ralstonia sp. ASV6
GCGCTGGGGTGTAGACGATGTCCAGTCCGTTGATCACGGCCGTACCGCTGGCCGGCGGGCTGACGATGGCGATCGACGAGAACGGCCCGCCCGTCGCATTGGCCGTTGCGTGCACCGTGACCGGTGCGTTGGATAGCGTCGTCGTGGTGATCGCCGGTGCGGTGCCGATCACCTGGCCCACCACGAGGGTGTAGCTGCGCGTGCCGAAGTACGGTGCGCCGGTGCCGGTGCTGCTGTCGGTGGCCCGTACGGTGAAGGTGCTGGAGCCCAGCGCGGTGGGCGTGCCCGAGACCACGCCGGTGCTGGCGTTCAGGCTCAGGCCCGCCGGCAGCGTGCCGCTGGACACCGCGTACGTGTATGGCGCGGTGCCGCCCGTGGCGCTGAAGGTCTGGCTGTAGGCCGTGGTGACCTGGGCGGCCGTCACGGCGGCGGGGCTGACCGTCACCGTCGGCGCGCCGATGCTAACGCTATAGGCACGGCTGGCGGTGAAGCTGTTGGCGTCGGTGGCGGTGACGGTGAAGTTGAACGTACCGCCCGCCGTGGGCGTGCCGGAGAGCACACCGGACGAGCTCAGCGTCAGGCCGGTCGGCAACGCCCCAGCAGTGACGGCGTAGGTGTACGGCGCGGTGCCGTTGCTGGCGTTCACGGTCTGGCTGTACGCCGTCGCAATCGCCGGGCTGGGCAGCGTGGCCGGCGCCACCGCAATGGTGGGCGCGGACACCGTCAGTGCGTACGTGCCGGTCACCGCGTACGGGCCGCTGCCGGAGCTGCTGTCGGTGGCCGTTACGCTGAAGTTGACCGTGCCTGCCGTGGTGGGTGTGCCCGACAGCGTGGCCGTACCGGCATTCCAGCTCAGGCCCGTGGGCAAGCTGCCACTGTTGACCACGAAGGTGTAGGTGTACGGACTCGTGCCGCCACTCGCACTGAAGTTGCGGCTGTAGGCCGTGCCTGCCACGCCGTTGAGTGCGCCGGAGGCCGGCGTGATCGTCAGCGTGGGCGACGCAACGCTCAGCGTATAGGCGCGGCTGCCGGTGTATGGCGAACCCGTGCCGGCGCTGCTATCCGTGGCTGTCACGGTGAAGTTGAAGGTGCCGCCCGCCGTTGGCGTACCGGACAGCACGCCCCCCGTGGTCAAGGCC
>NZ_JAELUI010000031.1 GCF_016429285.1 Ralstonia sp. ASV6
CCCCCCCCCCCCCCCCCCCCCCCCCCCCCCCCCCCCCCCCCCCCCCCCCCCCCCCCCCCCCCCCCCCCCCCCCCCCCCCCCCCCCCCCCCCCCCCCCCCCCCCCCCCCCCCCCACACACCCTTTTTTACGGCCTTCGTCGGCAGCGTCAGATGTGTATAAGAGACAGACTGTTTGAGCGCAGCGAGTTTTTCCCGTCTCCGCCCGGTTACACAAATTCAAGGAGGGTGTCGCCATCTTGGGCGCGCCTTTCTTTGCTTACTTTCTTTGGCAAGACAAAGAAAGTGAGTCGCCCCCGGCAGGGGGTGAAACGGGGGATGCACCACAAAACACAAACCCCAAAGCAAGAGACACGCAGCCCCTGCGCCACAAGTGCAGAACCATGTCGACAGCACACCAGGAGATCACCATGTCCGACCGCATCATCATCGCCTCAGCGGCCCGCACCCCGATGGGCGCATTCCAAGGCGAACTCGCCAGCCTCACCGCCCCGCAACTGGGCGCCGCTGCCATCCGTGCGGCAGTCGAGCGAGCGGGCCTGAAGCCGGAGCAGATCGAAGAAGTCATCATGGGTTGCGTGCTGCCCGCCGGCCAAGGCCAGGCACCGGCCCGCCAGGCCGCATTGGGCGCGGGCCTGCCGCTGTCGGTTGGCTGCACCACGGTCAACAAGATGTGCGGCTCAGGCATGCGCGCAGCCATGAACGCGTATGACGCACTGCTCGCGGGCTCGGTCGATGTCGTCGTTGCAGGCGGCATGGAAAGCATGACCAACGCGCCGTACCTGATCCCGAAAGGCCGCGGCGGCTACCGCATCGGCCACGGCATGATCTACGACCACATGATGCTCGACGGCCTGGAAGACGCGTATGACAAAGGCCGCGCCATGGGCACCTTCGGTGAAGACTGCGCCGAGAAGTACGGCTTCACACGCGAGGCACAAGACCACTTTGCGATGACGTCCGTGCGCCGCGCGCAGGAAGCCACCGAATCCGGCGCATTCCGCTGGGAAATCGCGCCCGTGACCGTGTCGAGCAAAGCCGGTGACACCGTCATCGACACCGACGAAGGCCCGCGCCGCATCAAGGTCGACAAGATCCCCACGCTCAAGCCCGCGTTCAAGAAAGATGGCACGGTGACGGCCGCGTCCTCGTCGTCGATCAACGACGGTGCTGCGGCCCTGGTGATGATGCGCGAGTCGACCGCCAAGCAGCTCGGCATCACGCCGCTGGCGGTAATGCTGGGGCACACCACGCATGCGCAGGCGCCGGGCTGGTTCACCACCGCACCGGTCACGGCCATCGACAAGCTGTTCAAGAAGCTCGACTGGAACAGCAGCAACGTCGATCTGTTCGAGATCAACGAAGCCTTTGCCGTGGTGCCGATGGCCGCCATGCACGACCTGCACATCCCGCACGAGAAGGTGAACGTGAACGGCGGTGCATGCGCGCTGGGCCACCCGATCGGCGCCTCAGGCGCTCGCGTGATCGCCACACTGCTGGGCGCGCTGCAACACCGCGGCGGCAAGCGCGGCGTGGCGAGTTTGTGCATCGGTGGCGGCGAGGCCACCGCTGTGGGCATCGAACTCTATTGAGCGAAAGGCCAGCACGATGACGAACGCAACCTCCCGCCGCACGCGCACCGCACTCATTCTGGGTGCATCGCGCGGCATCGGCCTGGAAACCGTGAAGCAGTACCGTGCGGACGGCTGGCGTGTGATCGCCACCGTGCGTACGCAGCAGGCTGCGCAAGATCTGCAGGCCCTGGGCGCCGAAACGCATGTGCTGGACCTGACCGACGCCAATGCCATCGCCGGCCTCGCCTGGAAGCTCGACGGCGAGGCGCTGGATGTAGCGATCTACGTGGCGGGCATCTATGGCCCGCGCACGCAGGGCGCCACGCCGGTCAGCCAGGCCGACTTTGATGCCGTGATGCACACGAACGTGTGGGCGCCGATGAACGTGTTGCCGGCCGTGCTGCCGATGGTGGAGGCCGGACGCAACGGTGCAAATGAAGTGGGCGGCGTGTTGGCCGTCATCTCCAGCCGCATGGGCAGCATTGGCGATATGGAAGGCAACGGCGGCTGGCTGTATCGCACCAGCAAGGCCGCGGTGAATGCGGTGCTGCATGCGCTGTCGTTCGACGCCAAGAACGCCACATGCCTGACCTTCCACCCAGGCTGGGTGCAAACCGACATGGGTGGCGCCGGAGCCGCCATCACACCGCAGCAAAGTGTGGCTGGCATCCGCAGCGTGATCGCATCCGCCACGCGCGCCGACAACGGCGCGTTCCGCAATTACGATGGGAGCGTCATTGAATGGTGAGCTTCCCGACCGACCAGCGCGCGGCCATGCTTGCACTCAAGGGCGTGGGGCCGACGATCGTCGCGCGTCTTGAGCAAATGGGCTACTGCCACCTCAAGCAACTACGCGAGGCCAGTGTGGACGAAATCGTGCGCACTGGCGCAGCCCTCACTGGCTCAACCTGCTGGCGCAACAGCCCGCAGGCACGCAGCGCCATCGGTGCCGTCGTGGCATTGGCCCAAACCTGGTAGACCGCCATGCTGCTGAACCCCGAACAGGAAATGATCCGCGATGCCATCCGCACCTTCGTGCGCGAGGCAATCACCCCGCACGCCGCCGCGTGGGATCGCGATGCAACGTTCCCGAAAGACGTACACCGCCAACTCGGTGAGCTGGGCGCCTATGGTGTGGCCGTGCCGGAAGAGCTGGGCGGCGCCGGGCTCGACTATCTGTCGCTCGCGCTGATCCTGGAAGAGATTGCCGCTGGCGATGGCGGCACCTCCACTGTCATCAGCGTGAACAACTGCCCGGTGTGCAGCATGTTGATGGCGTTTGCGAACGACGCACAAAAGCAGCAATGGCTCGTGCCACTGGCGCGCGGCGAGATGCTCGGCGCGTTCTGCCTGACCGAGCCGCACGTCGGCTCCGATGCCTCGGCCCTGCGCACCACTGCCACGCGGGATGGCGACCACTGGGTACTCAACGGCGTGAAGCAGTTCATCACCAGCGGCAAGCATGCCGACGTGGCGATCGTCATGGCCGTCACCGACAAGGCTGCGGGCAAGCGCGGCATCAGTGCATTCCTGGTGCCGACCAAGACGCCGGGCTACGTCGTCGCGCGGCTCGAAGACAAGCTCGGCCAGCACTCCTCCGACACGGCGCAGATCGTGTTGGAAGACTGTCGCATCCCCGCCGATTGCCTGTTAGGGGAAGAAGGCGCGGGCTACAAGATGGCGTTGTCCGGATTGGAAGGCGGGCGCATCGGCATTGCGGCACAGAGCGTGGGCATGGCGCGTGCAGCCTTTGAGGCAGCACTGGCGTATGCCAAGGAGCGCGAGAGCTTCGGCCAGCCACTGTTTGCGCACCAGGCCGTGCAGTTCCGCCTGGCCGAGATGGCCACGCGCATCGACGTGGCGCGGCAGATGGTCTGGCACGCTGCCAGCCTGAAAGACGCGGGGCTGCCGTGCCTGAAAGAGGCAGCCATGGCCAAGCTCAATGCCAGCGAGATGGCCGAGCGCGTGTGCTCCGATGCCATCCAGGTCTTCGGCGGCTACGGCTACGTGAACGACTTCCCGGTCGAGCGCATCTACCGCGACGTACGCGTGTGCCAGATCTACGAAGGCACCAGCGATATCCAGAAAATCTTGATCGCCCGCGCCTTGGCGTAGGCATTTTTGGGGAAGCCGCAGCACAACAAGGGGAGCACATCATGAACGGGGCCATCGATTTCTACTTCGACTTCTCATCGCCGTACGGCTACTTCGCCAGCACGCGCGTGGAAGAACTCGCCCAGCGGTACAACCGCGCGACGGCGTGGCACCCGATCCTGCTGGGGGTCGTATTTAAGACCACCGGCGGCTCCCCGCTGCCACAAGTGCCGCTCAAGGGCGACTACGCATGGCGTGACTTCGAGCGCACCGCGCGCTTCAACGGTATCGAATACCGCAAGCCGACGCACTTCCCACTGCCCACGCAATACGCGGCGCGCGCCACGCTGTGGGTGCACGACCACCACGGCGGCGATCGCGCCATCGACTTCGCCCGTGCCATCTACCGCGCACTGTTTGTCGATGACATCAATATTGGTGAGCCGGTCGAGGTGATGAAGATTGCCGACGCGATGGGTATCGACGGCGCGGCACTCAATGCCGGCGCAAGCACGCAGCAGATCAAGGACCAGCTCAAGGCCGAAATCGACCTGGCGATGTCGCGTGGCGTGTTCGGCTCGCCTTACGTGATCGTCGACGGCGAGGCGTTCTGGGGCTTCGATCGTTTCGACCAGATCGAAGCCCTGCTTCGCGACGGCCGCATCTGAACCGAACAGGAGAACGCCATGGCCATGAAGAAGGGATTCCGCGCGCTGGTGGACGAAGCCATGGCGCAGGTACAAACGCTCTCCGTGGACGAGGCGCGCGCCCTGCTCGATGCCCCGCACGTGCAGTTTGTCGATGTGCGCGAGATCCAGGAGCTGACGCGCGAAGGCGTGATTCCGAACGCGCTGCACGCCCCGCGCGGCATGCTGGAGTTCTGGGTTGATCCGGACTCCCCGTATTACAAGCCGGCCTTTGCAGCAGACAAGACCTTCGTCTTCTTCTGCGCGGCCGGCTGGCGCAGCGCGCTGGCCACCAAGACCGTGCAGGACATGGGATTGGAGCGCGTTGCACATATCGAAGGTGGATTCACCGCCTGGAAGGCGGCCGGTGCGCCGGTCACCGCTTACGAAAAACCAACGAAGAAAGCATGACTGCAGTCTCTCAATCCGCCTCAACAGAAACTCGCCACCCACGCTTTGACGCGATCCTCTTCGATTGCGACGGCGTGCTGGTGGACAGCGAACCCCTCGTCAACAAACTGATCTGGCAGATGCTGAATGAACTCGGCATCGAGATCAGCCAGGAAGACTCCATCACGCGCTTTCTCGGCAAGGCCATCCGCGAAGAGCTGGATGCGATTGCCGAGATGCGCGGCGCACCGTTGCCGCCAAACTGGCTGTCCACCTTCCACGCACGGCGCAACGCGCTGCTCGAAGCCGAGGTCGAAGCGGTGCCGCACATTGCGCACGCCATTGATGTGCTCTCCAAGCTTGGCCTGCCAATGGCCGTGGCCTCTGGCGCCGATCGTGTGAAGGTGGAACTGCAACTCAATCGCACCGGCTTGATCGAGCACTTCCAGCCGACGGATGTGCGCATCTTTTCGGCCACCGAGGTCGCGCGCAGCAAGCCCGCGCCCGATGTGTACCTGCTGGCGGCCAGCAGTCTGGGGGTCGCGCCATCGCGTTGCCTGGTGATTGAAGACAGCCCCACGGGCGTGACTGCCGGCCATGCTGCGGGCATGACGGTGCTGGCCTACGCCGGTCGCAACGCACCGGGCCCGCTGATCGCCGCCGGTGCCACGCGCACCTTTACCGACATGCGCGACCTGCCGGAGCTGCTGGCCTGATGGGCACCCAAGCCAAGCCCATCGGCCCGGCCGACGCCTGCCCCTGCGGCGGTGTTGCGTACGCGCGCTGTTGCGGCCCGTTCCACGCCGGTGACGCCGCGCCGGCCACGGCCGAGCAACTCATGCGCTCGCGCTACAGCGCGTATGTGCTGGGTGACACGGCGTATCTGCGCCGCACGTGGCATCCGTCCACTTGCCCCGCTGATCTGGAAACGAGTGAGGCAGATGCCGCCGCCACCCGCTGGCTCGGCCTGGACATGAGGCGCCACACACTGCAAGACGCTACGCACGCGACGGTGGAATTCGTCGCGCGCTACAAGGTGGGCGGCCGCGCGCATCGCCTGCATGAAACCAGCCGCTTCGTTCGCCTGGACGCGAGCGGCGCCGAATCCGCCGAAGGCCGTTGGCTGTACGTCGACGGCACCTTCCCTGAATAACCGCACCGCACTTCCTGCACCGCTGCCATGCCGACGCTAGACACCAAGCTCAACCCCCGTGCCGAAGACTTCAAGGCCAACGCCGATGCCATGCGCACCCTCGTCGCCGACTTGCGCGACAAGGTCGCCCGCATTGCGCAAGGCGGCGGTGAAGACGCCCGCGCCAAGCACCTCGCCCGCGGCAAGCTGCTGCCGCGGGACCGCGTGCAGCAACTGCTCGACCCCGGCACGCCGTTCCTGGAGTTCTCGCAACTGGCGGCGTACGGCATGTACGACGACGCGGCACCGGGCGCCGGCATCATCACCGGTATCGGGCGCATCTCGGGGCAGGAGTGCGTGATCGTCTGCAACGATGCCACGGTCAAGGGCGGCACCTACTACCCGATGACGGTGAAGAAACACCTGCGCGCGCAGGAGATTGCCGAGCAGAACCACCTGCCCTGCGTCTACCTGGTCGACTCGGGCGGCGCCAACCTGCCGAACCAGGACGACGTGTTCCCCGACCGCGACCACTTCGGCCGCATCTTCTACAACCAGGCCAATTTGTCGTCCAAGGGCATTCCGCAGATTGCAGTGGTGATGGGCTCGTGCACGGCCGGTGGCGCGTATGTGCCGGCCATGAGCGACGAGTCGATCATCGTGAAGGAACAGGGCACGATCTTCCTGGCCGGCCCGCCGCTAGTGAAGGCCGCCACCGGTGAGGTGGTGAGCGCCGAAGACCTGGGCGGCGCCGACGTGCACACGCGCCTGTCCGGCGTGGCGGATTACTTCGCCAACAACGACGCGCACGCGCTGGCCCAGGCCCGCAGCATCGTCGCGCACCTGAACCGCCGCAAGCCGGAGCAGGTGCAGGTGCATGCGCCGATCGAGCCGCGCTATCCGGCCGAAGAACTCTACGGCGTGAT
This sequence comes from Ralstonia sp. ASV6, assembly GCF_016429285.1. Lineage (GTDB taxonomy): Bacteria > Pseudomonadota > Gammaproteobacteria > Burkholderiales > Burkholderiaceae > Ralstonia > Ralstonia flaminis. The sequence continues at coordinate 6,800 of NZ_JAELUI010000031.1, forward strand.
CCCGACCGACACACGCAAGCCGTTCGATGTGCGCGAGGTCATCGCCCGCATCGTCGACGACTCAGCCTTCGATGAATTCAAGGCACGCTACGGCACCACGCTGGTCTGCGGTTTTGCGCGCATCTGGGGCTACCCGGTCGGCATCATCGCCAACAACGGCATTTTGTTTTCGGAAGCGGCGCTCAAGGGCGCGCACTTTATCGAGCTGTGCTGCCAGCGCAAGATTCCGCTGGTGTTCCTGCAGAACATCACGGGCTTCATGGTGGGCCGCAAGTACGAGAACGAGGGCATCGCCAAGAACGGCGCGAAGATGGTGACAGCGGTCGCCACGGCGCAGGTGCCCAAGTTCACGGTCATCATCGGCGGCTCGTTTGGGGCGGGTAACTACGGCATGTGCGGGCGGGCGTATTCACCGCGCTTCCTGTGGATGTGGCCGAACGCGCGCATCTCGGTAATGGGCGGTGAGCAGGCCGCCAGCGTGCTCGCCACCGTGCGCCGCGACGGCATTGAGGCCAAAGGCGGCCAGTGGAGCGCCGAGGAAGAAGCGGCTTTCAAGGCGCCGATCCGCGACCAGTACGAGCGCCAAGGCCATCCGTACTATGCCAGCGCGCGCCTGTGGGACGACGGCGTGATCGACCCCGCCGACACGCGCAGCGTGCTGGGGCTGGGCTTGTCGGCCAGCCTGAACGCGCCGATTGGCGATATGAACTTCGGCGTATTCCGCATGTAAGCGGACCGCCATCGAACAAGGAACTTGCAGTGAACAGCAACACCGCGCGAACGTGGCGCAGCGCCTGGGCAGCCATCGGCTGTGCGCTGCTACTTGCCGCCGCGCATGCGCAGGACAAACCGTCCAGCCCAACGAGCACATCGGGCATCAGCGAAGAGATCGTGGAGGTGCCCAAGTCAGCGGGCATCTTCACCATCAAGCTGGAGACCACCGTCTACAAGCCAGCGGGCACCGGCCCTTTCCCGCTCATCGTGCTCAACCACGGCAAGTCACGCGGTAACGCGGCCTTCCAGTCGCGTGCCCGTTACAGCGAGCAGGCGGCGGCGCTGGTCGCGCGCGGCTACGTGGTAGCCATCCCGATGCGCCAGGGCTTCTCCAAGTCGGGCGGCGCCTATATCGGTAGCGGCTGCAATGTGGAATCGAACGGCCTCATCCAGGCCGAAGACGTGGTGGCCGCGCTCGACTACATGACCGCGCAGCCGTATGTGGACCGCAGCCGCATCGTCGTCATGGGGCAGTCGCACGGCGGCCTGACCACGATGGCTTTCGGCACGCTGAACTACCCCGGCGTGCGTGGCCTGGTGAATTTCGCGGGCGGCCTGCGCAACGACACCTGCGTCGCCTGGGAAAACAACCTCGTGCGCGCCTTTGAGACATACGGCCGGCAGTCGCGCTATCCGTCGCTCTGGTTCTACGGCGATAACGACAGCTACTGGCCCAAGCCCATGCCGGAAAAGATGTTTGCTGCGTACACTGGCGCCGGCGGTAAGGCGCGGCTGGTGGACTACGGCGACTTCAAGAGCGACTCGCACGGCATGTTTGCCAGCCAAGCAGGGTTGAGCATCTGGCTGCCGCAGGTCGATGCCTTCCTGCGCGAACTTGGCCTGCCCGCGGGCCCAGTCAGCGCCGCACCCACCGCCGCAGAAGCCTCGGGGGCGGACAACCCGAGGGCCGGCACCAACAAGGACGCCGAATGAACACTTTCGAGACCTTCGCCACATTGACGTTCAGCCAGCACGGCGCCGTCGCCACGCTCACGCTCAACCGGCCTGATGTGCGCAACGCCTTCAACGAGACCGTCATTGCCGAGCTGACCGGTGCCTTCCGCGCGCTGGCGCAAGAGCCCAGCGTGCGCGCCATCGTCCTGGCCGGCAACGGCCCCGCCTTCTGCGCGGGCGCAGACCTGAACTGGATGAAGAAGATGGCCGGCTACTCGGATGACGAGAACCGCGCTGATGCCCTGCGCCTGGCCGAAATGCTGCGCGCCATCTATACCTGCCCGAAGCCGGTGATCGCACGTGTGCAGGGTGATACGTATGCCGGTGGCGTTGGCCTGGTCGCCGCGTGCGACATCGTGGTCGCCGTCGACACCGCCAACTTCTGCCTGTCGGAAGCCAAGCTCGGGCTGATTCCGGCCACCATCAGCCCGTACGTGATCCGCGCGTTGGGTGAGCAGGCGTCGCGCCGCTACTTCATCACCGCCGAACGCTTCTCCGCTGCTGAGGCGCATCGGCTGGGCCTTGTACATGAGCTTGTCAACGCAGACACGCTCGACGGCAAGGTCAGCGACATCACCGCCGCGCTCGTCGCCAACAGCCCGAACGCCGTGCGCGAGAGCAAGCGCCTCGTGCGTGAAGTGGCTGGCGCCGCCGTCAACGACGCGCTGCTGGCCGATACCGCAGACCGCATCGCCGCCATCCGCGCCTCGGAAGAAGGCCGCGAAGGCGTGCAGAGTTTTCTGGGCAAGCGCAAGCCGAACTGGCTGCTGCCGGCCTGACCCGCATAACTAGAAACCACGCATTACTTGAAGGAAGTCCTCATGCAATCCACTCCGCTCAACTTCGTTCCGAACGCCGCCAAAGCGCCTGTCACGCCGGGTCAGGCACCCGACGCGCGCTGGAGCCGCGAAGCCATCGAAGCGCTGTTCGCGCTGCCGTTCAACGACCTGCTGTTCCAGGCCCAGCAAGTGCACCGCGCCAACTTTGATGCGAACGCAGTGCAGCTCTCGACGCTACTGTCCATCAAGACCGGCGGCTGCCCGGAGGACTGCTCGTACTGCCCGCAATCGGCGCGCTACGACACGGGTGTGGAGGCTGAAAAGCTGATGCCCATCGACGAAGTGCTGGAAGCCGCATCACGCGCCAAGCAAAACGGCGCCAGCCGCTTCTGCATGGGCGCTGCGTGGCGCAACCCCAAGCCGCATCAGCTCGATGCCGTGGCCGACATGGTGCGTGGCGTGAAGGCGATGGGGCTGGAGACCTGCGTGACGCTCGGCATGCTCAAGCAGGAGCAGGCTGCGCAACTGAAAGACGCGGGGCTGGACTACTACAACCACAACCTCGATACCGCGCCGGAGTTTTACGGCGAGATCATCACCACGCGCACGTATCAAGACCGGCTCGACACGCTGGAACACGTGCGTGAGGCGGGCATCAATGTGTGCTGCGGCGGCATCGTCGGGCTGGGGGAATCGGTGCACGAGCGTGCGGGCCTGATCGCCGAGCTGGCGAACATGGAGCCGTATCCGGATTCGGTGCCCATCAACAACCTCGTGAAGGTGGAAGGCACGCCGCTGGCGGGCAATGAAGAACTCGACCCGTTTGATTTTGTGCGCACGATTGCCGTGGCGCGGATCACGATGCCCAAGGCGATGGTGCGGCTCTCCGCTGGCCGCGAGGCGATGGATGATGCGTTGCAGGCGATGTGCTTTGTGGCTGGGGCTAACTCGATCTTCTATGGAGAGAAGCTGCTGACGACGGATAACCCTGAGGCGGATGCGGATCGTAAGCTGCTGGCGCGGCTGGGGATGCGGGTTGAGGTGCAAGATCACATGCACCAAAGCGCTGATGCTTCGCACTCGCATTCGTCGCATTGCCATATCGACATTACGCCTGCGGACTGATGCGTTTTATGGGAGGCGGTTTTTGTTTCTGTGTTGGTGGTCTGCCTCCCTTTCGCCCCCTGCCGGGGCCGACTCACTTTCTTTGTCTTGCCAAAAAAAAGTAAGCAAAGAAAGGCGCGCCCGAGATGGCGAAACACTCCTTGAATTTATGTCGCAGGGAGGGGGGAGAGGCAAACTCGCTTCGCTCAAACAGCCTCCCCTCTTTTTCCTCCTTGCAACAGAAATTCAAGGCGCCACCTAGGGCAGGAACGGCCACACCGTCGTGGCACTGGCGTTAGCGTTGGAGTGAATCGATTCGCGCGCCACGCTCTTTGTGGCGGTATTGAAGTTCTGGACTTCGACGCCGAGGTTCTGGAACTCCTGCTTCGAGGTGCCGAACTCGAACGTTGGAGTTCTGAACACCGACTTTGACGTTCCGGAACCCCAGCGTTGAGGTTCTGAACGCCGACTGAGCGGTTCCGAGCTTCGACGCTGAGGTTCCGAACTTCGACTGTGGGGTTCCGAAACTCCGACGTCGAGGTTCTGCACCCCAAGTTTGGAGTTCTGAACCTCAACCTCGGGGCTTTGCGCTCCGCAGGAGCAAGAACACAGCGCCACGGGCGGCGCCCGGCCGGTTTGGCCGTCCCCGCCCTAGATGGCGCCTTGAATTTGTGTAAGCGGGCGGAAAAAAGACGGGGAACTGTCTGAGCGCAGCGAGTTTTCCCCGTCTCCGCCTGGTTACACAAATTCAAGGAGGGTGTCGCCATCTCGGGCGCGCCTTTCTTTTGCTTACTTTTCTTTGGCAAGACAAAGAAAAGTGAGTCAGCCCCGGCAGGGGATGAAACAAGGGATGCACCAAAAGTGCAAAAGCCAAAAACTAGGAGACGTAACAACACCATGATCACTAAGCTCCTCATCGCCAACCGAGGCGAAATCGCCTGCCGAGTCGCCGCCACCTGCCGCAAGCTGGGCATCCGCACGGTCGCCGTCTATTCGGATGCCGACGCCAACGCCCGCCACGTCGCCGCCTGCGACGAAGCCATCCACATTGGCGAACCCGCGGCCCGCGACAGCTACCTGCGCGCCGACCGCATCCTCGAAGCTGCACGCGCCACGGGCGCCCAAGCCGTCCACCCCGGCTACGGCTTCTTGTCGGAAAACGAAGCCTTCGCCAAAGCCTGCGCGGACGCCGGCATCATCTTCGTCGGCCCGCCGGCCTCAGCCATCGAAGCGATGGGCAGCAAGAGCGCGGCCAAGGCGCTGATGGAAAAGGCCGGCGTGCCGCTCGTGCCCGGTTACCACGGTGACAATCAAGACGCCGCCTTCCTGCGCACGCAGGCTGATCGCATCGGCTACCCCGTACTCATCAAGGCCAGCGCGGGCGGCGGCGGCAAGGGCATGCGCGTGGTGGAATCGGGCGATGCATTCGAAGCCTCGCTGGCGTCCGTCAAGCGCGAAGCCTCCAGCAGCTTTGGCGATGACCGCGTGCTGATCGAGAAGTACCTCACGCGCCCGCGCCACATTGAAATCCAGGTCTTCGCCGACAGCTTTGGCGATGCCGTCTACTTGTTCGAGCGCGACTGCTCGGTGCAGCGCCGCCACCAGAAGGTGCTGGAGGAAGCCCCCGCCCCCGGCATGACGCTGGACCGCCGCCGCGCAATGGGTGAGGCCGCTGTGGCCGCCGCGCGCGCGGTGGGCTACGTGGGCGCCGGCACGGTCGAGTTCATCGTCGATGAAGACGGCACGTTCTACTTCATGGAGATGAACACGCGCCTGCAGGTCGAGCACCCCGTCACCGAGATGATCACGGGCGAAGACCTCGTCGAATGGCAATTGCGCGTGGCCTCCGGCGAGCCGCTGCCGCGCGCGCAGGACGAACTGCGCATCCACGGCCATGCGCTGGAAGCGCGTATCTACGCAGAAAACCCCGACCGCGATTTCCTGCCCTCCATCGGCACGCTGAAGGTGCTGCGCACGCCTGCGGCAGTGGAGTTCACCGTCGGCGCGCAAGCCAATGGCGAACCGGCCGCTGTGCGTATCGACGCCGGTGTGCGCGAGGGCGACGCCATCAGCCCCTACTACGACCCGATGATCGCCAAGCTGATCGTCTGGGGCCGCGACCGTGAAGAAGCGCTCGCGCGCATGCTGCAGGCGCTGGGCAGCTTCCACCTCGTCGGGCTGTCGTCCAACGTGGCGTTCCTGCGCAGGCTGGTGGCATCGAAGCCGTTTGCGACCGCTGATCTCGATACCGGCCTGATCGCGCGCAATCACGACACGCTGTTCCCCGCTGCACCCGACGTGCCGCAAGACGCCATCGCCCTGGCCGTGGCCGCGCTGCTGGCACGCGAGGCGCGCAGCCTGCGCACCGACACGCGCGACCCGCATTCGCCGTGGGCACGCGGCAGCGGCTGGCGCCTGAACGGCGCAGCCGAGCGCACGCTGCGTTTCACGCACGGCGAGCAGGCCATCGACGCCACGCTCATCTATGGCCGCGACGGCTCGCGCCTGAAGACCAACGGCGCTGAGGCCCCCTTCACCACGCATCGCCACGCCGAGACCTTCACCGTCGCACTAGGCTCGCACAAGGCCACCGGCCAAGTGCATACCGATGGCGACACGTTCCACGTGTTCACCGGCGGCGCGCACTGGACGCTGGAGCGCCACGACCCGCTCGCCCACGCGGGCGAGGCCGATGACGAAGGCGGCAAGCTGACCGCGCCGATGCCCGGCAAGGTGATCGCTGTGCTTGCCACACCGGGCCAGAGCGTCACCAAGGGCGCGCCGCTGGTCGTCATGGAGGCGATGAAGATGGAACACACGCTCACCGCCCCGGCGGATGGCGTGGTCGAATCCGTGCTGTATGCCGTAGGCGATCAGGTGACGGAAGGCGTGCAACTGCTGGCGTTCAAGCCCGCAGAGTGACGCCAAAGCGGGCCGCCACGCGCCACGGCGGCCCCTGCTACACTGCTTGACGTATACGTCAACCGTGCGTCAACCACGCACCTCGAAGTCGCCCCACATGCACATCCAGATCTACACGCCCGACGGCAAGCCCCAACCCTGGCTCGATGGTTTTGCGCAGGCGCTGCCGGACGCGCGCCTGTCGGTGTGGGAACAAGGCGCGGCGCAGGACGCTGATTACGCCGTGGTCTGGCAGCCGCCCGCCGACATGCTGCGCGGGCGCCAGGATTTGCGTGCGGTGTTCAACCTGGGCGCGGGCGTCGATGCCATCCTCGGCTTGCGCGCACAATCGCCCGATGCCATTCCCGACGGCCTGCCGATCGTGCGCCTGGACGACGCCGGCATGGCCGCGCAGATGGGCGAGTACGTCACGCACGCCGTGCTGCGCTTCTTCCGCCGGTTGGACGAATACGAGCGCCAGCAGCACGCCAAGATGTGGCGCTTTCTCAAGCCGTTCAATCGTGATGAATTCGTTGTCAGCGTGCTGGGGCTTGGCGTGCTAGGTACGCATATCGCCAAGACGCTGGCGGGCTTCGGTTTTCCGGTGCGCGGGTGGAGCCGTTCGGCCAAGACCATCGACGGCATCGATTGCCGCGCCGGTGCCGATGCACTGCCGGAATTCCTGTCCGGCACCCGTGTGCTGGTGAACGTGCTGCCGCTCACCGCTGACACCGAGAACGTGATCGACGCCAAGCTGCTCAACCAGCTCGCGCCGGGCGCGTTCCTCGTCAACGTGGCGCGTGGCAAGCATGTGGTGGAAGAGGATTTGCTGGCCGCCGTGCGCAGCGGGCACATTGCCGGCGCCGCGCTCGACGTGTTCCGCAAAGAACCACTGCCCGCCGATCACCCTTTCTGGACCGAACCACGCATCCACATCACGCCGCACATTTCGGCGTTGACGCTGCGCGAGGTCAGCATTGCCCAGATCGCGCGCAAGATCCGCGCGCTGGAAGCCGGCGAGCCCATCGTCGGCATCGTCGACCTGCAACGAGGTTACTGACATGACATTCCCGCAATTCGTGAAGGTGGTCGAAGTCGGCCCGCGCGACGGTCTTCAGAACGAGAAGGTCCCCGTCTCCACCGACACCAAGGTCGAACTGGTGAACCGCCTGTCCGACGCTGGCTTCGTCAACGTGGAAGCTGCATCGTTCGTGTCGCCCAAGTGGGTGCCGGCCATGGCCGACGGCGCCGAGGTGATGGCGCGCATCCAGCGCCGGCCAGGCACGCTGTATTCGGTGCTTACGCCCAACATGAAGGGCTTTGAAGGCGCGGCGGCGGCGGCGGCAGACGAGGTCGTGATCTTCAGCGCCGCCAGCGAGGCGTTTGCGCAGAAGAACATCAACTGCTCGATCGCGGAATCAATCGAGCGCTTCGAGCCCGTGGCCAAGGCGGCCAAGAACGCGGGCATTCGCGTGCGCGGATCGATCTCGTGCTCCCTGGGGTGCCCGTACCAAGGCGAGGTGCCGGTGTCGTCGGTGGTGGATGTGATCAAGCGCATGGCCGATCTGGGCTGCGATGAGATCGACGTTGCCGACACCATCGGCGTGGGCACCGCGGGCCGCGTGAAGGCCGTGATGGAAGCCGCAGCGGCGACCTTCCCGATCGATCGCCTCTCCGGCCACTTCCACGACACGTATGGCCAAGCGTTGGCCAACATCCTCGCGAGCCTGGAAGTCGGTATCCACATCTTCCACGCGTCGGTGGCGGGGCTGGGCGGTTGCCCGTACGCCAAGGGTGCGACCGGCAACGTGGCGACCGAAGACGTGCTGTATATGCTGCACGGGCTGGGCATCCGCACCGGCATCGACCTCGACAAGGTGGTGCTGGCGGGCGACTTCATCTCGCAAGCCATCGGCCGCCCGACCGCTTCGCGCGCCGGCCGCGCGCTGCTGCTCAAGCTGCAAGACCAGATCGCCCAGGCCTGCATCTGACCCATCACCACGCACAACGACGATGACTGCGACCGACACCAACGCCCCCCTGCCCGAATCTGCCCAGCGCGTGGCCGACCACCTGCGCACGCTCGGCTACGAAAAAGACATCGTGATGCTGCCCGCCACCGGCAAGACCTCCGCCGAAGCCGCTGCCGGCCTGGGCTGCTCAGTGGCAGAGATTGCCAAGTCGATCATCTTCCGCCGCGCCAAAGACGACGTGCCGGTGCTGGTGATTGCCAGCGGCACCAATCGTGTCGACGAGGCAAAGGTTTCCGCGCACGTGGGGGCACTGGCCAAGGCCGACGCCAAGTTCGTGCGCGAGAAAACGGGTTATGCGATTGGTGGCGTGTGCCCGGTCGGCCATGCGGTCAAACCCGTGATGCTGCTCGACCAGGACCTGTTCCAGTACGCCAGCGTGTGGGCTGCCGCCGGCCATCCGCACGCGGTGTTCAACCTCACGCCCGCAGAGCTGGAAGCGATGACCGGCGCGCCGGTGGCCGACATCGCCCAGCGTGATTGATCGAACGTCCATGGACAGCTGCACCCGCGCGCAACTGAAGCTCTCAAGCGCGAAGCTGCGCAACAGTCGCGCGCAGGCTGAGCGCGCACAGCCGGTCACCTCGCCGTGCATCAGCGTGTGCAAGATGGATGACGCACGCGGGCTTTGCCTTGGCTGCATGCGCACGATCGACGAGATTGCCGCTTGGTCGACCATGAGCGATGCTGCGCGACTCGCCGTCTGGCAGACGCTGCCCGAACGCGCCTGCGCTTGGCTCAACGACATACCCCGCGCCTGACTCCACACCAACATGGCCGAACACGACATCATCACTCTCCCCAATTCGATGCGCGTGTTCGAGCGCGGCTGGCTGTCGTCCAACAACATCCTCTTCTTCGATGACGACGCGCACGGCGGCTGTGCACTGGTCGACTCCGGCTATCTAACGCATGCGCCGCAGACCGTGGCGCTGGTCCAGCACGCGCTGCAAGGCAAGCCGCTGCGCCGTCTGCTGAACACGCACCTGCACTCCGATCACTGCGGCGGCAACGCGGCGCTGCAAGCGCACTACAGCTGCCACACCCGCGTACCCGCCGCACAGGTCGACGATGTGCGCCGCTGGGACACCGACGCCCTCAGCTATGGCCCCACCGGCCAGGAGTGCGCCCGCTTCACGCTGCCCGACAGCGATGCCGATGCGGGCCTGGCCGACGGCATGACCGTGCACCTGGGCGGCTTCGACTGGCAGGTCATCAGCGCGCCGGGACATGATCCCAACGCCGTCATCCTCTACAGCCCGGAGTCGCGCGTGCTGCTCTCGGCCGATGCGCTGTGGGAACGCGGTTTCGGCATCATCTTTCCCGAGCTGGAGGGTGAGAGTGGCTTTGCGGAACAGCAGGCCATCCTCGAACGCATCGCACAACTCGATGCGCGCGTGGTGATTCCGGGACATGGCCGACCGTTCACCGACGTCAGCGCCGCCATTGAGGTGTCACTTGGGCGGCTTGCGTATCTGCGTGCGGACCCCGAGCGCAACGCTTTGCACGCCATTCGTGTGCTGGTGAAATTCAAGCTGCTGGAGCAGCAAGCACTGACGCACGATGCGCTGCTCGCCTGGTTCACGCAGACCAGCCTGATGCCGCGCTTGCAGGCGCGCTTCTTCGCCAACCAATCGATGACGGTGTTGCTGGACGCGGCCATTGCTGCCCTGGTCAAGGCAGACGCTGCCACGGTTGAAGACGGCCGCATCCTCAACCGCGATTGACGCGCCGCGCGGTGCCTGACTGACCGGTCGGCCGCTACAATGCAGCGAAGCCTCTTCTCTTCGCCAGGGCATGCCAAAACCCGCCACACCCACCCCGCCCGAATCCACCACGCAAACCGATGCACCGCGCCGCAAGCGCGGCCGCCCTGCACAGGATGCCAACGAAGGCCTGCGCCGCGCACTGATCGAGCAATCGGCCAGGCTGTTCCGCGAGAAGGGCTATGGCAACACCACGGTGCGCGACATTGCCGCCGCAACAGGCGTGCATGCGGGTAGCTGGTTCTACCACTTCAAGAGCAAGCAGGACATCCTGCAGGCCGTGATCGAGCACGGCCTGACGGTGGCACTGGCCGACATCGAGGCCATCGATATCGATGGCCTGGCGCCACGCGAGGCCATGCGCCAGTTGGTGCGCGCGCACCTCTACACCATCCTGGCGCCCAATCAGGACTTCATCCCGGTGATGCTGTATGAGTGGCGTTCGCTCGATGCGCAGGCGCAGGAACGCATCATCGCGCTCAAGGATCGCTATGAGGGCATCTGGAACCGCGTCATTGACCGCCTGCATGCGTCAGGCGAATGGGCGCAACCAACGCCGGTGGACCGCCTGCTGATGTTCGGCGCGCTCAACTGGACGGCGCAGTGGTACCAGGCCGGCGCGGGCATCAGCATCGATGCACTGGCGGATCAGGCGGTGCGCTTCATCCTGCGCACGCCGCCCGAGCCGGCGGCTTAGAGCCGCTAACAAAACCCAGCGTAGCGGTCCTGGCTAGGCGCGCCGACGCAGACAGTACAAGAAGTACGGCAAGGAGGCGTAACGACGCCAGGAGGGTTTTGTTAGCGGCTCTTAGTCGCCGTTAACGGGCATCGCTCTCGAACAGCATCTGATTGGCGCTGCGCAGCACGTGCTTCTGGATCTTGCCGGTGGCTGTCATGGGCAGCTTGTCGACCACGGCGATGTGCTTGGGAACCTCAAATGCACCAAGATGCTCGCGGCAGTGCGCCTGCAACGCCGCCGCATCGGCCTGTGCCTCGGGCTTGAGGCAGACGAAAGCCGCCACGGCCTCGATCCAATGCGCGTGCGGCAGTCCAACCACTGCTGCATTGGCGACAGCCGGATGTCGCAGCAGCACCTCTTCCACCTTGAGCGACGGCACATTCTCGCCGCCGGTCTTGATCATGTCCTTGATACGGTCCTTGAACTGGAGCTGGCCGTCGGCGTCCCACATGCCGAGGTCGCCCGTGTGGTGCCAGCCGAAGCGGCGTGCGTTGGCGGTGGCCTGCGGGTCCTTGTAGTAGCCGAGCATAACGTTGGGGCCGCGATGCACGATCTCGCCCAACTGGCCGGGGCCGAGCAGATTGCCCTGGTCGTCCATCACCGCCGCCTCGTTGACCATGCAGGGCTGGCCCCAGTAGTTGCCGGTGCGCCGCAGTTGCTGGTCGGGCGCGAAGTACATCGTCATCGGGAAGATTTCCGTCTGCCCGGAGCCGAGTGCAAAGTTCGGGCACACCTCGGCAATCAGGCGTTCAAGCAACGGCTTGGCCATCGGCGCCATCGCGTACAGACACAGGCGCAGGCTGGAGAGATCGCGCTGCGCGCGCAGCGGATGGTGCAGCAACGCGGCGTACATGAGCGGCAGGCCGAACAGCTGTGTGATGCGTTCGTTGGCAATCGCGTCGAGCAGCGCAGTCGGATCAAAGCCACGCTGGATGACGAGCGTGGCGCCCACCGTCATCGCCGACGCCGCCGTCGAGAACTGCGCGCAATGGAACATCGGCAGGATGCACGAGAACACGTCTTTCTCGTTCAGGTTCAGGCCAGCGATGTTGGACATCAGCGCCGCGTGCACGGAGCGGTGCGAGTGCATCGCTCCCTTGGGCCGGCCTGTGGTGCCGCTGGTGTACATGATGAGCGCGAGATCGCGGTCGTCGATCACCACGGCGGGCAGCGTGTCGGCGTGGCCTTGCAGCGCCTGCTCGACAGTTTGCGGGCCGCCGGCAACCGGTTCGCCAAAGCACTGGTGTGCGGGTAGCCCTAGCGCTGCCAGCGTTTGACGCAGCACCGGGTACAGCGCGGCATCGATCACCACGTGCCGCGCCTCGGCATGCTCAAGGATGTAGCGCACATCGTCCGGCCCAAGCATCGCGTTGATGGGCACCCACACCAGCCCCGCCTTGAGGATGCCGTAGGCCGCCACCAGGAACTGCGCCGAGTTGCCGCAAAGCATGGCGACCTTGTCACCGGGCTTGAGACCGCTGGCCAGCAGGTGATGGGCGTAGCGATTGCTGTCCGCATTGAGCTCGGCATGGGTCATGCGGCGCGGGCCGTCCACCAGCGCGACCTTCGCGCCGAACTTGCGAGCACTGCGATGCAACGTATCGCCCAGCGCCACCCGGTTCAACAGATTGGCTTCAAGCGTGGTGTCTGGCGTGGCTTCGGACATGGGACGTCTCCTGTGGACCGCATGAACTGCACGACGAAACGATGGATGACAACAACGACGATGCAGCCCTCAGGCCGCGGCAATCTCCATCAGCAACCCGCCCGGCGCCACCTGCGCGCCGACCTGGGTGAACAGGCCCTTCACCTCGCCGGCAAGCGGCGCGGCAATGCTGTGCTCCATCTTCATGGCCTCGACCACCAGCAGCACCTGGCCGGCGCAGACGGCTTCGCCCTCAGCCACGTGGACGGCGACGACGCGGCCATTCATCGGTGCGCTGATGCGGCCGCTACCGGCCTGCGCGCCGTTGCGCTCGGCCTTGGCATAGGTGGTGTCGATGGCGGTGTGCTCCACGCCATCCATCACGAAGTGGCACGTGGTTCCGGTGATGGCGTATTCGAGCGGATACAGCCTCTCGCCCAGAGCAAGCGTCATGCGGCCATCGGCTTGGGACACAATCTCCGCTTGCGCGATGCCACCGTCCCAACTCACCTCCCAGCGTTGCGCGGCAAGCGCACGCACGCGCATTTCGATGGCTTCACCGTCGAGCGTGACGCGGCACAGCGTGGGATACGTGCGGCTGCTGGCCCAGCCTTGCAACTCGGCGGGATAGCGACGCGTGGTGTCCTTGCACAAGTGCGTGAGCAGCACGGCTGCCGCCTGGCAGACCGCTGCATCGGGTACGGCCGCTTGACGCATCGCCGCTGGAAAATGCCGGTCGATGAACGCGGTAGAGACGTCGCCAGCGAGGAACGCCGGATGCGTCACGCATTGACGCAGAAACGCGCGGTTGGTCGGCAAGCCGAGCAGCAAGCAATCGTCCAACGCACGCGCCAGCCGCCGACATGCATCTGCGCGGTCGGTGCCGTGTGCAACGATCTTGGCGAGCATCGAGTCGTAGTACGGCGAAACGACCAGACCATCGGTCAGCGCATGGTCAGTGCGCACCTCTCGTGGCGCACGCCAGCGGGCGACGGTGCCGCTTTGCGGCAGGAAGTTCTGCTGCGGGTCTTCCGCACACAGGCGCACCTCGATGGCGTGGCCGCCCTGCGTGCGGCGCACATCAATCTCGTCTTGCGTGAGCGGCAACGGTTCGCCCAGCGCCACGCGCAACTGCCACTCGACCAGATCGACACCAACCACCGCCTCTGTCACGGCGTGCTCGACCTGCAGGCGCGTGTTCATCTCCATGAAGTAGAACGCGCCATCCGGGGCGAGCAGGAATTCCAGCGTACCCGCGCCCACGTAGCCGATGGCACGCGCTGCAGCCACCGACACGGCGCCCATGCGCGCGCGCAGCTCCGGTGACACAGCAGGTGACGGCGATTCCTCAATCAGCTTCTGGTGCCGGCGCTGCACCGAGCAATCACGCTCACCCAGGTAGACGACGTTGCCATGCGCATCGGCAAAGACTTGGATCTCGATATGCCGCGGTTCGACGATCGCCTTTTCGAGAATCAGCTCGCCGGACGCAAAGGCGTTCTCCGCTTCGGAGCGCGCAGACTGTAATGCTGCGGCGAAATCTTCTGCCCGATCCACACGCCGCATGCCGCGTCCGCCACCGCCGGCAGCGGCCTTGATCATGACCGGATAGCCGATGCGGTCCGCCTCCTGGGACATGCGCGCATCGGACTGGTCTTCGCCTTGGTAGCCAGGCACGCATGGCACGCCAGCAGCTTCCATCAAGCGCTTGGCGCCAGCCTTGTTGCCCATCGCAAGGATGGCATCCGCGGGTGGGCCGATGAAGACGAGGCCTGCTTCCGCGCACGCCGTAGCAAAGGCATCGCTTTCGGCGAGAAAACCGTAGCCGGGGTGCACCGCTTCGGCGCCGGACATGCGCGCCGCCTCCAGCAATGCGGCGATGTTCAGGTACGACGCCTGCGGTTGCGATGCGCCAATCGGCAAGGCAAGGTCCGCCGCGCGGCAATGCGGCGCATCGCGGTCGGCCTCGGAATACACGGCAACGGTACGCATACCGAGGCGCTGCGCGGTGCGTTGGATGCGCAGCGCGATCTCGCCCCGGTTGGCGATCAGGACCGTGCGAAAAGCAGCGTGCGGCGTGCCCATCGCTCAGCCCTTCTTGCCCGGCAGCGTGTTCATGTATTTGCAGATGATGCCGAGCATCACCTCGTCCGCACCGCCGCCGATGGAGCCCAGGCGCCCGTCACGGTAGTAGCGCGAGACCGGGTTGTCCCACGTGAAGCCCATGCCCCCCCAGAACTGCAGGCAGGCATCGGGCACGATGCGCGCCAGGCGCCCGGCCTTGAGCTTGGCCATCGAGGCCAGCTCCGTCACATCCTGCCCGTTGATGTAGAGATCGCACGCGCGGTACGTGAGCGCGCGCAGGGCCTCCACCTCGGTCTTGAGTTCGGCCAGCTTGAAGTGCACCCACTGGTTGTCGAGCAGGTTGGCACCGAACAGTTTGCGCTCGCGCGCGTAGTCAACGGTCGACTCGATGCACATCGTCATCGTTGCCAGGCTGCTGGCGGCGGCCCACATGCGCTCTTCCTGAAACTGCAGCATCTGGTACATGAAGCCCTTGCCCTCTTCGCCAATGCGGTAGCGCTGCGGCACACGCACGTCGTCAAAGTAGATGAGGCCCGTGTCCGACGAGTTCATGCCGATCTTGCGGATCTTCTTGCCGACCGACACGCCCTTCGTGTTCATCGGCACGATGATGAGCGACTTGTTGCGGTGGGCTGGATCATCCGACGTATTGGCCAACAGGCACATCCAGTCGGCCTGCAGGCTGTTGGTGATCCACATCTTGCTGCCGTTGATGATGTAGTCATCGCCGTCCTTGCGCGCGGTGGTCTTGATGCCAGCCACGTCGGAACCGGCGCTCGGCTCCGATACGCCCACGCACGCCACCGCATCGCCGCTGATGGCGGGGGCGAGAAACTGTGCGCGCAACTCGTCCGAACCGAAGCGCGCGAGTGCGGGTGTCGCCATGTCGGTCTGCACGCCAATCGCCATCGGCACGCCGCCGCAGTGGATGTGGCCGAGCGTCTCCGCCATCGCCATCGCATACGAATAATCCAGGCCCAGGCCGCCGAACTCCGTCGGCTTGGCGATGCCGAGAAAGCCCAGTTCGCCCATCTTCTTGAAGAGCGCCTTGGCGGGGAACATCTCGGCCGCCTCCCATTCATCCACGTGCGGGTTGATGTCGCTGTCGATGAAGCGTTTGAGGTTGCGCTGCAGTTCCTGATGTTCGTGGGTGAAGTGCATGGTGTCTCGCTCCGGTGGCCTTGGGCTGTTCGTGTGTTCGTGACTGCGATTCGGATGGATGGCGCTACGGTCGTGCAACGCCAAACTGAATGGGGTGCAGCGCGCGCCTGCGCGCCTCGTCGCAGACGGCCAGCACGCTGGCCAGCACCTTGCGCGTATCGCGCGGGTCGATCACGCCGTCATCCAGTAGACGGCCCGACACGGTGAACGCACCGGATTGCCGCTCGAAGGTGTCGATCACCTTGGCGCGCATGGCCTCGATGGCTTCGTGGTCGACGGTCTGCGTCTTGCGCTGCATGCTTGCGGCCATGACCGTCGCCATCGTGCCGGCTGCCTGCTCGGCGCCCATCACGGCAGTCTTGGCATTGGGCCAGCTGAAGCAGAAATCCGGGAAGAAGCCACGCCCTGACATGCCATAGTTGCCCGCCCCGAACGACGCACCGCAATGCACGGTGATGCGCGGCACGGTGGCGTTGGCCATCGCCTGGATCATCTTCGAGCCGTGCTTGATCATGCCCGCCTGCTCGGACTGCTTGCCGACGATGAAGCCGGTGGTGTTTTGCAGATACAGCAGCGGCGTATCGGACTGACAGCACGCCTGTATGAAGTGGACGACCTTCGTGGCACCCGCCGGGTCCAGTGGCCCGTTGTTCGTGATGATGCCAACGTGCATGCCGCAGACGGCGGCGTGCCCCGTAAGGGTCGCCGGGCCATAGTCTGGCTTGAACTCAAGGAAATCCGAGCCATCGGCAATACGCGCAATCACCTCGCGCATGTCGAGCGGCTTGCGGTGATCGGTGAGCGCAATGCCCAGCAGTTCGTCCGCATCGAAACGCGGCGGCGCGTAGGGCCGATCGACTGCTGGCACATCGCGGTTCCAATCCAGCGCAGCCACGAGTTCGCGTGCGATGCGCAGCGCATCGGCATCGTCTTCGGCCAAATATTCAGCGAGGCCCGAGGTCGTGGCATGCATCTCTGCGCCGCCCAGCTCTTCTTCGGTGGCGACCTCGCCGGTAGCCGCTTTCAGCAACGGCGGGCCCGCGAGGAAAGCACGCGCGCGATCCCGCACCATCACCACGTAGTCCGACAGACCCGGCATGTAGGCGCCACCCGCCGTGCTCGACCCATGCACCACACTGATCACGGGAATTCCCGCCGCCGACAGCCTTGCGAGCCAGTAGAAGCCGCTGCCGCCGTGGATGAAGGTCTCCACGCGATAGGTCAGCAGGTTGGCGCCGGCCGACTCGACCAGGTGGATGAACGGCAGCTTCTGTTCCAGCGCGATGGCCTGCGCGCGCTGGAACTTCTCGATGCCCATCGGCTGCACGGCACCGGCGTCGATGCCCGCGTCGTCCACGATGATCATCGCGCGCACGCCGCTCACCCAACCGATGCCGGCGATGAAGCCGCCGCCGGGAATCGAGCGCACCGGGTCTGCGTGGTCCAGGCAGAAGCCAGCCAGCGAAGACAGCTCCAGAAACGGCGCACCGGCATCGAGCAGACGGCCGAGCCGGTCACGCGGCAGCAGTTGCCCGCGCTGCTCGAAGCGCGCGCGCGAGGCTTCGGACTTGTCGCGCGTGCGGTTCTCCAGCGAGCGCAGTTGGCCGACGAGTTCCGAGAGCGCGGCGTGGTTCTGCCGGTACGCGTCGCTTTGCGGGACGATGCGCGATTCAAGCACCGGCATTGCTGTCCTCCTGGGCTTTGTCCTGCAGCACCTTGGGCGTCACCGCCAGGTGGAAGCCGTTGAAGGGCACGGCGCCATGACGCGGTGCCGGCATGGGCGAGCCGGGCCGCACGTTGGGGCGTCCGCCGTCCACGCGCAGCGTGGTGCCCGTGATGAACGCCGCCGCTTCCGACAACAGGTAGACGATGGCCGACGACACCTCCGCCTCGGTGGCAAAGCGCCCGGCGGGCACAGTACTCGGCATGCTGCGGATGGTCTCGGCCATCCACGGCGGATACGCGTCCATGCCCGACGACGCCACGTAACCCGGCGCCACCGCGTTCACGCGTACGCCGTACTGCGCCCACTCGAACGCGGCCGTCTCCGTCAAGTTGATCATGCCCGCGCGCGCCGCACCGGAGTGCCCCATGTTCGGCATGCCGCCCCACATGTCGGCGACGATGTTGACGATGGCGCCACCGAGTTGCTGCATCGCCTGGTTCAGGCACTCGCGCGCCATCAGGAAACCGCCGGTCAGGTTGGTCTGTACGACAGCCTCCCACCCTTTGACGGAGATATCCTTGAGCGGTGACGGGAACTGCCCGCCCGCGTTGTTGACCAGCGCATCGATGCGGCCGTGCTCGCCAATGATCTGCGCGATCGTCGCCTGCACGGCAGCCTCGTCGCGGATGTTGCAGACGTAGGCGTGCGCGGTGCCGCCGGCTTCAACAATCTCCGTGCGCACGGCAGCGAGCTTTTCCGCACTGCGCCCCACCAGCGCCACCGCCGCGCCGAGCGATGCCAGCTCATGCGCGGTACACCGGCCGATGCCGCTGCCGCCGCCGGTCACGACAGCGACCTGCCCGAGGAACAGCCCCGGTCGAAAGACTGAGCGATACATGGTTCTGCCTCCTCAAACCCAACCGAGCTGACGGGCGGCGAGATCGCTCAGGACCTCCTCCGCGCCGCCGCCGATCATGTAGACCTTCACTTCGCGATAAATGCGCTCCGACTTGGTGCCGCGCATGAAGCCCATGCCGCCGAGCAGTTGCACCGCCGTGTCCGCACAGAACTGCAGGCTCTGCGTGGCGAAGTTCTTCAGCATGCACAGTTGTGCGACCGGTGAATCGCCCGCCTGCATGCGGCGCATCAGGTCTTCGAGCAGCGCGCGTGTGGCTTCGATGCGCGTGGCCATCGCCACCAGCTTCTGCCGCGCCACTTGATGCTGCACGAGGCGCTTGCCAAAGGTCTCACGCTGGCTGGCCCATTCCACCGCTTCCGCCAGGCATGTGCGCGCCAGCCCGTAGGCCTGCATGGCCAGCGCAAGGCGCTCGTGGTTGAAATTGCGCATCACCAACTCAAAGCCACGGTTCTCTAAGCCAAGCAGATTGCCCACGGGCACGCGGCAGTTGTCGAAATGCAGCTGTGCCGTGTCAGAGCACCACCAGCCCATCTTCTTGAGCGGCGTGCGCGACAGGCCCGGCGTGTCGCCACCCAACAGCAGCACGGAGATGCCGCCCGCGCCTGACCCGCCCGTGCGCACCGCCACGGTCAGGTAGTCGGCGCGCATGCCGGAGGTGATGAAGATCTTGCTGCCGTTGACGATGTAGTGATCGCCATCACGCACCGCGCGCGTGGTGAGGTTGGCGACGTCCGACCCGCCCGAGGGCTCGGTGATGGCCAGCGCGCTGATCTTCTCGCCCGAAAGAATGTCCGGCAGCACGCGCGCTTTCAATTCTGCAGAGCCGCCCGCCACAATGGGCGGCGCCCCGATGGTGTGGCTGAACAGTGACGCGAGCAGACCACCGCTGGCCGCGCGCGTCAGCTCCTCAATCATCGCGAGCTCGAGAAACAAATCGCCGGGCGTACCGCCGTATTCCTCGGGAAAGCCGATGCCTAGCAGACCAATATCGGCCGCTTCGCGATACAGCGCACGCGGGAAGGTTTCCGCCTCTTCCCAGGCATCGATGTGCGGCAGCACCGCCTTGTCGACAAAGCGGCGCACGGTTTCGCGAAAGGTGTCGTGCTCGGCATTGAAGCGCACGGACGTCAGCAGGCCTGCAACCATGGTCGCCTCGTCGGTTATGGGTGATTGACCGGCACGCGCACCGGCATCGTCAACAGCACCTGCGCCATGCCTTTGCCCAGCGGGTCGTTGCGCAGCGAAGCCATGCCACCACCGCCCAGCGCCTGCTCGCAGACGAAGTTGAGCGCATGGATACCGGGCAGGTCGTAGCGCGTCACGCGGCCACGCACGACATGCGCGAGGTAGGCGGCGACGGCATCTTCGGTCAGCTGTGCGCGCAGCAGCGGCAGGTCTTCCGGCCGGCGTGCGATGACGCCGATGTTGGACGTGTCGCCCTTGTCGCCGCTGCGTGCATAGGCGAGTGCGATGAGCGGGACCTCACGTGTTGGACCAGACGGCAGCGCATCCGCCATCGTCGCAGCGGTTGAGGCTTCCAACGGCACGCCGCCTGTCGGCACGGCCACATCGAAGCTCTCGCCGCCCAGCAAGGTCACGCGCGGCTGCACGCGGGCCTTGTCGATCAGGAAAGCGTATTGCTTGACGGCGGGCACGATGCTCGGCCGCCCGCCCGCGCCTGTCGTGCCGGGTGCCCAGGATGTGCCGGCCGGTGCAATCTCACGCGCAAACAGTTCGAGCGCCGGCTTGCTCGGATGCGCCACCGCCAACCACATCACCGATTCAAAGCGCGGCGCACTCGGCTGATGCGGCCCGAACAGATACGCCGAGCCCAATGTTTCGATGTGCGTGGCGCTGTAGTCCGGCAGGCCGAGCTTGCGGAAGAGCCCGCGCGTGCGCTCCAGAATCGCTTCCGCCGTGCGGTGCGCTTTGCGGTCTGCATCGACGCCAACCACGGTGAGTTGTCCGGTGGCGCGATAGCCGTCGGCATACGTGGCGCTCACTTTGTAGTCCGGTGTGGGCGCGAAACCGCGTGCGCCGCGCACTTCCACGCAATGCTCACTCGCCTGCGTCATCGTCACCCGCGTGAAATCGCACACGACATCGGGCAACACATAGCGTGCCGGATCGCCGATTTCATAGAGCAACTGTTCGCCCACCGTGGCGGGCGTCACCAATCCACCTGTGCCCTCCGGCTTGGTGACGATGAAGCCACCATCGGCGCGACACTCGACGATGGGGTAGCCGCTGTGCGCCCAGTCCGGCACGGCTTCCCAGTCGGTATGCAAACCGCCCGCGCCCTGACAACCGCATTCGAGGATGTGCCCCGCAAGGCTGCCGGCCGCGAGGCGGTCGTAGTCATCCGCGCGCCAATCGAAGGTGTGCATCAACGCGCCGAGCGTGACCGCGCTGTCCACGCATCGGCCGGTGATCACGACTTGCGCACCCGCATCAAGCGCCGCCTTGATCGGCAGCGCACCCAGGTACGCATTGGCGCTGACCACCCTGTCCGGTAGCGGGCGGGCGCTTTGCAGCTCGCGCACACCTTCATCACGCAGCACGGGTAGCAGCGGCATGACGTCGTCACCTTCCACCACGGCAATGCGCACGCTCACACCCAGTTCGTCGGCAAAGGCCTGCAGCGCGGCAGCGCAACCGCGCGAGTTCACGCCGCCCGCGTTGGCGATGATGCGGATGTTCTGCGCCAGCGCATCCTTGAGCACTGCACGCATCGCCACGCTGACGAAGTCGGTGGCGTAGCCCAGTTCAGGGTTCTTCATGCGCGCGCTGGCCAGCAGCGACATGGTCAGCTCGGCCAGGTAATCGAAAACGAGAAAGTCGATACGACCCGAGGCCACCAACTGTATCGGCCCGGTCACGCTGTCGCCCCAGAACCCGCTAGCGCCGCCAATGGAAATCGTGTCTTTGCGCATATCAGCGGCCCGTCCAGTTGGGGGCGCGCTTCTCGCGAAAGGCGGCCTGCCCCTCCTGCGCGTCTTCGGTCAACGCGAACAAACCGATCTGGCTTTCCGTAAAGGCCATTGCCTGCTCGAAGCTCAAATGCTCGACCTGCTTGAGCGTGTACAGCCCACGCCGGATGGCCGAGGGCGATTTGTCGAGCAGCCGCGCGAGCAGCGCATCGATGGCGGCATCGAGCGCTTCGGGCTCAGCCACTTCGTTGACGAGCCCGGCGGCCAGCGCACGGTCTGCGCTCATCGGCTCGCCGGTCAGGCACATCTCGTTGAGCACGCGACGCGGTAACTGATGCTGCAGCACGGCCAGCACTTGCGCGGGAAACAGCCCCACCTTCACCTCGGGCAACCCAAACACGGCGCTGCGGCTGGCCACGGCCATGTCGCACATCGCCAGCAAGCCCATGCCGCCGGCCATGCACGCGCCGTTCACTCGTGCGATCAGCGGCACCGTGCAGCGGCGCGCCTGGCGGAACAGATCAGCCAGGCCCTGGTGCGGTTGGGCGTAGTCGAAACGGAAAGATTGGCCGCTCTGCAGATCGGCCCCGGCACAGAACGCCCGCGTGCCGGCGCCGGTCAGCACCACGGCGCGCACAGCGGTGTTGCGACTGGCATCGGCCAGCGCCGCCGTCAGTGCTTCGAGCACCGCGCCGTTGATCGCGTTACGGCGGTCTTCGCGCTGAATGGTCAACCACAGCGCCTGGCCGCGCTGTTCGATGAGGAGTTCGGGGTCCGTGCTCACGCGATGCTCACCTTCAAGAGAGATTCGGTTGGACAGCCTGCCCGATAATAATAAATCATCTGCTTGAATAAATGGAAGTCTTCAAACACAAAACCTGCAGCGTTTTGCCGCACCCCACGGCCAGTGGCACATAACACGTTGATTTATCGGAGGTTTTCCTCCTCCGATAAGGAAATCAACAGATTCTGCGTTGACTCCTTCACATGCGAACGATAACAATTCTCATTTGCGTCAAACATGTAACAAGATTTTTCAGGGGAGCGGGCACCAAGCCATGCAAGCAGCACAGACGGAACGCAAGCGCGCCGAACATTCGGTGGTGGGATACCTGACAGGGGCCATGAGCTTTGCCGTGGCGGCCACACCGGCTGTGGCGGAAACCAAGAAGGATTCGGTGACGGCCACCCTGCCGACCCACACGGTCACCGGCAGCAGTGGCTTCAAGACCGACGAGGCCTCGGGCGGCAAATTCACCGCGCCGCTGGTCGATACGCCCAAGTCCGTCACGGTCATCCCCGCTGAAGTGCTGCAGGACACCGGCTCCGTCACGCTCACCGAAGCACTGCGCACGGTGCCCGGCATTGCGTTTGGCGCGGGTGAAGGCGGCAACCCCGTGGGCGATCGCCCGTTTATCCGCGGTTATGACGCGCAGGCCAGCACCTTCCTCGACGGGCTGCGCGACATCGGCGCGCAATCGCGCGAGATGTTCAACGTGGATTCGGTGGAAGTCACCAAGGGGCCGTCGGGTGCGTATGAAGGGCGCGGCTCGGCGGGCGGGGCAATCAACATCGTCTCGAAGACGCCCAAGCTGGAGCACTTCACCGAGGGCACGATCTCCGTGGGCAATGCCGCGTACAAGCGCGCCACGGCCGACGGCAACTACCAGATCGGCGAACACGCGGCCTTCCGCCTGAACGCGATGTATCACGACGCCGGCACGCCGGGCCGCGACGTGACGAGTTTCAGCCGCTGGGGCATCGCGCCGTCCATCGCCTTCGGGCTGGGCACGCCCACACGCGCCACGTTGTCGTACTACCACCTGCAATCGAACGATACGCCCGACACCGGCATCCCCTACAACAACGGCACGTTCAATCGCCGCGCCGATGGCCGCCCGCAGTTGTTCGCGCCCGGCGATGGCTCGCCGGTGGATGTCGGCCGCAACACCTACTACGGCCTGGGCCGCGACTTCCGCCGTGACCGCGTCGACATGGGCACGTTCTCGCTCGAGCACGATGTGTCGACCGCGCTGAAGCTGCGCAACACCACACGCATCGCTCGCACCAGCCAGGACTACGTCTGGACACAGCCCGACGACAGCCAGGGCAACATCTACTACGGCATGGTCTGGCGCCGTGCCAACACGCGCTACTCGGTCGCCAACACCGTCGCCAACCAGACGGAAGCGACCGGCAAGTTCGAGACCGGCGGCTTCAAGCACAGCTACGCGGCGGGCCTGGAGTTCTCTCGCGAGCACAGCAGCAACGACACCTACAACGTTCCCACCGGCAGCAACCGCTGCCCGAACGGGATCGGCGCGGCCGGCGGCTACAACTGCACGAGCCTGTTCAACCCGAACCCGAACGACCCGTGGACGGGCAACATCACGCTGGCCAACAACCCGGCCGAGACCACCGTACGCACGCAATCGGCGTACGTGTTCGACACCATTGAGCTGTCGCCGCGCTGGCAGATCAACGGTGGCCTGCGCTTCGACCGCTACTCGGCATCGGCCACCACCTCGGCCAATGCGCAAGGTGTGCGCTCCAGCTTCTCGCGTGACGACAACCTGCTGAACTATCAGCTCGGCCTGGTCTTCAAGCCCGCGCAGAACGGCAGCATCTACGTGGCGTATGGCACGTCGTCCACGCCGTCAGGCTCCGTGGCCGGCCAGGGTGCCGATGGCAGCGCGCTCACGCCAGACCGCTCGGGCAATCGCGGCGACGTGCTCGCCCCCGAGAAGAACCGCGCCTACGAACTCGGCACCAAGTGGAACGTGCTGGACAACAAGCTGGCGCTCACCGCTGCGGTCTTCCGCATCGAAACCACCAACGCGCGCATCGTGCTGCAGGACGGCACCGCCGCCATGGCCGGCAACAAGCGCGTGGACGGCTTCGAGCTGGGTTGGTCGGGCGCGCTCACCAACAAGTGGCAAGTGTTTGGTGGCTACACATACCTGAAGAGCGAGCTGCGCAACAACGGTGGTTCGGGCTCGGCTTTTGGCGCCACCAATGGCACCGAATTCCCCAACACGCCCAAGAGCAGCTTCAGCCTGTGGACCACCTACCAGCCGATGCCGAAGTTCACGCTGGGCGGCGGTGCGTACTACGTGTCGAAGGTCTGGGGCAGCGCCAACCCCGCCAACCCGAAGTGGGTGCCGGCCTATTGGCGCTTTGACGCGATGGCCTCGTACCGCATCGACAAGCACATGCACCTGCAGTTGAACGTGCAGAACCTGTTCGACAAGAAGTACTACAACCAGGCGTACGCATCGCACTACGCATCGCTGGCACCAGGGCGCGCCGCGATCCTGACGCTGGGTATCCGGTACTGATGACAGCACTTGCCCAAACCACCGCTGCCGATGCTGCGGTGGTGGATGCCATCCACGCCGTACTGACCGGCCCGGCCGATCGCGCGGCGGACTGGCTTGCCGGCGCCGCCCGTCGCGGTCATACGGAGGCACAGGCCATCCTCGGCCAATGGCTGCTCGATGGCCACGGTGTCGAACGCAATCACACCCAGGCGCTCTTCTGGTTCAAGACCGCCGCGCTGTCCGGCCACGCCATGGCGGCCAACATGCTCGGCCGCTGTTACGAGCACGGCTGGGGCGCACCCGCCTGCGACAAGACCGCCGCGCAGTGGTATGCCCGCGCGGCGGATGCCGGCCTCGACTGGGGCCAGTACAACTTCGCCACCAGCCTGCAGCTCGGGCGCGGCGTGCCGCAGGACCGTGCCCAAGCCTTCGGCCTCTTCCAGGCAGCCGCTGCACAGGGGCACGCCAAGTCGATCAACGTGGTCGGCGGCTTCTATGAAGACGGCTGGGAAGTCGAGGCCGACCTGGGAATGGCCCTGTACTGCTACCTGCGTGCCGCCGAGGGCGGTGACTTCCGTGGCCAGTTCAACGCAGCACGGCTCTTCGCCCTCACCGATCGGGCCGACGAAGCCCGTACGTGGATGCGCGCCGTGCCGCGCAGCGCGACACCCGCCTTCCTCGCCAAGGCGCATGACTTTCTTGCCGGCCACCCCGATGCGCGCCTGCGCACGTTGGCCAGCGCTCTCGAAACCGAATCGCCATGCTGTTGAAGATTCCCGCCGTTCTCACCAAGGATCAGGTGGCGCACTGCCGCGCCATCATCGATGCCGCTGAGTGGGTTGACGGCAAAGTCACCGCCGGCGCGCAGTCGGGCCAGGTGAAGCACAACATGCAGTTGCCCGAAGGCTCGCCCGCCGCGCGCGAAGTCGGCACCTTCATCCAGGACGCGCTTGCTGCCAACACGCCGTTCTTCTCAGCCGCACTGCCGCTCAAGGTGTTTCCGCCGCTGTTCAATCGCTATGCCGGCGGCCAGACCTTCGGCAACCACGTCGACAACGCTGTGCGCCACCTGCGTGGCACCGACTTCCGCATCCGCAGCGACCTCTCCTGCACGCTGTTCCTGACCGAGCCGGAAGACTACGACGGTGGTGAACTCGTCATCGACGACACCTTCGGCGAGCACCGCGTCAAGCTCGCCGCGGGCGACATGGTGCTCTACCCGAGCAGCAGCCTGCACCGCGTCACGCCGGTCACGCGCGGCGCGCGGGTGTGCTCGTTCTTCTGGCTGCAGAGCATGGTGCGCAGTGACGCGCATCGCGCGCTGCTGTTCCAGATGGATAACGAACTGCAGCGGCTGATGGGGCTGCTGGGGCAAGAGGATTCGTCCGTCATTGCGTTGACGGGGACGTATCACAACCTGTTGCGGGAGTGGGCGGAGGCTTAGTCCGCCGCCGAGTCACACTCAAGCGAAGAAGCTACGCATCTCCGTCAGCAACGCGTCCGGCGCCTCCTCCGGCACATAGTGCCCGCACGGCACCGTGCCGCCGCTCACGTTCTCGGCCACGGCTTGCCACAGTTCCAGCGGCTTGAAGCACCGCTGGATCACCCCATGCTCGCCCCACAGCACACGCAGCGGCACGCTCACGCGCTTGCCAGCAGCACGGTCGGCGCGATCGTGTTCAAGGTCGATGGTGGCGGCAGCACGGTAGTCCTCGCACATGGCGTGTACGCAGGCCGGCTCGCGCATGGCGGCGGCGTAGGTGGCCATGGCTTCCGGAGCGAACGGTTCGAGCCCGGCGTGGCGCAGGCCCATCAGCTTGCTGATGTAAAAATCCGGCGTGGCGTTGATGAGCGTCTCAGGAAACGGCGAGGGCTGGATCAGGAAGAACCAGTGCCAGTACGCGGACGCAAACGCCATGTCGGTGTTTTCATACATCGCCAGCGTGGGGGCAATGTCGAGCAGCATGGCGCGCTCCACATGCACGGGGTGGTCGACGCACAGGCGATGCGCCACACGCGCGCCGCGATCGTGCGCGCAGAGCCGGAAGCGGCCGAAGCCGAGTGCGCGCATCACCTCCACCTGATCCTGCGCCATCGTGCGCTTGCTGTATTCCGCGTGCCGGGCGCTGCCGGCCGGCTTGGACGACGCGCCATAGCCGCGCAAATCGGTGGCGACGACGGTGTAGTCGCGCGCCAGCGCCTGCGCCACCTTGTGCCAGATCACATGGCTTTGCGGATGGCCATGCAGCAACAGCAACGGCGGCCCGCTGCCACCGATCACCCCGGCGATCTCCACCCCATTGACCGCCTGGCGGAACGGGCGAAAGCCGGGAAACAGCGCGGCATCTGCGGCGGCGGTGGCGGCGTCGATGGGAAGCAGCGTGGTCATGCAGGTCTCCGGTGGTTTGTGATGCGCAAGGAATGCTCCGCATGCTAGCGCAGAAGCTACCGGCACATTCGGCGGCAACACGTGGCGCCCGCTTCCTATAATCGAACAACGCTGTCTGCCCCGCTGTCAGCCTTCCTCTCATCAGGAGACGCCATGCCCGCCGCCAAGCATCTGCCGCCCGCGCTGCAACACCTGACCCTGCCGGTGATCGGCTCGCCGATGTTTATCGTCAGCTATCCGGAACTGGTGCTGGCGCAGTGCAAGGCCGGCATCGTCGGTGCGTTTCCGGCGCTCAACGCGCGCCCGGCCGAGGTGCTGGACGAATGGCTCACGCAAATCCATGAAGACCTCGCTGCTCACCGAGCCGCGCATCCGCACGCTGTGGTGGGGCCGCTGGCCGTCAACCAGATCGTGCACCACTCCAACGCGCGGCTGGAGCAGGACGTGGCCACCTGCGTCAAGCACAAGGTGCCGATCTTCATCACCTCGCTGCGCGCGCCGGTCAAGGAGATCCTGGATGCCGTGCACAGCTATGGCGGCATCGTGCTGCACGATGTGATCAACCTGCGCCATGCCGAGAAGGCGCTGGAAGCCGGGGTCGATGGCCTGATCCTGGTGGCGGCGGGCGCAGGCGGGCACGCCGGCACGCTGTCGCCGTTTGCGCTGGTGGGGGAAGTGCGGCGCATCTTTGACGGGCCGATCGCGCTGTCGGGGGCCATCGCCACGGGGGATGCCATCCTCGCCGCGCAGGCCATGGGCGCCGACCTCGCCTACATCGGCACGCGCTTCATCGCCAGCAAGGAGGCGCATGCGGCGGAAAGCTATAAGCAGGCCATCGTGCGTGCAGCAGCGTCCGACATCATCTACACGAACCTCTTCACAGGCGTGCACGGCAACTACATCCGCGAGAGCATCGAGCTGGCGGGCCTGGACCCCGCAGCCCTGCCCGAGGCGGACAAATCGAAGATGAACTTTGGCGACGGCAGTTCCCGCGCCAAGGCATGGAAAGACATCTGGGGCGCGGGGCAGGGGGTGGGCCAGATTGCCGACCTGCCACCCGCCGGCGAGATCGTCATGCGGCTCAAAGCCGAGTACGACGCCGCCAAGTTGCGCCTTGCCCTGCACCTGCGGCTGTAGGCGCATCCGCACGCACTTACCGAGCACCCTAGCACGCACCCCACCATGCGCACCCCACCGCACTTCGATTGACTTGCGAGGGCGGCACTTCTAAATTCAGAAGATGCTCAACAACAAGCGCGGCGTCGTGACGGGCGACCGCGCAACCGTATGCGCAAGCATCCTTGGGGGGATGTTCGACAGGCGTCTGGTTTCCTGTTGCCGCGTACCGACAAGATGGAGAACACCATGACGCACTGCCATGCGCCCGTGCGCCAGCTCACAAGGCTGGCGGCCGTGGCGCTGAGCGCGGCGGCCCTGACCCTGACGGGCTGCGCCACCCAGAACCCCGACCCTGCCGCCGCCAACGAACTGCGCCTGCCGCAAGCCGGTGAGGCCCAAGTCCGCTCCGCCTATGTGTATGCGTTTCCGTTGATGATGACGGATGCGCTGATGCAGGTCACCTCCGCCATTGCGCCGGATGGGCGCTTCATGCACCAGCGCACGCTGGAAGACGAAGCCCTGCCCGCCGGTGTGCGCGCCCGGGTGGACGTGCTCGCCAGCAGCGCCTTCGTTGATTTGCGCAACGGGCCCGTCGTGCTGAGCGTGCCCGATGTCGGCCGCCGCCACATCTGGGTGGCCGTGCACGACGCCTGGACGGACGTGTTCGAATCCATCGGCAACCGCACCACAGGGGCACGTGCGGCCAACTACGCCATCACGCCACCGGGCTGGGAAGGCACGCTGCCGGCAGGCGTCAAGCAGATTGCCGCGCCGACGAACCTGGTATGGGTCGTTGCCCGCACGCAGGTCGCCGGCCAGCGCGACGAGGCTGCCGCGCGGCGCGTGCAGGATCGCTACCGCATCACGGCGCTGGATGCCTTCGGCAAACCCGGCGCGCGCGAAACCGAGGCAGAAGCCAAGGCTGACGCAACCAGCGCCGCCGACATCGACGTCAGCCTGAGTGCTGCGCGCCGCCGTGTGACCGCGCTTGATGCCAACGCCTACTTCACCCGGTTTGCCGAACTGCTCAAGGACAATCCGCCGCACGCGGCAGACTCCACGATGGTGGCGTCACTGCGCAACCTCGGCATCGTGCCCGGCGCGCCGTTTGATGCCAAGGCCGTGGACTCGACCAGCCTGAAGGTGATGGATGCCGGCGTGACCGCCGCACGCGAGACGCTCTCCATGGCGGCCAAGCAGCCGCCCATCACGCAGAACGGGTGGTTTATCCCGCGCATGATTGGCGCGTACGGACTGGACTATGCGCAGCGCGCCATCGTCTCATGGTCTGGTGGCGGCACCGACGTGCCGCAAGACATGCTGATCGCCACCGCTACGGCCGACGCCAACAGCCTGCCGCTGGACAGCACGCACCGCTACGTGCTGCATTTCGACCGCAACCAGCTCCCGCCCGAGAACGCCGGCTGGGCCGTGGCCGCCGTGCAGCAACCGCGCCGCACCGCCGAGCGCCCGGGCTTGCGCAACGTGCTGAGCGAGGCCGATCGCCCGCGCCTGAACAGCGATGGCTCGCTCGACATCCTGATCCAGCGTGCGCCGCCCAAGGGCATGCGCAACAACTGGCTGCCGCCGCCCGTGGGGCCCTTCCTGCTGCGCATGCAGCTGACGTGGCCGAAGGAAGCTGCGCTGGACGGGACGTGGCTGCCGCCAGCTGTGCAGCGGCGGGAATAGCGCACCGCTTCGCTTAAGGCTGCCCCTTGCAGGCAGCCGAGCACAACACCTTGTCCACACCTGCGAAGAAGCCGTCGTAGACCTCCCGCTGCAGCACGGTCTTCGTGCGCGCATCGCCGTTGCTGTCCCAGACCGTGCTGTCGAACCGGGCGCGCACCAGCGTCGCCTGGTTGCCGGTGGCCGCCTTGACCGCGATGACCGCCGACACGCGCTCGTGGTCCGGCTTGGCCGGAAACATGCCGGTGTAGTTCTTGAGCGCGCCGCGTAGCAGTTGGCGCCACTTGGGCACCAGCGTGTCACTCAGCCCCGCTTCCACCAGGCCGGTTTCGTTGTCGACCGACACCGGTGCGTAGCCGAGTTCGGTCAACGCCTTGGCCACGGCGCTCAGTGCACGCTCCGGTGCGGTATTGGCGTACGTACGGTCGCGCATGGTGCGCAGGCTCTGCTGCTCCGCATCGGTCAGATCCACACTCACCTGGCGCGAGCTGTATCGCACCAGCGTTCCACCGCTGCCGGTCTCACGCTCGTTGGGTGGTGGGCCTGAGCAGGCGACCAGCATCAAGATGGTGCCGGCCAGCGCCAGGTATCGACTGGCTTGACGTATCCACCGGGACATCCACAGCGGCATCCAGCAACCGAACGGAAATGAACGCCACGCAGAGCGCTGCACCGATGTCTTGAGTAGGCTGGGTAATGCAATCATCATCTTCCAATCCAATGTGGCGCCTATGATAGAAAGCCGCCTTCATTGCCACAAACGAGTTTTTTTCCACGACGCTTTAGCTGTTCTTTGACATTGCGCCATGCGCCGACTCCCCCCTCTCAATGCCCTGCGCAGCTTTGAAGCCGCCGGGCGCCTGAACAGCCTGACCCTTGCCGCCGAAGAGTTGAATGTCACGCAGAGCGCGATCGCCCAGCAGATCCGCGTGCTGGAAACGTTCTTTGGACAGAAGCTCTTCGAGCGCGATGGACGATCCCTGCGCCTGACCTTGCGGGCGCGGCATTACCTGGTGGACGTCGCAAGTTGCATCGGGCGCCTGACCGAGGCCACGGAGCAGATGTTCGAGGCGCCTGACCGGCGCCAGATCCGGATCAATACTTCGTCCTCGTTCGCCCACGGCTGGCTGCTTCCGCAACTGGCGCACTTTCATGTGCGGCACCCGGGCATCGAGATTGAGTTGGTGTCCACGCCTGACACAGACGTGGAGCGCATCGATGAATCGAGCGATGTGGTCATCCGCCGCTACACGCCGGAGTTACGGCGGCGGGGGTTCGTGTCGAAGCCCCTGGTGGCCAACGTAGCCGTGCCGGTCTGCGCGCCGCATCATCCCGCGCTGGCGGCTGTGCACGCGCCATCAGACTTGCGCCATGCACCGCTGCTGCATTACGCCGGCTTGCCCCAGGCATGGCAGTACTGGTTTCACCAGGCAGAGGTTCCCGTCGGCGAAACCCTGCGCGGCCCCTTCTACGACGAATTCGCCCTGCTGGTGAAAGCTGCGATAAGTGGACTGGGGATCTGCCTGGCCCCGCGGGCCGTGATTCAGGACGATGTCGACCACGGGCGTCTAGTCATGCTGTTTCCGGAGGTCAAGCTGGAAGGGCCACCGTTTCACTGCCTGTATCGGGATAACGCGGACGACCGGTCGCTCAACATCTTGCTGGCATGGCTGTTCGAGCGCGCCGGCCACGCGCATGCCCCCGCGTAGTCCCGCGCCACGCTCACCCCGGTTACCGCAATTGCCGGGGTGATGCGCCGTCCTTCAGCCGATGGTGGACTGCGTGCGCCGCGGCTGCAGAAGACGTTGCCGTAGGGCACGGTTGAGCGGCTCTGCGTAGTACCGCGCAATGCCCGCAGCCAGCAAGAACGAAAACAGCATGAACGCCGCCAGCAGCACGAGTTTCTCGTCACCTAAAACCGTGGCGCGCGGAAATCCCGTTTTGAGCACCGCCAGCGGGATCAGGTGAAACAGATACAGCTCATAGCTGTTCTTGCCGCACCATGCCAACGCTGCACCGACACGGTTGAAGCGCCGCGCATCATCGGCCGTTGAACGCTGCACTGGCCATAGCAGGGCGGCAGTACCAAGCGCCATCGCCGTCACACCCAAGACGTTGCTCTGTGCAATCGGCCACCACAGATAGAGAAACGTCATCAAGGCCACGACTGCGGTTTGTGCGAACCGGGTCGTCATGCCGGCCAGGGCGAACCGCCTGGAAAGTACGGCGGCGCCGCAACCGATGGCAATGCCGTCAAAGCTGGCGAAGTACGCGTAAAGAAATCCGGCCTCATCCCCTTGGTGGGTCAGCCGGTACAACGGGCCGACGGCAATGATCGTTGCCCAGAACAGGCAGAGCAGCGACTCGCGCCGAAGCACGAGACACAGCAATGGGAACGTGAGGTAGAACACCTCTTCCACCGAGAGCGACCACAAGACGCCCAACGGATAGTTGACCCATCCGACCCTGGCAATCAGCAAGTTCATGGTGAAGGTCAGGCTCGCCAGATTGACGTGCCATAGCGGAACGGGCTCGCCTGTGGCGACGTGGTTCTGGAAGATTGCCACGCCGTAAAGCGCGAGCACGTTCACGATGGTGAGGAGCAACAGCAGACACGGCACAATGCGCGCGATGCGCAGCCCGTAGAACGCCCACGCGTCGATACGGCCAAGCTGGCCCCAGCGGCGCAGGGCATTCGAGGTGATCAGGTAACCCGAGACCACAAAGAACATGGTCACCCCGTAGTTGCCATTGCGCGCCACCGCCTGCACAAGCTCCGGCCCGAAGACCGCAGCGAGTGACGTATCGCTCAAGCGATAGGCGATGTTGAAGTGATGAAACAGGACCAGCAGGATGGCGACCCCACGGATCAGGTCGATCCGCCTATTGCGCATGTCAGCGGGCATGGTTGTCCTATCGCGTCACGCCATCGACCAGCGATGGCAGGTCGCTCAGCAGCGTGTCGCGTGTGCGCATGCCGGCTGGCGTCGGCTGCACCTGCGCGTCCTGGGTCAGGCGTGCGAACACCAGCGTGCGCGGCCCCTTCGTTGCCCAGCCGACGAACCAGCCGTAGGCGTGCTCGCGGTCGTAATTGCCTTCGTGTGTGATCGGCGCCCCCGGCGAGCCCGTACCCGTCTTGCCGTGAATCGTCCATCCATCAGGGTGTGCAGCGATCTCCGTCACGCGCCAGGTCATGTCCAGTGCGGTGGCGCTCACCGGAAGCGTGCGGTTGGCGACCTTGCGCAGGAAGGCCACCTGTTCCAGTGGCGATATCTGCAGCGACGAGTTGATCCACGCACCGGAGGTGCCGTTGTGCTTGCCGGGCTCGCCGGACACATCCCGGTTTCCGTAGTCGAACACGTCTGCGTAGTGCTGAAAGCGGGCGTCGCCCAGCGACTGAGCCACCCGCTGCGAGAACCAGACCACCGAGTACTGGATCCAGCGCGCGGCGTCCGTAGGCTGCCGCCACGCATCGCCGCCCCACGCGACATCGCCATCGTGGTACGCCAGCGTGGGGGTGTGTTCATCTTTGAGGATGCCGGCATCGAACCCCATCAGGCTGAGTGCAATCTTGAAGGTGGACGCCGGCGTCACGCGCGTCGCGCAATCGCCCTCCTGCACCAGGACATTGCCCGAGGCCGCATCCGCAATGACGGTGCAGAGGGTTCGAGCGTGAGCCGTCGGGCTCATCAGGTTGACGGCCAGGACGGCCGCCGCGATACACCAGCGTTTCATGCGTTTCTCTCTTGAGGGTGCCTCAATCCGGTTGCCGTTTCAGCGAGGACGAGGCGGGGTTGCCAGTCAGAACTTCAGACGAACGCCTCCCCTCCGACCGAACGCAATCGGCCAGACAGGAAAGCAAACACGGGAACAACGCGACGCACACCGACCTGCTCAGGCGGGTGCTGCGGCGCTCAGGGTGCAGATCAAGACATGGTGGGAACGGTCACCGCCCGGTGCCCATTGAGCAGAACCATCGTGATGCTGGTGCCAGCAGACCGGATCTGCATGATCAGGCAACGGCCAGCCTCATCGGTAAAGCCTGTCTTGGAGAGCTGGATGTCCCAGCCGCGCACCCCCACCAACGGATTGGTATTGCGGTACTCAACCGGCTGGCCGTTGATCTGGAGCGTCTCGCTTGCGTAGGTGGTATCGCGGCGGATCTCCGGATAGTCCGCCGCCGCCTTGGCGATGATGGCGATGTCGCTGGCCGTCGATCGGTTGTGCGCCGACAGGCCCGTCGGTTCGTTCAACACGGTATGCGTCAGCCCCAGTGCGGCAATCTTCGCCTGCAATGCCCGCTCGAACGCGGGCACGCCCCCGGGGTAGGTTCGCGCCAGGGCATAGGCAGCCCGGTTGTCCGATGACATGAGTGCAAGCTGCATGACGTCGCGCAGGGCCAGGTTTGTCCCGACAGGCACACCAGCACGACGCAACGCCGGCGTGCCCGCATCGGCCGGGGCGATCTGCACAACGCGATTCAACTCGGGCCGCGCATCCAGCACCACCATGGCGGTCATCAGCTTGGTCAACGATGCGATCGGGACAACGCTGTCTGCATCGCGCTGGAGCAAGACCTTGCCGCTGCCGTCCTCCACCACGTAGACATGCTTGGATTGGATCAGGCCGACAAGCGCTTCGACCTTGCCGATGGCCGAAGCATGGGCGAGCATGCGCTGCGCGTCATCCGACACCGACAGCGCCTCGCGGGCAAAGGCGGCGCCAACGTACTGCGGCACGACAACCGCCGACACGACCAGCGCGGCACCCAGCGCTACGGTCAAGCCAACCGAAGCCCATCCGGCGGGCTGTTGCGGCCTGACGAGCCGGCGGATGCGTTCGGACAGCACGCCGCCGTGCGCCCACACTGCCGCGCCCGCAGGGACAGCCTCCACGCCCTGCTGCTGACTCAGTTGATTGAGCGCCAGCGCCAGGTGCCGCGGGTTGCCGGTCAGGCTCGCGGCAAGCTCATCGGCAATCAGCTCCCGCTCCACGCGGATGCGCCCGGACAACCACCACACGCCAGGGTGATAGAAGAGCAATGCCTCGATTGCCCGCTGCATGAGGTTGACGAGATAGTCGAAACGCCGGATGTGCGCGACCTCGTGCGCCAGCAACGCTTCGATCAGGTCCGGTGGCATCTGCGTCAACAGTGAAGCCGGCACCAGCACGACGGGCCGCCACCAACCGGCAGCGACCGGACTGGGCAGATGTGGCACCACCCGAACCCGGATCGGGCGACGGATTCCACAGCGTTGCGCAAGCGCGGACACACAGGCTTGCCACGCATCGTTGGCACAGGCCTGCGAGGCATGCGCAAGCCGATGCACCCAGGCCAGGCCCACGACCACACGCACCATCATCAGGCCGACACCGAACAGCCATGCCACCACCACCCAAAGCATCGGGTCTTCCAGCAAGGCGGGCGCTGCGGGCTGGGGCACCCAGATGGGCATCACCGGCACCGGGTCGACGGTGGCCGTGGCGGCAGTCATTGCCGTGAACTCGCGATAGCCGTCGACGAAGGGCACCAGCACGCACAGCACCAGCGCCGTGCACAACACGATGTACCGGACCTGCGGACGACCGCCTCGCGTCAACCGCAGGAACAGTGCGGCAGCAAGACTCAGCAGCGCGCCTTTCCAAAGAAAGTGCAGCAGCGCCCAGCCCACTGCCGGCACCAGGATGGCAAGCGTTGTGCTCATAGGTCTTCCTCGCGCAGCAACGCTTCGATCTCGGCACGCTCTTCCTTGGTGACATGCCCGCGCAACGCCGCAAGAACCAGCGCCTTGCCGGAGCCCGCAAACGCCTTGTTGATGAACTCGTTCAGCAGACCGCTCTGCAGAACGTTCTGGCGCTGCGCCGGCGCGTACACGTGCGAACGCTCACGCTCGTCGCGTACCAGCATCCCCTTGGCATGCATGATCTGCAACTGGCGCAGCACCGCAGCGTAGGTCGTCTCCGGTTTCTCGGTCTGCACCGCCTGATGGACCTGCTTGACCGTGGCGGGCCCCAGTTGCCACAGCACACGCAGGAGGTTCAACTCGGCAGTGGTGGGCTTGATGCGCGGCGAGGTCTTGGTCATGACGATACGTCGGTTCTGCGGGAGATCGGCACGTAGACTAACTTTTCTAGAAAAACTTGTCTAGAAAATCCTGTCTACTTCCCGCACGATTTCTCGTACAGAACCTCACGGCAATTGACGGCCGTAGGCGAAGCCGGTCACCCTCAAATTCCAGTTTACTGGATAGAAATTTCCATTAAACTGGCAGCATGGATATCCACCACCGTATCGCCCATAGACTGCGCGAACTGCGCGACGCCCAGGGCCTCTCGCTCGACGCCCTGGCAGAACGCAGCCAGGTCAGCCGCTCGGCCATCTCCCTGATCGAACGCGGGCAGAGCAGCCCGACGGCTGCCGTACTCGACCGGCTCAGCTCTGCGCTGGGCGTGACGCTCGCCTCCCTGTTCGAAGAAGGTGCGGCGCCGGCTGCCGAGCCCTCGCCCGTAGCACGCGCAGCCGATCAGCCCGAGTGGACCGACCCGGGCTCGGGCTACGTACGCCGCAACCTCTCACCGGCCGCGCGTTCGCCCATCCAGTTGGTGGAGGTGCACTTCCCGCCCGGCCAGCGCGTGGCCTACGACACTGGCGTGCGCGATACCGAGGTCTACCAACAGGTGTGGATCGTCGAAGGCACGATGGAGATGACCGTGGGCGACGCGCACTGGCGCCTCGCCGCAGGCGATTGCCTGGCGATGCAGCTGGACCGGCCCATCGTCTTTCATAACCCAACGCAACGGCCGGCGCGCTATCTCGTGGCGCTCACCACCGTCGCATCGGTTGGCTGGAGAACCAAATGATCGACACCGTCATCGTGCGCCGCGTGGGCGCCAATGAAGCGAGCGCCTGCATCTCCGCGCTGGCCGATGTGTTGGTCGATTGCGTGGAGGGCGGTGCGTCAGTCAGCTTCATGTGGCCGTTGTCGCATGACAAGGCGCAGGCGTTCTGGCGCAACGTGGCTGAAGGCGTCGCCCGTCACGAGCGCGCGTTGCTGATCGCCGAAGATGCGAACGGCGCCGTGCTCGGCACCGTGCAGCTGGTTCTAGCGCAGCCTGAAAACCAGCCGCACCGCGCAGACGTGGCCAAGATGCTCGTGCACCGCCGCGCTCGCCGGCAAGGCGTGGCGCAGCGACTGATGGCGGCGGTAGAGGAAGCTGCCCGCGCCGAAGGCAAGACCGTGCTGGTACTCGACACCGTCACCGGCGGCGATGCCGAACGCCTGTACGCCCGTGCCGGGTGGCAGCGCGTGGGCACGGTGCCCAACTACGCGCTGATGCCCGACGGCGCCTTCTGCGGGACGACGTTCTTCTGCAAGCAGTTGGACGCCGCTTAAATGTTGAGCGTACCGC
This sequence comes from Ralstonia sp. ASV6, assembly GCF_016429285.1. GTDB lineage: Bacteria > Pseudomonadota > Gammaproteobacteria > Burkholderiales > Burkholderiaceae > Ralstonia > Ralstonia flaminis. The sequence continues at coordinate 44,177 of NZ_JAELUI010000031.1, forward strand.
GGCCGATTTCGATCACACGGCCACCCACGTGGATCGTGCCGTCGGCATCGACTTTCAGCGTCAGGTGACACGGCCGCCCCACCGCCGCACCCTGCTCGATGCGGTAGCTCGCCGGCAGCGTATGACCTGTCGCGCGCAGCCACCCACCCAGGTTGGCGCAAGCCGAGCCGGTGCCTGGGTCTTCCCACAAGCCGACACCGTATTCGAAGAAGAAACGCGACACCACCGGATCATTGCTGCCGGGTTCGGGCATGGTGAAGACGTAAGCGTTGCGCCCGTCGTTATTGCTGCGCGGCCACGCATCGAACGCGGAAGGATTCGGGCGCGCACGTTCCACATCGGCACGGCGCTTGACCGGCACCATCAGTTGCTCGATGCCAACGTCGACCCACAGCGGCGGGCCGGCCAGCGCGTCCGCTTCCAAGCCCAGCATGGCAGCGATGGCCGGGTCCGCCTCCCGCGTGCTGACCCCGCCCGAGCGCGGCGGCACCAGAGACCACCCTTCGTCCTGTGCCGTCAGCGAGACGATGCCCGACTGACAACGCAGCGTCAGCTCATTGCCGGGGCCATAGAGTTCGCGCACCACCTGCGCGGTGCCAAGCGACGGGTGCCCCGCAAACGGCATCTCGTAATCGGGCGTGAAGATGCGGAAACGCGCCGTGGCGCCATCCGTGTCATCGGGAAAGATGAAGGTGATCTCGGACAGATTGAACTGGCGTCCGATGGCCTGCATGGTGGCATCGTCCAGGCCGCGCCCGTCTTCAAAGACGGCGAGCTGGTTGCCGCCAAAGGTGGATTCGGCAAAGACGTTGAGCAGGCGGAAGGCGTAGCGCGGCATGGCGGTGTCCGGTGTGTGAAAGAAAAAAGCGGTGTGGCGATGCGTCATCATCAACGCACCGCCGCACCGTCTCCATGCACACTTGCGGACACTTCACGCGAATCCGACCGGACAGTTGGCGGACAGCGCGAAAACCGTCGGTGCTCGCCGCTTACTTGCGGTAGTCGTACACGCCGCGCCCGGTCTTGCGGCCTAGGTAGCCGGCAGCCACCATCTCGCGCATCAGCATGGCGGGGCGATATTTCGGGTCGCCAAACTCGGTGTACAGCACTTCCATCACGGCCAGCATGGTATCCAGGCCGATCATGTCGGCCAGCGCCAGCGGCCCGATCGGGTGGTTGCAGCCGAGCTTCATGCCTTCGTCAATTTCTTCCGGGCTCGCCAGGCCCTCACCCAGCACGCAGAACGCCTCGTTGATCATCGGGCACAGGATGCGGTTGACCACAAAGCCCGGGCTGTTCTTAACCGTGATCGGCGTCTTGCCGAGCTGCCTCGACAGGGCCTCGACAGCCGCGTGCGTGGCATCGCTCGTCTGCAGCCCACGAATGACTTCCACCAGCGCCATCATCGGCACCGGGTTGAAGAAGTGCATGCCGATGAAGCGGCTCGCATCCTGCAGCACGGCAGCCAGCTTGGTGATCGAGATGGACGACGTGTTCGACGCGACGATGGCGTGCGGTGCGGCCACCGCTTCGAGCTGCTTGAGGATCTTGACCTTCAGGTCGAAGTTCTCGGTGGCGGCTTCGATGACGAGATCGGCGCGCTTGAGGTCGTCATAGCTGGTTGAACCCTGGATGCGCGCGAGTGCGGCGTTCTTGTCGGCTTCGGTCAGCTTGTCCTTCTTGATGAGGCGG
>NZ_JAELUI010000320.1 GCF_016429285.1 Ralstonia sp. ASV6
GGTCTACTGCGGAGAGATGCTCGTCAAGCGCCTGTTCCGCCTGCCCGACGGGTCGATCCGCGTGGTGAGCGACAACAAGGAGAAGCACGACCCGTTCATGGTGATCCCCGAGCAGCTCGAGCACATCGACATCGTGGGTCGGGTCAAGTACCGGTCAGGCATGGGCGACTTCTGAGCGGCGCCACGACTCCTTCCCCTCAGCACACACAAACCCGCTTCGGCGGGTTTTTTTATGCGCGTCCGCAACATTCTAAACGCGAGCTATTAGATTTATCTTGACAATCGATTAGAAATATCTAAAATGGCGAGGCACACAGCGCGAGGGGAGCACAATGGTCAATGTGAGCATGCTGATGGAACGCCCGGTCTGCCAGACCCGGATTGCCGACGTCATGGATTGCGCTGACCGCGGTCTTGGCGCCACGTATATCCACATGGCGGCATGATGCAACGTCGAGCTCACCGGAGTTGGCTGGAACATCGGCGCATCGATCTGCTGATCGGCATCGCCCTGCTTGGTGTTGCGCTGCACGCGCTTGAGCACCTGCTCTGACATGGAGATCCGCATGAAGCACGGCATAAGGCAGGACACCCCTCAATGGGTGGATGAACACGCCGCCCTGGTCGACTGGTTGCTCGTTATCGGCATGGGCTTGCTAGCCGGGGCCACGATGTATCTGGCCGTAGTCCTGCGCGCGGACGCCTGAACACGCCGACTCACACACCTATTTCTGCATGAACGAAGCACTGATCCGTATTCTTCGCACAACCCGCAACGCGTGGGGGCTCACCACCGAGCAACGCAGCCCAGCACAGCCCTACGTACCTCACAATGCCCGCTGCATGAGCAAGCAGTCCAGCCAACGCCCGAACTTGTAGCCCACGCTCTCCAGCACACCCACCTCGCGGAACCCGCAGCGGGCGTGCAGCTTGGCTGACCCAGGGTTCTCATGCCCGCCACCGACAACGGCCACCATCTGCTTGAACCCGCGTGCCTGGCATTCGGCAATGAGCGCCTGCAGCAGCAGCGTACCGACACCCCGCCCTTGCGCAGCCGTATCCAGGTAGATCGAGTCTTCCACCGTATTGCGATATGCGGGCCGCGCGCGGTGCGGGCC
>NZ_JAELUI010000321.1 GCF_016429285.1 Ralstonia sp. ASV6
GCCGTCCACCGGCGCAAACAGCGCGCCATACACGGGCTGGAGCACCTTGGGCGCCGACCAGGACGACGGGAGCCCCAGCGCCACGTGCACACTCGGTGCGTAGCGTGCATCCAGCACGGCCGATTCTCCAAGCGTGGGCTGCAACACCCATGCACGCGCGATGTGTGCCGGTGTGGCAAGCACAACGCCATCGGCGTCGAGCCACTCCCCGTTCACACACACACGCACGCCATCGCGCGTTTCTCTGACCTGCTCCACATTCGCGCCGTAGCGCACATCGAGCACCGAGGCCATCGCACGCGGCAACGCTTGCCAACCGTCATCGACGGTCAGCGTGTCAGCGCCATTGAAGGCCGTGAGCGCGCCAAGCAGCGCGCGTGAGGTGCCGGCCAGCCGATGAAAGTACAGGCCGTGGACCATCGGCTCGAAGACGTAGCGCGCGGCGGCGTCGCCGAACAAGCGTGTGCTCCAGGCCTGCGCATCCTCGTCGTCGAGCGCCGCGAGGCTGGCGTAGTGGCTCGGATCGACACCGCGCAATTCGCGTGCGGTGGCCAGGCCGCCGCGCAGCATCTGCCAGGTCTCGCCCCAGGTGAGCTGGCCGCTGGTGCCGAGCGTCCACGGGCGCTTGCTGTGCACCGCATGGAACACCGGCCCGCGCTGCATGGCCGCCACCGCCGACGTCTTGCGCAGGCGAGAGGCCAGCCCGGCCTCCTGCAGCAGCGGCAGCACGTAGCGGTAGCGCGACGACACGAACTGCGCGCCGCACTCGATGGTCTGGCCGTGAAAGGGCACGCTGCGGATACGTCCACCGGGCGAGCGCGCCGCTTCCAGCACGGTGACGGAACAGCCGGCACGCTGCAGATGGCGCGCAGCATTCAGCCCGGCAATGCCCGCACCCACAACGATGAAATGTCGCATGGCAAGGAAGAAGGAGATGACGGCGCCTACAATACCTGCCGGCTGCGCACCCTACACAGCCTGTCAGTTTTTGCCCCAAGGACACCACGATGCCCAAGACCACCCGCGCGCACTGGATCGAAGCCGGTTTCGAGTTGCTCGACATCGAAG
>NZ_JAELUI010000322.1 GCF_016429285.1 Ralstonia sp. ASV6
GGACAACACCGTGCGCGTTGATCTGACCGGAGCTGCTGCGCAAACCGTGACCTACCAACGTGTCGATGTGGTCTGCTGACCTGACCCCGCGTGAACGGCTGCTGCCGGCCTGGCTGATCGGTACGCTTGGCGCGCTGATCGGGCTGGCGCTCGCCTTGATGTTCCCGCGCGAGCGCCTGGAGGCGCGTCTGCTCGAAGGCGGCAAGGTCGATGCGCTGTCGGTGGCCTATCTGGAAGCCTGGCTGCGCGTGCGCCCGAACGATGGGGAATTCCTCAGCGTGCTGGCCGCCCAGTACGTGCGCACCGGCCGGCTGGAAGAGGCCGAAGCCATGGTCGCCCGCATGCGTGCGCTGCATGACAAGTCGCTCGACCGTGAAGCGTTGCTGCTCGATATCGCCATCCGCGAGCAACGCGCCTATGCATTGCAACCGAATGATCCGCAGCGTGCGGCCATGCTGGTCGACCTGCGTGGTCTGCTCAAGCAAGCCCTGGACTACCGGTGGACGGCGCCTGAGCTGGAGATTCTTGCGGCCAAATCTCGCGGGCTGGATCAGGGTGCGATTGCCATGCAGTTCTACCAGCGCCTGGCCAAGCAGGACGTGGCTCGCGCCGCGCAGTGGCAGGCGCGTACTGCCGAGATCGCGTTGGGCACGGGTGAATACCGCGCCGCCGCCGCCGCCAACTTTGCCGCCCAGGACACCGCCAAGTCGCTCGATGAGCAGCGCCGCTACTTCATCGCTGGCCTGAAGGCATTGCAGGGCGGCAATCTGCTCGACGATGCCATGACCGAGGCGCAGCGCCGCGTCGGCCCGTTGATCGACGACACCGAAACGCTGCGCTTCCTCACGCGTCTGGCCATGGCGTGCAACCGGCCGGATCTGGCAGATCAATATGCACGGCGTTTGCTGCGTCTGTCGTGGCGTCAGACCGGAGAGGGCATTGCGCTGGCGTCAGGCGTTGCGCACCACGACTGGGCATTCGCTGGCCGGCCCGAACCGCTGCCGAGCCCGACGGATGTGGTGTTCATGGA
>NZ_JAELUI010000323.1 GCF_016429285.1 Ralstonia sp. ASV6
GCCAGTAGGTGCGCAAACCCATCGCTGCCGTGCCGAACATGTCATAGCTGGAACCGGCCACAAACGCGGCATCTGCCGCCTCCACACCAAGCTGTTCCAGCGCCATGCGATACGGTCTGGGATCGGGCTTGTAGACGCCCGCCTGCTCGGCGGTGACAACGACATCCCATGCAACGGGCAACCGCGCTGCCGCCAGCCGGCCCAGCCGCTCCGAGCAGTTGGTCACGACGGCCAGCTTGCAGTGCGGTTGCAGTTGCTTCAGCGCTTGGGCAGCGCCGCTCCAGGGTTCAAGCTGTAACCAGCCGGCTTCCAGAGCATCGGGGGCCGAGGCCGGCAAACCGACGTTCTGCGCCGCCTCCCGCACCATGACCTCATAGGGGACGTACACGCCGCAGCCGTATGTGAGCCGCAGATACTCCGCGCGCCACGTACGGCCAGCCTGCTGCGTGCCAGCAGCACGATCCCACAACGACCACGAATCCAGCAGCGCAGTCAGCAGATCGAACAGGATGGCCTTGGGATAGCCCGGGGAAGAAGTGGAGAAGTTCACGCGTGTCACCTGCAAATCGGCGTTGATCGATGCGACCGATTGTAGGCAGCGCTGGCGGGCTTGAGGTGAAGCTGGTTTGATTCAAAGATTCAGCACTGCTGCATCATGCGCGCCACGGCGGCTGTGGTTTGAAGCGGCTTTGCAAGAATTGCATGAAATGGCGCGTGCGCTGCGGCAGCCCCGCGCGATTGTGGGTGAGTGCAATCACGTTGGCGTCCGGCGCCTTCCAGCCCGGCAACAGACGCACCAGCCGGCCGGCGCGCAGATCGTCCGCCACATCCCATTCGGAGCGCAAAATCGCGCCACGCCCCTCGCAGGCCCAGCGGCGGATCACGTCGCCGTCATTGCAGATCAGCTTGGCTTGCACGCGCACGCTACGACTCGTCCGGCCCTTGCCGAAATGCCAGAGCGACATATCTTCCTTGTTCTCGCGCAGCACGATGCAGGGC
>NZ_JAELUI010000324.1 GCF_016429285.1 Ralstonia sp. ASV6
GTGCCACCCATAATCACGTGTGAGCTGGCAGCTTTCCACTCGAAAAACGATGTCCTGGCATCACACTTTTTGAGGAAGCGCGTCGGCGCGCTTTATCCCTGGGCCATTTCTGCAATCGCTTGTTTGATTCATGCCGCATCTCAAATATCGCCTGAGCCGGGTCTCTGCAAGAAAATTCTGGTACTACTTTTCGAATGCATCGAGCCATTTTCTGGCCCGCGCGACCAAGCACGGAAGAGCTGAGGCGTTTTTGAAGAGAAAAGGCCGTCACGGCAGCCATCAGGATGTACTGGATCGCCTGAATTACTACAACTCGATTTCGGAAACGTTCGGCCCAAGTGGAAATGCGATTGAATATTCCAACTTCTTGTTGGAATCTGCAATGAGTACTGTTCAGAGTAGAAATCGTAACATCGGCAGCGCATATTTCTATGATCTGGTTGGTCTGATGGATTATTTTGGACCGGGGTACAGTTTTGATTATGACTGTGGGGATGTGACTACCGAGCCGGCATCCCCTGCGTTTGTGAAAAGCCGCCCAATCAAGAATTCTTCGCATAATGGAATTCTTTTGAAATTGGATTCATTCCGACATTTTTCTTTTGCTCGAGACAACATTGATTTTGCCGAAAAAAAATCAATGGCAGTTTTCAGAGGACCCTGTTACCAGACGCATCGCCAGGAGTTCGTCGAGCGGTGCCATGACCTGCCGAACGTTGATATCGGTGATATCCGGAAGTCCGTGCAGGGGAAGGCAATCTATAGAGCGCCCATGACGATTGCTGAGCAGTTGCAATACAAGTACATCGTCAGCGTTGAAGGGAATGACGTTGCCACCAATCTGAAATGGATCATGTCATCCAATTCGCTTTGCTTCATGCGGCGACCCCGGTATGAGACGTGGTTCATGGAGGGTAGGCTGATTCCCGATGTGCACTATGTTCTGC
>NZ_JAELUI010000325.1 GCF_016429285.1 Ralstonia sp. ASV6
CGGTAGATCTGAGCAATGCGCCGCAGCGCCTCGGGCGCCACGGTGCTGTGGCCCTGGTTGCGTAGTAGCTCGTCATACTTGCGTCGCGCGTGGGCAAGACATCCTGCGGCCACCCGTCCGGGGCGAGCCTGCAACACGCGGTCGTAGGCAATGTAGTCATCTCGCACCAGCGTACCCTGCCACCATCGTTTGTTGCCGTCTTCGGCAGTCCCGCCGAGGAATTCAATCGGGAACTGGGCCGCGCGCCCCACACAGAAGTCGTAGATCACACCCGGCACCGGGTCGAAGGCACTGCGCGCATAGGCCCAGACGTAGGCTCGCCGGGTTTTGCCGGCCCCCGGGTCAAGCATGGCGACAGGCGTTTCGTCGACATGCAACACGCGCGCCGAGAGGATGAAGCGTTTGTGCGCCTCGTACAGCGGCTCCAGCGCCGCACCGGCTTGCCCGCTCCAGGCCGCCAGTGTCGAGCGTGGCGTATGCACGCCCGAACGGGCATTGATCGTTTCCTGCCGGTAGTACGGCAAGTGATCCACGAACCGACTGATGAGCGTGTATGCCACCAGACCGGCCGCCGGCAGGCCACCGTCGATGATCTGCGGCTCGACGGGCTCTTGCACCAGGTGTTGGCAGCAGCGGCAGGCCCATTTGCCGTAGATGTGGCGGTGCACGAAGAACTCCGCAGGCACAACATCCAGCTTCTCGCTGATGTCTTCCCCCACACGGACCATCTCCTGCCCGCAGCCCGGCGTCGGGCAACGGGTGTCCTGCGGCTCGTGGCGGTGTTCGACCCGCCGCAGATCAGCCGGCAACGGCTGACGCTTGGGTCTGCGCTTGGATGATGTGTCGTTGTTGACCGCGGGCTCCCCCTTGGCTTGCCGCAACTGCGCTTGCAGCGCGGCTTCGTCTTCGGTCAACGTCTCATCGAACAGCCGGCGCTGCTCGGCGC
>NZ_JAELUI010000326.1 GCF_016429285.1 Ralstonia sp. ASV6
CTGCCAGACCGCCCGCAAGCTCAAGTGGCCCGAGCCCGATCAGTGGTGCGGGTACTTCCGCACGTCCGGCCTGCGCAACGTGGCGGTACGCCAGACCTTCATGCACAACGGCGTGTTCCGCACGCTGCGCGACACGGTGGCCTTCTATGCCACGAGGTCGACCAACCCGGCGCAGTGGTACCCGGGCACGAAGGGAACACCCCTGCGCTTTGACGATGTGCCCGCCAAATATCAGGGCAACATCAACGTGAACGCCGTGCCAATGAACCGCCGCCCTGGGACCACGCCGGCGCTGACGGAAGACGAGATCGACGACATCGTCGCCTTCCTGCGCACGCTCACCGATGCGCGCTACGCCGCGCTAATGCCGGACCCGGCGGCGGACAAGGCACGCTCGGCGCATGCGCCCAAGGCTGTGACGCGCACGGCAAACACGCGGTAACAACTTCGTCGCCAGCGTCAGCCGCTGTTTCATTGACGGCGGCTAGCCGAGTACCGATCATGGAGCGTTTCGTTTCTAACCCGCTCCCTCCATGATCACCCTGTCCCGCCTGCTTGCCGCGCTGTCTGTGGCCGTTGCCGCCACCGGCGCATTTGCGCAAACGCCCACCGGCCCACAAACCGGCCTGCCCGTCGTCGACCTGACCATGGGCATGTACAAGATCAAGGCGGAAGTGGCCGCCACCCCGCAATCTCGCGAGACCGGCCTGATGTTCCGCAAGACGATGCCCGACACGGCCGGCATGCTGTTCGTGTTTGATGAATCCGCCGGCCATTGCTTCTGGATGAAGAACACCGACCTGCCGCTGTCGATCGCCTTCATCACCGACGACGGCACCATCTCCGACATTGCCGAGATGAAACCGCAGACGGAAGACAACCACTGCCCGACCAAGGCCGGCGTTTATGCGCTGGAAATGAACAAGGGCTGGTTC
>NZ_JAELUI010000327.1 GCF_016429285.1 Ralstonia sp. ASV6
GTGCTGGGCCGCCCGGTGTTCTTCATCGACGAAGATCCCAAGGCCGACCAGCTCGCCGAAGACACGCTGTCGGAAATCGCGCGCGACGCCGGCTTCGACGAGATCGCCTTCCAGTACGAGCCCATCGCCGCCGCGTTCGACTACGAGGCCGGCATCAGCGGTGAAGAACTTGTGCTGGTGGCGGACATTGGCGGCGGTACGTCGGACTTCTCGCTGGTGCGCCTGTCGCCCGACCGCGCGAAACGCCCCGACCGCCGCGAGGACATCCTCGCCAACGGCGGCGTTCACATTGGTGGCACCGATTTCGACCGCGCCTTGAGCCTAGCCACCGTGATGCCGCTACTTGGCCTGAACAGCACGCTGCGCAACGGCAAGGCGATGCCGTCCGGCCAGTATTTCGACCTGGCGAGCTGGCACACCATCAACCACGTGTACACGCGCAAGGCGTGGGCGGTGGTGATGGACAATTACCGAGATGTCGCCGACACCGAAAAACTCGACCGCCTAATCCGCCTGATCCGCGAGCGCGCCGGCCACTGGCTGGCCATCCAGGTGGAAGACGCGAAGATCGCGCTGTCGGACGCCCCGGTGGCGGAGATCGACCTGCACCGCATCGCGCCCGAGTTGAAGCAGCCCGTCACGCGCGAGGACTTCGACCAGTCGATTGGGAAGCTGGTCGGCAAGACGGTCTCGACGGTGCAGGCGATGCTGAAGACGGCGGGCGTCGCAGCGGAAACAGTCGATACCATTCTCTTCGCCGGCGGCTCCAGCGGGGTGCCGTTGCTGCGCGAGCAACTGGCGCAAGTGCTGCCGTCGGCGCGGCGCGTCGAAGGTGACCTGTTCGGCGGGATCGGTTCTGGCC
>NZ_JAELUI010000328.1 GCF_016429285.1 Ralstonia sp. ASV6
TTTGGGTAATTCCTACCCAAACCGGACCAAAATGGGTTGAATTTCGAGGGTAGGGGTTGCCTGCAGAAGCTTGCGCAGTAAGGGTTTCAAGTCCTCGTCACGGTGGTTGAATCGGTAGCAGGTTTCAGCCAAGTAAAGATGGAAGAATTTGCTGGGCACACCACGGTACGGATAGAGCCAGTTTTTGGCGTAACTCCAGAAGCCCTCGATACCGTTGATGTGGTCCCGGCCTACCGGTTTGCCTTTCTCCTTGCGCACCACCACGTGGTCACCTCGTAGCCGCAAGGTGGCATAGGCCTGCCACGCATCGGTGTAGTACAGCGAGCCCTCACGAGTATGCGCTTGGATCTGGTCCATGATGGCCGCCTGGTCATGCTGAGCAATCGGTGCGGCCTTCACTTGACCGTTGCGTTTGACGATGCCGAAGACCACCACCTTGCCCGCCGCTCCCCAACCCCGTTTGCCGTGCCGAGCCCCGCCAAACGTGGTTTCGTCGCATTCCAGGGCGCCCGTGAACGGCTCGCGCAACTGCTCTTGCTGTGCCATGCAGGCGCGGATCAGCCGATAGAAGCGCTCGCGAGATTTGGCGCTGACCGACGTGTCAAAACGCTGCCGATACACTGGCACACCCAGCACGAACAACTCCAGCAAACGCGTCTTCTCACGGCTGCTCAGTCGCACCGAGTCCCACACCGAAGTCCAGCTAAACCGCTTGCCGCATGCGCGGCATTTGAGCCGCCCATCGGAGAGTTTGTAGGGCCTGCTTGCGGAACAATCCGGGCATCGCTTCATGGTCGGACCAGGGTAACTCTGGTCCGGTTTGGGTAGGAATTACC
>NZ_JAELUI010000329.1 GCF_016429285.1 Ralstonia sp. ASV6
TGGCTGACCGACGATGCCAGTCACCAGCGCAGGCACAGTCACGTTGTCGGCTTCCGCTTGCAACCGCGCATGGCTGTCTGCGACTTCCGCCGCAGTGCTGGCTGGTAGGCCCAGGCAGCCCAGCACCGTGCGCAGTACGTCGTCATTCACACGCATGGCGCAGCCGGCGGCATCTTCCCAGTCAGCCTGCAAGCCGGCCTGTTGAGCGAGTGCATGCAGCGCGCTGTCGGACGGGTGGGGAACATGATTCATCGCGGTGGCTCAGTTGGAGGGTGGTGCCAACAGTGCGATGCAGGTGTATGCCGGTACATGGTGTGTAGCCAGCATGGCGGCCGCGCCGTCGCGCGATTCGTAGAGCAGATCGGCGGGATTGCCGGCCAACGCAGTCGGCAGTGACACTGGCTGCGCCCCCAGGTTGACCGCGAGTGTCAGTACGCTGCCGTCGCCCAGCCGCCATCGCGCCAGCACGCCGGTGGTGCCTAGCGGCACGGCATCCAACGCGTGTGCGCCCACCAGACGCGGGACGATTTGCGCATGGCGCAACGTCAGCAGCTGGTGCGTGCGGTTTAGCCAGGCGAGGTGTTCGGGGTTGGTGAGTTCCGCCTCGCCGGGCCAGGAGGCTTGGTAGGTGCGCTCATCGTTCGGGTCGGGAATGCGCTCGCGTTTAAGTGGGTCGGAGAACGCTGAGAACCGCCCAAGCTCGCGCCGCCGGCCTTCACGCACCGCATCGGCCAATGCGCCGTGGTGGCTGGTGAAGTAATAGAAGGGCCGCAGGCTGCCCCATTCCTCACCCATGAACAGCAGGGGGATTTGTGGGCA
>NZ_JAELUI010000032.1 GCF_016429285.1 Ralstonia sp. ASV6
GGTCCGCCAGTTCGCACGTGGCCGTATGGCGCGGGTCGACCACCACCACCTTCATCTCGGGCCGCGCCTCTTTGGCGCGCATGATGCGCTGGAACAGGATCGGGTGGCACCACGCGGTGTTGGAGCCGACCAGCACGATCAGGTCCGCCGCTTCCAGATCGTCGTAGCAGACGGGCACGAGATCTTCGCCAAACGCGCGCTTGTGCCCCGCTACGGCCGACGACATGCACAGCCGCGAGTTGGTGTCGATGTTGGCTGTGCCGATAAAGCCCTTCATGAGCTTGTTGGCGACGTAGTAATCCTCGGTCAGCAACTGGCCGGACACGTACAGCGCAACAGCATCCGGGCCATGCTCGTCGACGATGCGGCGCAAGCCCTGCGCGACGGTATCGAGTGCGGTGTCCCACGACACGCGGTGCAGCGGCGCAACGGGTGCGTCCGGATCATGCAAGCGCTCGCGTATGGCCGGATACAGCAGGCGGCCATCCAGGCTGATGGTTTCGCCCAGCGCGGAGCCCTTTACGCATAGGCGCCCTGCGTTGGCCGGGTGCGTCGGGTCGCCTTGGATGCTGACGCTGCCGTCTGCTTGCGGGGTTGCCAGCACGCCGCAGCCGACGCCACAGTATGGGCAGGTGGTGCGCACGGCGTCCGCTATTGGGTGAAGGGGGATGGTGGTCATCGTCGTCTTTGTATTGCTTTGCGTGGGTGGTGCATCCTTTGTTTCATCCCCTGCCGGGGCGGGATTTGGTGGTCCATCCCCGGTTTCGTCCCCTGCCGGGGCCGACTCACTTTCTTTGGTCTTGCCCAAAGAAAGTAAGCAAAGAAATGCGCGCCCGAGATGGCGACCCCCTCCTTGAATTTTTGTAAGCGGGCGGGGAAGGAGGCAAACTCGCTGCGCTCAAACAAGCCTCCTTCCTTTTTCCGCCGGCTTACAAAAATTCAAGGCGCCATCTAGGGCCGGAAAGTCAAAGGCCAAACCATCTCCGTGCACGCGGTGTCGCCGAGTTGCGCTTTGGTCGAGTCGCCTTGGTTCATCACGCGGCCTCTGCTTCGCAGAGTGCTCGGCCGAACAACAGGCGCTGGCGGATCGGCGTGATGGGCGTCTGGCGCTGGATCAGGTCGAAATACCACGGGCCGTCGGCCACGTCGCCGTACAGCACTGCGCCGACCACGCGGTCTTCCTTGAGCACGAGGCGCTTGTAGACGCCGCGGCGCGGGTCGCGCAGCACGATGTCTTCGGTACCCTCGCCGCCGATGAAGTCGCCGGCTGAGTAGAGGTCGACGCCCGTGACCTTGAGCTTGGTCGCCGTGGCCTGCTGGATGTAGCGGCGGTGGCCAGCACCAGCCAGATGCGCGGCACACACACGGGCCTGGTCCCAGATGGGGGCCACCAGGCCGAAGGTGGCGCTGCGGTGCTGCACACATTCGCCCACGGCGTAGATGCGCGGGTCGTAGGTCTGCAGCGTGTCGTCGACGACGATGGCGCGTTCGCAATGCAGGCCGGCGGCACGCGCGAGTTCAATGTTGGGACGTACGCCGGCCGTCATGACGACGAGGTCGGCGGGAATCTCGGAGCCATCTTTAAAACGAATGGCCGTCACGCGATCTGTGCCGAGCAACTCAGCCGTGTGCGCGCCCAGTAGGAAGCGCAGGCCCTTGGCCTCCAGCGCCTTCTGCAGCAACTGCGCGGCGGGCTTGTCGAGCTGGCGCTCCATCAGCGTGTCCGGCAGGTGCACTACGGTCACGTCCATGCCCTGGCGCATCAGACCGTTGGCCGCCTCCAGCCCGAGCAGACCACCGCCGATGACCACCGCATGCCGATGGTTGCGCGCCGCCTCCAACATCGTCTCCACGTCCTGAATGTCGCGAAACGCGATCACGCCCGGCAGCATGTGACCCGGCACCGGCAGGATGAAGGGTCGCGAGCCGGTGGCGATCAACAGGCGGTCATAGCGCATCTCCACACCATCGCGCGAGCGCACCGTACGGCGCGGCCGGTCGATAGCGACCACCGGATCGCCCGCATGCAGCGTGATGTGGTGCTGCGCATACCACTCGCGCGTGTTAAGCATGATGTCGTCAACCTGCTTCTCGCCCGCCAGCACGGGGGATAGCAGGATGCGGTTGTAGTTACCGTGCGGCTCTTCGCCAAACACGGTGATGTCGTACTGGTCCGGCGCCAGCTTGAGCAGCTCTTCGACCGTGCGCATGCCGGCCATGCCGTTGCCGATGACGATGAGCTTGGGGCGCACAGACTCGGTGTTCATACCAACACCCATACCTTGCCGCCTTCGACCTTTGCGGCATACGCATGCACCGAGTTGGCCGGCGCCTCAAGGCACTCGCCTGTCGCCAGATCGAAGTGCTGCTTATAGATGGGCGAAGCCACAACGATGCGATCGCCCAGACTGCCGACCAGCCCACGTGAGAGCACGGCCGCATCGGAGTTCGGATCGTAGTTGCCGATGGCGTAGACACGCTGCGGTGTGTCGCCCCCGACATGAAACACAGCGACTTGCTCATCGCCCACCAGCGCGCACACGCCGGTGTTCGGGACAATATCGTCCAGGGCGCAGATGGGGGTCCAGCGGTTGGCTTGCATGGCGATTTCCTTGTCCTCAGGCACTCAGGCAGCTTCAGCAACAACAGGAATGCGCACGGGGCGCGTCTTGCTGCGCTCTTCCAGCGTGGCGGGGCGAACCTGGCCGCGCTCTTCAACGAAGACGACGTTCGCATCGTTCGCGTCGCTGTTGACGAAGTGGCGGAAGCGCTTGCGCACGTCCGGGTTCGTCACGGCGGTCTTCCATTCGTCTTGGTAAGTGTCGACCACGTGCTGCATCTCGGCTTCCAGTTCAGCCGCGATACCCAGCTTGTCGCTGATAACCACGTCCTTCAGATAGTCCAGTCCGCCTTCCAGGTTGTCGCGCCACGTGCTGGTACGTTGCAGGCGGTCTGCCGTGCGCACGTAGAACATCAGGAAGCGGTCGACGTATTTGATGAGCGTGTCTTGGTCGAGGTCCGCCGCCAGCAGTTCGGCATGCCGGGGCTTCATGCCGCCGTTGCCGCACACGTAAAGGTTCCAGCCCTTTTCGGTGGCGATGATGCCGACGTCCTTGCCCTGTGCTTCAGCGCACTCACGCGTGCAGCCCGACACGCCAAACTTCAGCTTGTGTGGTGAACGCAGGCCCTTGTAGCGGTTCTCCAGCGCCACCGCAAAACCCACTGAATCGCCCACGCCATAGCGGCACCATGCGGAGCCCACGCACGACTTCACCGTACGCAGCGATTTGCCATACGCGTGGCCCGATTCAAAGCCGGCTGCGATCAGTTCTTCCCAGATCAGCGGCAGTTGTTCGAGGCGCGCGCCGAACAGGTCCACGCGCTGGCCGCCGGTGATCTTGGTGTACAGGCCGTACTTCTTGGCGACCTGGCCCACGGCGATCAGCCCATCGGCCGTCACCTCACCGCCCGGCATGCGCGGCACCACGGAGTACGTACCGTCCTTCTGGATGTTGGCAAGAAAATAGTCGTTGGAATCCTGCAGGCTGGCGTGCTCTTTCTTGAGCACAAACTCGTTCCAGCACGAAGCCAGGATGCTCGCCGCTGCGGGCTTGCAAATATCGCAGCCCATGCCCTGGCCGTGCGCTTTGAGCAGCGCCTCGAACGATTGGATGCGGCCCACGCGCACCAAGTGATACAGCTCCTGGCGCGAATACGGGAAGTGCTCGCAGATGTGGTTGTTGACGGCCAGGCCTTGCTTCTTCATCTCGGCCTTCATCACCTGCGTCATCAGCGGCACGCAACCGCCGCATGAGGTGCCGGCCTTCGTCGCATCCTTGAGCGTGCCCACGGTGGTGGCGCCGCTGCACACGGCCTGACACAGCGCGCCCTTCGACACGTCGTTGCACGAGCAGATCTGCGCGCTGTCAGGCAGCGCATCCACGCCCAAGCCTGGGCGAGTGTGGCCATCAGCCTGCGGCAAAATCAGGAATTCCGGCGCCTCCGGCAACTCGATGCGGTTGAGCATCATCTGCAGCAGCGTGCCGTATTCGGCTGCGTCGCCCACCAGCACGCCGCCCAGCAGGTACTTGCCGTCTTCCGACACCACCAGCTTCTTGTAGATCTGCTTGCGCTCATCGGTGAACTGCACGCTGCGGCTACCCGGCGTCGAGCCTTGCGCGTCGCCCAGGCTGGCCACGTCCACCCCCATCAGCTTGAGCTTGGTGCTCATGTCGGCGCCGGTGAAGGTGGTTTCTCCATCAGCGGCCAGAATTCGCTTGGCAGTGATGCGCGCCATCTCGTAACCCGGTGCCACAAGGCCGTAGACCTTGCCGCCCCACAGTGCGCATTCGCCAATGGCGTACACATCCGGCGCGGAGGTACGGCATTCGGAGTCGATCACGATACCGCCGCGCTCGCCCACTTCCAGGCCGCAGGCGCGTGCGAGTTCGTCACGCGGGCGGATGCCGGCGGAGAAGACAACCATGTCGGCATCCAAGTGCGTGCCGTCGGCAAAGCTCAGGCGGTGCGTACCGTCTTCACCGTCAACAATCTCCACTGTGCTCTTCTGCGTGTGGACGGTCACGCCCAGGTCTTCGATCTTCCGGCGCAGCATGCGACCGCCGCCATCGTCCACCTGCATCGCCATCAGGCGGCCGGCAAATTCCACCACGTGCGTCTGCAGGTGCATGTCGCGCAGGGCCTTGGCGCATTCCAGGCCCAGCAGGCCACCGCCAATCACCACACCGGTCTTGGCGCGCTGGCCGCACTCGGCCATTGCCTCCAGGTCTTCGATGGTGCGGTAGACGAAGCAATCCTTGCGGTCCTTGCCCGGCACTGGCGGCACGAACGGTGAGGAGCCCGAGGCAATCACCAGCTTGTCGTACGGCAGCACCTCGCCGGTAGAGGTTGTCACTGTTTTGGCCGTGGTGTCGATGGCGGTAGCGCGCACATTCAGCTTGAGCACCACGTCGTCGCGGTCAAAGAAGCCGGGGGCCACCAGCGAGAGGTCTTCCGCCGTTTTGCCGGCAAAGAATTCCGACAGGTGCACACGGTCGTACGCGGGGCGCGGCTCTTCGCACAGCACCGTCACGTGCAAGTGATGGCCGGGGGCATGCAGCAGGCTTTCCAGAAACTTGTGGCCTACCATCCCGTGGCCGATGACGACGATCTTCATGGTCATGGCGCTGTTCTCCTTAGGCATTGCCGGCCGCTGCCAGCGTGTTGTCGTACAGCGCCTGTTCACGCGCCTTGTGTTCTGCCGAGAAGCGCACCGCGATCGCGCAGACGGCGGAGGTCGCCACCAGCACGCCCAGGATGGACAACGTGGCCTGCGTATCGCCCATGCCCTTGAGCAGGAAGCCCGCCGCCACCGCGCCGGCGTTGCCGCCCGCGCCGATGATGCCGGCCACGCCACCCAGCGCGCGGCGATCAATGAACGGCACCAGCGCATACGTCGCGCCGCACGCCATGTGGGTGAACAGGCCAAAGCCGAGCATGGCCAGCACCGCCACCGTGGCACTGCCGGCGTGGGCAAAACCAAACAGGCCCAGGCCCTCGCCCACCATCAGCAGGCACAGCAGTTGGGTGCGGGCATCGAGACCTCGCTTGGCCGCCACGCGGTCCGACACGATGCCGCCCAGTGCACGGGCAAACAGCGCCAGCAGGCCGAAGCTCGCCGCGGCCATGCCGGCAGCCGAGAGCGACAGCCCAAAACGATCAACATAGAAAGTCGCCGCGATGTTATGGATGAAGATCTCCACGCCAAAGCACGCGCCGTAGGTGATGAACAGCAACCACACGCGGTAGTTGCCGGCTGCCGTGACGAAGCTGCCCCAGCCGCCTTTCTTGCCACCGTCGATGGTCTTACCGGCGGCGCGCAGCTCATCGAAGTTGCCTTCTGGGCAATCCTGCGTGTACCGCCAGTACAGCGCCGCGACGATCAGCATGGCCACACCCGGCACCACCATGGCGAGGCGCCAGCCCAGGCTTTGCGTCACGCCCATCATCACGATGGCGGTCAGCAGCAGCGGCATCGTGCCCTGCGCCACGCCGCCGCCCGCATTGCCCCAACCAGCCGCCGCCGCGTTGGCGGTACCCACCACATTGGGCGCGAACATGACCGAGGTGTGGTACTGCGTGATGACGAAGCTCGCGCCAATCGCACCAATCGCCAGGCGGAAGAACAGGAACGCCTCGTAGCTCTGCGCCGTTGCCACACCCAGCACAGGGACGGCCCCCAGCACCAGCAGCCCGGTATAGGTTTTGCGCGGGCCGAAGCGGTCGCACAAGGGGCCGACAATCAGCCGCACAAGAATCGTCACCGCCACCGCTGCAATGTTGATGTTCGCGATCTGCCCGGGGGTGAGATGAAACTCGCCCTTGAGCACCGGCATAAGGGGCGCGCAGGCAAACCACGCATAGAAGCACACGAAGAACGCGAGCCACGTCAGATGAAAGGCGCGCATCTGCGGCGTGCGCAGGCTGAACAGATCGATTCGGGTGGCTTTGCCGGTCATGTCGAATCCCGCTTCCGAAAAAAAGAAAGGCGCCCGAGAACCGGGCTGCACTTGCCAGGTTCTGGGACGCCGTTGTCCAAATGGCCCTGAGCACCAGAGCCTTCACCACGAAGAGCGCGAATCGCCATTGACCCGCGCAACGGTGCTATGCAACAGGTGTGCCAGCACCTAGAACCCTTGATCTGTAGAGGTTTACCGCGAGTGTGCACGGCCGCCGTGCCTCGCACGCGGGCAGCGGGAAGCACGGTTTCGGTGCGTAAGCGATTCCTTATGGTGCGACACAACAAACGCGGCGCGCGTCAATGGAAGACGATCGACGCACCACGCGTGAGCGCCAAAAGAACGCTGAGGTAGATACGGAAGGGGGTCAGTACCCGTGCGTAACGAGCGACAGCACCGACAGATCCGGATGCGTGCCGTCGACAATGCTGCGCGCGACGTGCACAGCCTCCTCCATCGCAGCTTCCGGGCTGCGGAAGCTGTCGTCGCCATCGGCTTGGAAAGGCACCACGTGGCCGGGCTGCGCAGGGTTGGCGCCGGGGTGGCAGACGTAACCGGTATAGGTGTATCGGGTGTTGTCGGCCCGGATTGGGCTGGGCGACACGTGAATCTCGAACCCTTCGTAGAGTTCTTGCGGCGGAGATAGCTGGTCAGACATGGTGGTCTCGCTTGGTTAGCGTGTGCCTGCCGCGCCTGCGCTTGTGGCGCGGCTTGGCTGTCTTGTACAACCAGTCTAGGTGATGCGGAGCGTTGTGGAATTCGGCGGTTTTTGGGGTATTGGGGCACAACGGCCAGGCCCCGCCGGGGGCCTTGGCCGCACCCCTATCGCTACGCGCGTTTGATGAGCCGGAGGATGAACAGCAGGATCACCGCACCAATCACCGCCGTGATGATCGAGCCGATCCACCCGCCGCCCATCGAGATGCCGAGCACACCTGCCAGCCATCCACCGATGAATGCACCAACAATGCCGACCACGATGTCGACGAAGATGCCAAAGCCGCCACCCTTGACCAGCAGACCGGCCAGCCAGCCAGCCACTGCGCCAATGATCAACCAGGCAATCAAACCGTGTGAGGCCATGTTTCCGCTCCAGAGAATGTGCGTTGTGAGGGACGTTGCTGCATAGGCATAGTAGGCGAAGACAGCGCAATCGCCATGTGGCGACTACGCTGTTTTTGCAATTACCGAGTGCATGCAACGGCTCACGCGCAAACGCAAAGTGACTCAACGGAACACGTTCACAGCCTCCACCAGGCGCGTGGCCTGAATACGCAAACCTTCCGCCGCCGCCGCGCTCTGCCCGACCAGGGTAGCGTTTTCCTGCGTGACCTGATCCAGGTGGTTGACCGCCTGGCTGACCTGCGTGATGCCATCGGTTTGCTGCGCAGTGGCCAGGCTGATGTCAGCGATCATGGACGACACCTTTTTGACCTGATCGACGATGTCTTCCATGGTCTTGCCTGCCTGATCAACCAGCCGCGAGCCCGACTCCACCTTGTCGACGCTGGTGCCGATCAACGCCTTGATCTCCTTGGCCGCGCCGGCGCTGCGTTGCGCGAGGGCACGCACCTCGCCGGCCACCACCGCAAAACCACGCCCCTGCTCACCGGCGCGCGCAGCCTCCACGGCAGCATTGAGCGCCAGGATGTTGGTCTGGAAGGCAATGCTGTCGATCACGCCGATGATGTCGGCAATCTGCTTGGCGCTCTGCGAAATCGCGCTCATTGTCTCCACCACCTCTTCCATGGCACGCCCACCGTTGAGCGCAGCCTGCGTAGCCGCGCCGGACAGCGTGTTGGCCTGCCCAGCCGTTTCCGCATTGCTGGCCACCGTGGCAGTCATCTGCGTCATCGAGCTGGAGGTCTCTTCCAGGCTGGCCGCGGCCTGTTCAGTGCGGATGTTGATGTCGCCATTGCCCTTGGCGATCTCCTGGCTGGCCGATTGCACGTTGATGACCTGCTCAGCCACGTCGTCGATCAGCCAGCGGAACATCAGGCCCAGCTGGCTGATGGAGCGCAGCGTCATGCCGATCTCGTCCACGCGGTCTGCGATGGCGACTTTGCGGCTCTCACCTGAGGCCACATTCAGGGCCAGCTCCTGGAGCTTTTCGAGCGGCGTGGCGATCTGCACCTTCAATGACCACGACGCGAGCGCCAATGAAAACAAGATCGCCGCTGCAAAGCCGCCGAGCGCCGCCCCGGACAGGCCGAACGCCCACGCCACCGCAATCAGGGTCGGTAGCAACGACAGGAAGGTCAGGCGGATACGCCAGCGCACAGGCATCACCTGGAAGATCGAGCGCCAGGCCATCCACCCGGTACGCACGATCAGCCCCTTGTGGAACTTGCGGCTGCCTGCCTGGCCGGTACGGAAATCCTTGTACAGCGCCTCGGCAGCGGCAATCTCCTCGCGCGTGGGTTTGGTGCGCACCGACATATAGCCCGTCGCCTGGCCATTGCGCACCACCGGCGTGGCATTGGCGCGCACCCAGTAGTGATCGCCGTTCTTGCGGCGGTTCTTGACCAGCGCCGTCCAAGGCTGTCCTGCCTTGAGCGTGGCCCACATGTCGGCAAACGCCTCGCGCGGCATGTCCGGATGACGCACGATGTTGTGCGGCTGGTTTTCGATCTCCTCTCGCGAAAAACCACTGACCTCGATGAACGCAGCATTCGCGTAGGCGATGTAGCTCTGTGTGTCGGTGGTCGACATGAGCGTGGCGTTGTCGGGGAACTCGTATTCGTGTTGGGTCACCGGTTCGTTGACACGCATGATGGGGCTTCTCCTTGCTGATTTGTTTTGCAAACGAATTTTCGGCAAGAAACTGAATTTATTAAGACAAAAATCCCCCCCTCTTTCGGAGGGTACCAACCAAAAACAGGTCAGCCTCTGTATAAATCCGTAGATGAGAGTGACTTTTATCTATTGCAATTCGACACGCCAATCGACATTCAAGATGTCATATCAGGTCAGCAAAAACCCCTTATACAGCAAGGAATGTGATGCTCAACCTTCATTATCTGTGTCAATGGAAAACGCGGCACAAAGGTAATCCTTTCCTCACTCATGAGAGCCGTTTTTATTATTCAAAAAAATAACCTTTGATAATTACTCATCTGGGTTAATTTTCTAATTTTTACCGCATAACTGCCTAGTCAACATCAATCGCCATACGTTTGCTTGACAATTTCATTCACATGAAAAGGCCCTAAGAAGTGCGGGAAGATGGAGGCGCATGCCATCCGGTCGGCGACCTGCTGCGACGCTCACTTGCGGGGTGCCGCGACAGCGCGCCGCATTGTGCAAGCGCACAAGACGACTAAACTTTCAGAAATTCCTGAAAATTGAGAAAGATCAAAACCATGCAACTTTCTCCCTTGAAACAGCGCTTCGTCCTGCACTTTGGCGAGATGGGCAGCCGCTGGGGCATCAACCGCACGGTCGGGCAGATCTACGCCCTGCTCTACGCCGCGCGCGAGCCGATCAACGCCGACGAGATTGCCGAGGCGCTCGGCTTCTCGCGCTCGAACGTGAGCATCGGCCTGAAGGAGCTGGAGTCGTGGAAGCTGGTGCGCCTCTCGCACAAACCTGGCGACCGGCGCGAATATTTCTCTGCCCCCGACGACATCTGGACCATCTTCCGCACGCTGGCCGAAGAACGCCGCAAGCGTGAGATCGACCCCACGCTCACGCTGCTGCGCGACGTGATGCTCGAATCCCCCACCGACCCGGATGACCGCCACGCCCAGGCCCGCATGAAGGAGATGTACCAGCTCATCACGCTCATGACCAACTGGTTTGACGACGTACAGAAGCTGGATGCCGACTCCTTGCAGCAGCTCATGAAGATGGGCGCCAAGGTCCACAAGCTGCTGGAAGTGAAGAACAAGCTGGCCGTTGTCGTTGGTGGCGGCAGCAAGAGCAAGTAGTCAGCACCTGAGAAGAACCATGTCACTCGATCCTGTTGTACTGGCGCGCATCCAGTTCGGCGCCAACATCACCTTCCACATCCTCTTTCCCACCATCAGCATTGCACTCGCATGGGTACTGCTGTTCTTCAAACTGCGCTATCGCAAAACGGGCGATGAAGCCTGGATGGCCGCGTATCGCCTGTGGGTGAAGGTCTTTGCGCTGACCTTTGCGCTGGGCGTCGTGTCGGGCGTCACGATGAGCTTTCAGTTCGGCACCAACTGGCCGGGCTACATGAACACCGTGGGCAACATCGCCGGGCCGCTGCTGGCGTATGAAGTGCTGACCGCGTTCTTTCTGGAGGCGAGCTTCCTCGGCATCATGCTGTTCGGCACGGGCCGCGTAAGCCAGCGCGTCCATACGTTCGCCACATTCCTCGTCGCGCTGGGCACGACCATCTCGGTGTTCTGGATCATCGCGCTCAACTCATGGATGCAGACGCCCACCGGCTACGTGATGATCGACGGCCGCGCGCATCCGGAAAGCTGGCTGGCGATCATCTTCAACCCGTCGTTCCCGTACCGGTTCACGCACATGCTGCTGGCCTCGGGGCTGACGGTGTCGTTCCTGCTGGCGGGGCTCTCGGCGTATCGCTGGCTGCGCAACGACCGTGGCGCCGACGTGCGCGCCGCCCTCAAGACCGGCGTGGTGCTGGCTGCAATGTTGATCCCCTTGCAGATCGTTGCAGGCGATGCGCACGGCCTGAACACACTGGAGCACCAGCCGGCCAAGCTGGCCGCCATGGAAGGCATCTGGCAGACCGAGCGCGGCGTGCCAGCCGTGCTGTTCGGCATTCCGGACGAAGCCACGCGCAGCAACCATTTCGAGATCGCCGTGCCCAAGCTGGCGTCGCTGTATCTCAAGCATTCGCTCGATGGCGAGGTGCGTGGGCTGGACCAGTTCGACCAGCATCCGCCCGTGCTGCCGGTGTTCTTTGCGTTCCGCCTGATGGTCGGCGTGGGGATGCTGATGCTGGCCGTGTCGTGGGCAAGTGCCTGGCGCCTGCGCCGTGGTGGTGAGTTGCCGCGCTGGCTGGCACGCACCCTGGTGGCGATGACGTTCTCCGGCTGGGTGGCCGTGATCGCCGGCTGGTACGTCACGGAAATCGGCCGCCAGCCGTGGCTCGTCTACGGCGTGCTGACCACCGCGCAAGCCGCCTCCACCGTGCCCGCCCAGATGATTGGCAGCACGCTGGCGATGTATCTAGCGCTGTACGCCTTCCTCATCGCCTCGTACATCGGTGTGGTGTTCTACCTGGCCCGCAAGGCCGGCGGCGCCATCGACCCGACTGACGCCGACGTGCCAGCCAAGCACAGCCCCCAACCTTCCGCCCCCGTCGCGAGCCACGCATGAGCACCATCCCTGACCTTACCCAACCCGCCGGCTGGCTGCCGGTGGTCTTCATGGCCCTGATGGGCATTGCCGTGCTGGCCTATGTGGTGCTGGACGGCTACGACCTGGGCGTCGGCATCCTGCTGCGCCGCGCCGATGATGCCGAGAAGGACACGATGATCGCTTCCATCGGCCCGTTCTGGGATGCGAACGAAACCTGGCTCGTACTCGGCGTCGGCCTGTTGCTGGTGGCGTTTCCTGCTGCGCACGGCGAAATCCTGGGCGCGCTGTACCTGCCCGTCGCCATCATGCTGTTCGGGCTGATCCTGCGCGGCGTGGCATTCGACTTTCGCGTCAAGGCGCGCGCACACCACAAGCCGTGGTGGAACCGCGCGTTCTATGCGGGCTCAGTCATCGCCACCGCGGCACAGGGCCTGATGCTGGGGCTGTACATCACGGGCTTCCAGTACGACACGGCCAACGTCATCTTTGCACTCTGCACGGCGGGCGGGCTCATTGCAGGCTACCTGCTGCTAGGCGCCACGTGGCTCATCATGAAGACGGAAGGCGCGCTGCAATTGCGCGCGGTGCAGTGGGCGCGCGGCAGCCTGTGGTTCACCGCGCTGGGCGTGGCTGCGGTGTCGCTGGCCACACCGTGGGTCAGCACACGCGTGTTCGACAAGTGGTTTGCATTGCCCAACATCATTCTGCTGGCGCCCGTGCCGCTGGTGACGATCGCGCTGTTCGGCCTGATCGACTGGGTGCTGCGCCGACTGCCCAAACAGATCGCCAAGGGAGATGAACACCTGATCTGGGCGCCCTTCGTGGGCACCGGCGCGATCTTCCTGCTGGCCTTCAATGGCCTGGCCTACAGCCTGTTCCCGTATCTGGTGGTGGACCAGCTCGACATCTGGCAGGCCGCCAGCGCGCCGGAGTCGCTCGAATTCATGCTGGTGGGTGTGGCCATCGTGCTGCCGACCATCGTTGGCTACACGATCTACTCGTACAAGGTGTTCCACGGCAAGGCGACAGAGCTGCGGTACTACTGAGATTGACGACGCGGCGGGCAGGCATTTAGGCTCACAGCCTTTCCCCTCTCGCCCGCACACGCCATGATCACCTGCTACCTCCGCTACATCATCAATCCGGCCCGGCTTGTTGAGTTCGAGACCTACGGCAAGATGTGGATTCCGCTGGTCGAGAAATTTGGCGGCCAACACCACGGCTACTTTCTGCCGTCCGAAGGCGCAAACAACGTCGCGCTGGCCTTGTTCTCGTTCCCAAGCCTCGCGGCATACGAGGTCTATCGGGAACAGTCGAAGCGCGACCCTGCGTGCATCGCCGCCTTTCAATATGCAGACGAAACCGGCTGCATCGTCAGTTACGAACGCAGCTTTTTCCGCCCGGTGTTTTCCTGACCCGCCACACAAACATGCCAACCATTCATCTGGTGGAAGGACCTGTTGGTGCGGGAAAGACAACCTACGTTGAACGCCTGCGCCATCAGCATCGTGCACCGAGCCTGATCCTGGATGCGTGGTTCGTTCAGTTGTTCAGCCCGGACCGGCCCGCCGACGGCCTGTTGCCGTGGTACATCGAACGGAAGGAACGTTGCCTGTCGCAAATCTGGGCAACGGCCAGCGACATCCTGGACGCCGGACACGATGTCATTCTTGAACTCGGCCTGTTGGAAAAAAGCAGCCGCCAACGCTTCTACGCGCGCGTTGAAGACACAGGTCACCCGCTCAAGATCTACGTGCTGGACGCCTCCAGAGATATCCGCCGCGAACGGGTTCGTACGCGTAATCGAGAGAAAGGTGCGACGTTCGCCATGGAAGTCCCAGATGCATTTTTCGAGATGGCGAGTGATCGGTGGGAGCCGTTTGATGACATGGAGCAGGAGCTGTACGACGTGCGCCTGATTACAACCGGCTGATCAGCCCATCACAGGCCATACGACGCCCCATACACACCCAATCGCCGCACAGGTATCAGCCAACCGTCGCCTCAAACACGCGCCGATAGTTGCCGCCAAGAATCTGCCCCACCTCTGCCTGCGTGAAGCCTGCCTGCAGCAACGCAGCCGCCAGCGCAGGCAACTGCTTGTAGCTGGTGAATACCGGCGGCTTGATGAAGCCCAGCATGTCGGTACCCAACCCCACGTGCGCCACGCCCACCACATCCACCATCCGCTTGATGCCCGTCGCCATGGCATCCAGGTTGGGGAAGTCCGCCGCATTGGGCCATACGCCGATCACGCCGCCCGTATCCGCCACTGCGCGCGCATGCTCTGCCGAAATCAAACGGCTGCGCGCCCTCAGCGATCCTGAGAGCGCCGTGTGCGACAGCACCAGCGGCTTGGTCGTGGTTGCCGCTGCCCGCTTGACGAGGTCATACGTGCCGTGCGCCACATCCACGACAATGCCCAGCGTGTTGCAGCGTCGTACCACCTCCGCACCGAAGTCCGTCAGACCGCCATGCACAGGTGGCTCGGTCTGGATGTCGCCAAGCTCGTTCACACGGTAGTGCGTGAGTTGCAGATGCCGCAGACGATGCTGTGTGTAGGCCTCGTCCACACGCTCAATGCGGCCCTCCAGAAAGTCAGCACCCTCCGACGCAATGATGACGCTCGGCCCCTGTGTGCCAACGTCCGCCAACGATGCGGCATCCGTCACCACGTGCAGTTGCTCTTTGTCGATCAAGCGTTGGGCACGCGCAAACTCGGTCATGCCAAGCTGGTACAGCTCACCGGGCTCAGGCGTACGGAAGGCCTCGAAGCGGTTGCCGCTGGCCGCCACGTGCACGGCAGTGGTATCGGTGACGATGGCCAGGCAGATGACGTTCATGCCGCCCGTGCGCATCGGCTCAGCTACCGGCAGAAACGGCCGGTTGGCGCCGATCTTGGGATCGCGCGAGACGATCACGCGGCCGGCATGGCTGTGGATGTCGATCGTGAGTGCGCCCGGTAGTGGCGTCCAAGTGGTATCCGCCCCGGCTTCGCCTTCGGTGTAGTTGGCAAAGCGGCCAGGCGCGCAGGCCGCCAGCCCCAACGCGGCGCCGGCGGCCAGGAACACGCGGCGGCTCACGCGTGCCGATTGGGCCGCGGGCTGAGCTGCCGTCGGTGCGGCTGTCACCAGTTGATAGCGCCAGCCCGCCGGATCATCCTGCAAGCGCAGCAGGCGGCCGCGCAAGCGGATAACGTCATCGCCCATGCGCACCGGCTGCGTGGCGAACACCTCGATACTCGTCGCCGGACTGCGTGGCATGCAGCCGCCACAGCAAGGCGCGTCTGCCGAGAGCAGAAAGTAGCTTGCCGACTGCGCGGCCGCATCGAGCGGCATCGCCCAACCTTCCATCTCGACGATGGTGTCGTGCAAGGCATCCGCCCCGCGTGTCTCGATGAGGGTCCAGTCGATCGGCATGTGCGCTCCAAGGGGTTGGGCTGCCGCATTGTGCGCTCGACGCTGCGGCGCTTCCAGCGCATTCGCGTTACCCTTATGCCCTTCGCTGCGGTATGCGTCTTACTTTGTCTTACAGCCCCTGCTTCATGCCCACCCTGCAACATGTCGACCTGCGCACCGACCCCGCCGCGCGCCCCTTCGTCAAGGACGAGACCGTCCAGGTCGATTTCGCCACGCAGCCCGGCGAGCTGATGAGCCTGGAAGGCCCCAACCGCTATGCGCCCGGCGATGCCCTCATCACGGGTTCAACGGGTGAGCGCTGGGTGGTCTCGCGCGAGCGCTTCGATGCCAAGTACCTGCCGGCAGACACATCGCTCACGCATGGATTGGCCGGCGCGTATCGCAACCGCCCGAGCGTGGTGCTCGCCAAGCAGATGCGCGAGCCTTTCTCGATGGCCCGATCCGAAGCGGGCGACGTGCTGCACGGGCAAGCCGGAGACTGGGTCCTGCAATACGCCCCCGGTGATTACGGCGTCGTGCAGGCACAGCGCTTCGCCAAGGTCTATCGCCCAGCGTAAGGCGGCGGTCCTGCTGCGCTATTGCGCCGTCTGCTGGCGCTCAACCTCGTGGTGCTTCATCTGCAGGTAGTCCTGCCGTTCAACTTCGTGCAACTGCTGCGGATACTGCTCGGTGGCACTGAACCACGTTGTCAGCCGCTGCTGCAGGCGCTTGTCCGACGGTGCGGAGAGCGATTTCAGATACGCATCGATGGCGAGGTAGTAGCGCATCGTGTTGCGCTCCAGCAGGCCGCGTACGCCGCCCACGTATTCGGGCGCCGCGCCCGGCGACTCGGCCGCCTTGGTAAAGCCGACCTTGTTGCTGCCGGCGGTGGCAAGGTACGTGCGCATCGCCAGCCGGCCAGCAGTGCCATAGCCATACGTATAGGTCAGGTGCAGGAAGGTGTGATTGCCGCCGGCCGGTGAGGGAATCGCCTCCAGCACGATGCGGTAATCCCTTGTGCTGAATGGGCCGGAATCCGCACTGAGTTCCACACGGAAATAGTCCGCATTGCTGACGACCGGGTGATAGCCGAATTCAAGGCGGTAGCTGCTGGAAAGCGTCTGCTCCACCTTGCGGCCCAGGTTCACGTCGAGCACGCCTGCGCTGGCGCCCGACGCGGCATGGCAGTACTTGATGTTCAGATGCAGGATCAGCACATCGCACCAGTTGGCGGGGCCTTGCGCCGGGTCGCCCAGCGCGCCGCTCACGGTGGCAAACGGGTAATCGACCACGCTGTAGATGTCGCCCTTGAGCATGTTGGGCGTCTCGGTCGATTCCAGCGCCAGCGGGCGATGGAACGCGTTGTCGGCCAGTTGCTGTGCGAGGCTCTGATATTTGTCGCGCAAGGCTTGCCCGCCTTCGGCCGCCCACGCTTGCGCACACAGGCCAACCGCAATCAGCAAAACAATGCATCGGCAAAACAAGACGGGGGAATGGAGTCTGGCGTGCATGCTGTTCTCGTCGGGCGTGATCTGCATTCTAGGAGAGCCGAATGCAACAGGCCCAGCAACAAGCGATCCACATGCCTGGCAGGTCGTGCGGCGTTCTGTCATCACGGCGGGAGACCGGGCCGCCCGTTAAAATGGAGGCATTCACCTCTCGCGCCATCCGGCACCAATTCGGCACCATGCTCTCCCCGCTTGCAACGCTGCGCGAACGCATCGCCAATCAGGTCCGCGGTCTGACGCGCCCCACCGGTGGCCTCACGCTCGACATCGCCTCGCCGCCCGGCGACCCCGGCCTGTTCGGCCCAGATGCCGTCTGCTGGCAGGTCCATGCCGACTTCCCATCGATGATGGCGGGTGGCATCAGTGCCTTGCTGCTGCAGGCGCTGCACCCGCGTGCCCTGGCCGGCGTGTGGGATCACTCCAACTTCCGAGAAGACCTGCAAGGGCGCCTGGGCCGCACCGCTCAGTTCGTGGCCGGCACCACCTACGGCAGCCGGCACGACGCGCTGACACTGATCGAACACGTCAAAGTCATCCACGGCCGCATCCAGGGCATTGCCCCCGATGGGCGCCCCTATTCCGCCAACGATCCGGATCTGCTCACCTGGGTGCACGTGGCTGAAATGTCGAGCTTCCTGGCGGGCTATCTGCGCTATGTGGATGGCAGCCTGAGCGGTGCCAATCAGGACCGCTACTTTGAAGAGACCGCATTGATTGCCGAACTGCTGGGCGCTGCCGACGTACCGAAATCACGCGCAGCGGTGCAGGCTTACCTGAACGCGATGCGCGCCGAACTGGTGGCAAGCGATCGCACCCGCGCCGTGGTGGAAGTCTTGATGACATGGCAGGCACCACGGCCGGGGCTGCAACCGGCGGTGCGCCTTTTTCTCGACGCCGGCATCCAGTTGTTGCCGCCGTGGGCCACGCAGATGCTGCAACTGGAGCGCCCACCGTTGCGCGCCGCCTTCAGCGCAGCTGCCATGCGCACCGTGGCGCCGACGCTGCGCTGGGCGCTGCATGACGGCAGCGTCGTGCGCCGTGCCCGGCGCCGGGCACTCGCGCCGAGCATTTCGTAGCGATTAATCCACCACTGCGTGCGCGACTGACACCTTGCCGCGCAGCGCTTTTTCCTCAAGCCGCACAATCAACAGCGGCGAGATGACCGACACGGCTGCAGCAAAGAAGAACAGATGGCGGAACGCCGTCTCGCCCTCGCGTTGCAAAGCTTGTGCGTTGGCACTGTTGCTGGCAAGCGCCGCGTGGAACAAATCCATCAGCAGATCCCCACCAGCAGCCACCTGCGCCTCTGGCGCGGCCTGACGCAGCAGCGCGATCAGCACCGACGTGAGCACCGCCACGCCCACCGCGCCACCCAGCAGGCGTGAGAACGCCGTGAGCGCCGTGGCCAGCCCCACGGTTTCCGGCGGGACGGCATTCTGCGTCGCCACCAGCCCGGTCGGGAACTGCACGCCAATCGCCAAGCCCAGCACGATCATCGCCAAGGTCAGAGCCAGCACGCTGTGCGGGTCCAGCAAACCCAGTGAAGCCACGGCAAACGGCACCACGCAGGCACCACAGATCATCAGCGGCTTGTAGCGGCCGCTGTGCGTCATCCACTTGCCGGCAAGGAAGGCCCCAAACGGAATCGACAGCGTAAGCGGCACCAGACGCAGTGCGGCGGCATCGGGGCTGGCACCCGCCACCATCTGAAAGCGCAGCGGCATCAACACCGACGTGGCGATCAGTTGGAAGAAGCACAGGAACAGCGCCAGGCAGCAGATCGTGACCGTGCGCACACGGAACATCGACAGCGGAATGATCGGCTCGGCCGCGCGGTTTTCCTGCCAGACGAAGGCGCCCAGCACCACCACCGCCCCCACCAGCAGCCCGAGGTTGTCGGGCTGCATGAGCGGCACGCCCTGGCCCACGCGCGTGATCATGATCAGCAGCGCGGTCAACCCCACGGCAAACAGCACGACACCCGGCACGTCGATCGGGCGACGCTGATGCGCCACCGGCAGGTGTCGCAGTGCGCGGCGTACCACCACCAATGCGACGAGTCCCAGCGGCAGGTTGATCCAGAAGATCCAGCGCCAAGACAGGTAGTGCGTCAGGTAGCCGCCGATCACCGGGCCGGCCAGGCTGGCCATGGCCCACATGCCGCTCACGTAGCCCTGGTAGCGGCCGCGCTCGCGCAACGGCACCACGTCGGCAATGGTGGCCTGAGCCACCGAGATCAGCCCGCCGCCGCCGAGCCCCTGCAGCACGCGCGCCACCAGCAGCATCGGCATGCTGGTCGCCAGCGCACACGCCACCGAGGCCAGCACGAACAGCGCAATGGCCGTCGTCAGCATGGCGCGACGGCCATACAGATCGCTCAGCTTTCCGTAGATGGGCGTGACCACGGTGGAGGCCACGAGGTAGGCCGATACCAGCCACGCCATCAGCGCAAAACCGTTGAACTCCCCCGCGATGACGGGCAACGCCACCGCGACAATCGTTTGCTCCAGTGCGCCCAGCAAGATGGCGAGCATCAGGCCGCCCATCACCACCATCACCGGAATCTCGGGCACCGGCGGTGCATCGAGCGAGGCGGCCAACGGCGTGGTCGCGGTATCGGGGGTGGGCGATTCGAGGTTCGGGCGGGAGGACATGGAGACGCGTGCGAGCACCCTGGAGGCGTCACACAAAGGCAGGAACGAAGCCCCTGATGATACTGCCGATCCGAATTCGTTGCAGCGTCAACGATTGAGGTTGACGTCGTCGCCCTCGTAGCAGCGGGTGAGCACCTTTTCGGTCAATGGGGGCATTTCCGCCGCCAGCAGTTCGATAAATGCGCGCACCGCCGGCACCAGCCCGCGCCGCGACGGAAACACCGCGTGAAACTGGTGCGTTTGCAGCTTGTAGTCGGCCAGCAATTGCACGAGCCGGCCTTCCTGCAGCGCTTCAGCACACACGTTGTACGGCAGCCGCCCCACCCCCACGCCGCCGATGGCGCTCAGGCCGAGCAGGCGAAGGTCATCGGTGGCGAGCACCGCTTGGCATTCGATCTCAACGGCCGCACCATCCGGCGCGGTCAGGCGCCAGCGCGATCGTTCACCGCTGAGGGACCCCAACCACAGTCCGGCCACACCCTGCAGTGATTCCGGTGTGTCGAACGGCCCGTGCTCGGCCACAAACTCGGGGCTGGCGACCAGCACCTGATGGCTCACACCAAAGGTCCGCACGATCAGGTTGGAATCGTCCAGCGTCGAGCGCACGCGCAATGCCACGTCATACCCCTCGCCAATCACATCCACCCGGCGGTTGGTCACGTCCAGCTCCAGGCGCACGTCCGGATGGGCACGCAGGAATCTCGGTATGACCGGTGCCAGAAACAGGCTCGACACGCCCACGGGGCAACTCACGCGCAAGCGGCCTGAGGGCTTCTCTCCAGCATGCTCGGCCACTTCCAGAGCGGCGCGCGCGGCCTGGGTCATGGTCTCGCAATGCGCATAGAACGCTGAGCCGACATCGGTGACGTGCACCGCACGCGTTGACCGCTGCAGCAGCCGCACGCCCAGCCGCGCCTCCAGATCTGCCACGCGGCGGCTCACGCGCGACTTGGGGATACCCAATGCCCGCGCGGCGCCGGAAAAGCTGCCGTGCGTCACTACGCTGGCAAACAGGACGAGGTCGTTCAGGTCTTCCATGGCCGTTCTCCGAGATCCACGCGCATTGTCTCACCCATAGAACGATGTGTGTCGATTCGACCCACTACTGGAACTTGGTGCGCCGCACTATCTTTGCAGCAACCCACCTTTTTCTTGGAGAGACACCATGCAAGTCCTTCACATCGATTCCAGCATCCTCGGCGACGCTTCGGCCTCGCGCATCCTGACCGCTGCCATCGTCGACGAACTGCGCCGTGAAAACCCCGACGCCATCGTCGCCCGCCGTGACCTGGCCGTGGAAGCCATCCCCCACCTGGACGGCGCCATTGCCGCTGGCTTCCGTGCCACGGGCAGCAACGATTTTGACGATGCCACCCGTGCTGAACACGCCCGCTCGGAAGCACTGGTCAACGAACTGCTCGCCAGCGACGTGATCGTGGTTGGCGCCCCCATGTACAACTTCTCGGTACCGAGCCAGCTCAAGGCCTGGGTTGACCGCGTGGCGCAAGCCGGCCGTACGTTCAAGTACACGGAAAAGGGCCCG
The DNA here is from genome assembly GCF_016429285.1 of Ralstonia sp. ASV6. Classification (GTDB taxonomy): domain Bacteria; phylum Pseudomonadota; class Gammaproteobacteria; order Burkholderiales; family Burkholderiaceae; genus Ralstonia; species Ralstonia flaminis. The sequence continues at coordinate 20,926 of NZ_JAELUI010000032.1, forward strand.
GCTGGCCTGGCAGGCGGCAAGAAGGTCATCGTCGCGTCGACGCGCGGCGGTGTGTATTCGACCGGTCCGGCCGCAGGGTTGGACTTTCAGGAAGCCTATCTGAAGGCGGTGTTCGGCTTCTTCGGCATTACCGACGTGCAATTCGTGCGCGCTGAAGGCCTGGCCATGGGCCCGGATGCCCGTACGCAAGCCATGGAAGCCGCACACACTGCGATGCGCGACGTGGTGAACCAGACCGTGGCAGCCTAAGCGAAACCAAGCGCGACGCGACAAAGCGCGTCGCCGAGGATTCTTGCAACGCCTAAACGGGCGCCTGCAGCAATGCGGCGCCCGTTTTGCATGGGCAAGCAGAATGCAGAAAAGGCCCGGCCCGGTGGCTTATTCGTCGCGGTGTTCGCGCGCCTGATGGATGGCTTCCAGGGCACGGCGCGTACGCAACTTGCGCCACATCACCGGCACGACAATCGCAGTGGCGATCAGGCACGGCACAGCCCAGGCAATGGTGGATTCCAGAAAAGTCGTCATGATGCGTTCCCCCCAACACATAGTGCCGACGCGCGCGGTCAGGTTGGCGCGCATCGCGTAGTCCCCGCAGGGCGTCGTTGCGCCCTGACATGTCTCTAAGAACAGCTATCGGCGCCGGGTTTTCAGACTTGAATGCCCAACGTTTGCTGTTTGATGTATTTCCTGCCTATCGCGGCAATCTGTCAATAGATTGACGATAAGTTTGTAGAACGTTGTGGCGTGCCCCTGACAGGCCTGCATCGGCGTGGCGCGGCGTCTCTTCGACATACGCAGCTCCACGGTCTGCTCGCAAAGGTAACGGCAAGTTACGGCAGCCGATGCGCGAGCGCGGCAACGACAACCCAAGCCGTCGATTGGCAGCCCAGGCATCGCAGTTTTGCTTACAAACGGTAAAGCGCGGTTGCGAGGCATTTCCATAGAGTGAGGCCAAGTCCACCAACACACCCGGAGCCTCATCATGAAACGCACGATTGCCCTACTGATCCTTGCCGCTGCTGCCGCAGCCTCGCTGAGCGCCTGCGTGGTCGTACCGGCCGGCGGCTACTACGGCCCGCACTACTATCACCCGTACTACCGCGGTTATTGATCGCCGGGGCATATGCCCGGCTGATCAGTCACCGGCGTCGGCGCTGCCGGCTTGCTCGTTCTCAGCGGGGGATTGCTGTGCGCGTCCCTCGGCAAAGGCCTTGCGGATCAGCGCGCCACATGCCGCACTGCGCACGTAGGCACGCGGGGCAAGCGTCTCGCGCACGATCATGCCGTAGTAGCGCTTGTCGGCGGTGACCCACGGATAGAAGCCGAACGCTCCGGGTGAGCTGAACGCCCGATCGCCGCCGGGCTGGTCTTCAATCCAGTAGTTGAGCGCGTAGTGCCACGGCAGCGCGGCGGGCGTACTCACTGCGGTGGGGCAACTGCCGGGCTCGGTGCATACAGCATGCCGACCGAGCATCTTGCCGAGCAGGTAATCGCCCCGGATCAGCCGGCGCAGAAACTGCCCGTACGCCGCCGGCGTGGCGATCATGCCGCCAGCCGGCTCCGGCGCCAAGTACTTGATGCCGAGCGGTTTGTCGGCATCCCGCATGCCGGGCGTGTGGCCAAGCTCGCGATCCAATTCGTCACTAAGCGTAGCCGCATCGGCGCTGCCCAAACCGAGGTCGACCAGCAGCTTCTGGTCATGACCGCCGTTGTAGCTGAACCGGCCAACATGGCCCGGTGTGAAGGCATCGTTGCGCCCACGACGGAAGCAGCTCTGCACCGTGTCATTGCGATTGCAGAGGAGCGGATTGAGCGCGTCATAGCCCGAGCGCATGGTGAGCGCGTCGATCTCGACCGGCGTGAGCTTGCCGCGCATGCGCTCGACCACGTAGGCGCCAAACACCCACTTGGAGGCAGACGCGAGCCGCACCGTCTTGTTAGCGCCAATGCGCTGACCCTGCTGGCCTTGCATGAGCACGCCGCTGGCGTCGCCGATTTCCCAGTAGTAGTCGCCCAGGCGCTGGCAATAACCAGCGTGCGCCAGTGTCGATTCAACAGCGGCACGGCGCGTCGCCAGACTCGGCTCCTGCGCACAGGCCGCGTCCGTCATGCCAATGACCCCGACTGCCCCCACGGCTGCCAGCACGGCGGCCGAACAGTGGCCAAGCCCTGCCAGCGCCCGAGGCTTCCGGGCGCGTTTTGCTTCCGTCATGTGTGGTTTCCTGCTTTTTTATGGTGTTTTGTAGCCGCCAGCACTCTACCGCGTGTTGGTGGCGTTTCCTACCTCGTGACGTTGACATCGCACCGCAACATCCGAGCGTTGGAAATGGGGCACGACTCTAGTCGTCCCACCTTGCGGGATGATTGTCTGGTTTGCCTCCGATTCGCTTGAAACGTAAGCGTTTGCGTCTCCGATAATCGCCTTCGCAACCCAAAACACCTCAGCATATTCCCTCCCTCATTAGGTCTTAGATCACACAGACGTGAGCCAAATGGAGTAGAGAAATCATGCCAAGGCGCACTAGCGCTCCGCGTAGAGTGTCCTAGAATGCAACCAAAGAAAAACAGAATTAAACAAAACTAAATTCACAGCAAAACAAGGCTGTCGGGAGCAAGCCATGGGAACGATGAAACGGGGAAGCGTGGGACTGTCAGCCCGCTTGGGGTGGGAACGACACACTGCCAACTGGCAGGTCATTCCAACGCGACGGCGCTTGTTTCAAACGTCACGCCTTCCGCCGACACGTATTCCTGTTATTTTGCTCTGGCTGCTGGTGATTTCCATCGCAATTGGTATCGGCCGTGTGCTGCTGCAGCGATTGTGGTGACCATAACAATATTGAAGAGCATCTGTACGGGGAAGGTCGCAGCGCGAGAGTGAATTTGTCGTCAAACACCGAATTGATAGACCGCATAACGGCACCGAGGGATAGTCCGACCCGCTTCACTGGGTCAATTGCGTCCAGATGGTATGGGTATCTGGACCATCGTCTTCCCTCCTTTCGGAAACCACGCTCCCGCATGTGATCAATGCGCCGCGAAAGCGGTATGTGGGGCACGCCGCCCAAGCAGCGTGCCTGATCATTGGGGGGAGCATCATGAACATCTCGTTTACCGGTAAGACTTTCAGGTCTGTGGGAGACCTGTTCTTCCAAGCCATCGTCGACGGCAAGGTCGTGAGTTGTTTTGTCACATCCGAAGCCCTGTCGCTGTGCGATTGCGCACATCAAAAAGCCACTGCCGAAGACGTCTATCGCAGCTACCGCGACTGGATCGAGCAGGCCGCATCGGATCTGATCCGTGCGGGCGCGCTTGCCCCGGTGATCGTGCGCGGCCGTGATCTGGCGGCTTCGCGTGCATCGCTGCCGCATGGCGGTGTGCCGGCGTACGACCTGGATCGCGCGCGCCAGCTGCGTTTGGTCCCGCGTTCGTCGCGCTAGACAGCCTTCTCAAACAGCCTCGCGCAGTACGAAGCATGCGGCCTCGGGGGGGCAGCATGCTTGTCTGCACCGGGTGTGCGGGCGTCGTCGGTATCAATCCGCTGGAAAATCGTCTTCCCAGTATTCCTGAGCGTTGCGGCCTGTTTCAGGGCGAGCGGCTTCGCGCAGGCGCAATTCGACGCGCCGGATCTTGCCCGAGATGGTTTTGGGCAAATCCGCAAACTCGATGCGCCGCACGCGCTTGTAAGAAGCCAGCCGGCTCTGGCAGAAGCGCAGGATGTCGCGCGCCAGTTCGGGCCCAGGCTCGTGCCCGGCACGCAGCACCAAGAAGGCTTTCGGCACGGCCAGCCGCACGGGGTCGGGACTCGGTACGACGGCGGCCTCGGCGATGGCAGGGTGCTCGATCAGCACGCTCTCCAGCTCGAACGGGCTCACGCGATAGTCCGACGCCTTGAACACATCGTCGGCACGGCCAACGTAGGTGAGGTAGCCGTTCGCATCGCGCGCAGCAATGTCGGAGGTGTGATACACGCCACCGCGCATGGCCTCAGCCGTTTTTTCGGCATTGCCGGCATAGCCCGCCATCAACGCCAGCGGACGTGATTTCAATTCGATGCAGATCTCTCCCTCGCTGGCTTCGTTGCCGTCAGGGTCGCGCAAGGTGATTTGATAGCCTGGCAGCGGCCGGCCCATCGAGCCCGGCTTGACCGGCTGCCCCGGGCTGTTGCCGACCTGGCAGGTGGTCTCGGTCTGGCCGTAGCCATCCCGGATCGTGATGCCCCAGGCCGCGCGAACACGCTCAATCACCTCGGGGTTGAGCGGCTCGCCTGCGCCAACGAGTTCACGCAGCGCGGGCTTCCAGGCCACCAGGTCTTCCTGGATCAACATGCGCCACACCGTGGGCGGTGCGCACAGCGTGGTGACCTTGGCACGGCATAGCACATCGAGCGTGGCCTTGGCGTCAAAGCGCGCGTAGTTGTAGACGAACACGGTGGCACCGGCATTCCACGGCGCGAAGAAGCAGCTCCAGGCGTGCTTGGCCCAGCCGGGCGAACTGATATTCCAGTGCACATCGCCCGGGCGCAGACCAATCCAGTACAGCGTGGAAAGATGCCCCACTGGATAGCTCGCGTGCGTGTGCATCACCAGCTTGGGCTTGGAAGTGGTACCGGAGGTGAAATACAGCAGCAGCGGATCGCTCGCCTGCGTTGGCGCGTCAGGTGTGAACTCGGGCGCGGCGCCGTAGGCATCTTCAAAGCGGTGCCAACCTGCAGGCGCCTTGTCCGTACCCACTGCGATGCACGTAAAGGTGCCCGACACGGCATCGAGCTTGGCGCAATCCGCCCCACCCACGATCACGTGCCGCACGTCGCCCATAGCAATGCGCTCGCGCAGGTCTTCGGCCGTCAGCAGCGTCGTTGCGGGAATGATGACAGTCCCAAGTTTGATGCTGGCGAGCATCACATCCCACAGCGCGGGCACATTGCCGAGCATGAGCAGGACGCGATCTCCGCGCTGCACGCCCAGCGCGCGCAAGTGGTTGGCCACGCGGGCGGAACGCTCGGCCATCTGCGCAAACGACAGGCGTGTTTCGTTGCCCTGGTCGTCGAGCACCCAGAGGGCGATCGCGTTGTTGCCGCGCGCCATGGCGTCGAAATAATCGAGCGCCCAGTTAAAGCGATCCAGCACAGGCCATGCGAAATCGCGTACGGCGGTGTCGTAGTCCTCACGGTGCGCGAGCAGAAAATCGCGGCACCGCAGGAATGCATCCAGCGAGGTCATGCCTGTCTCCTGTGATTGGATTGCACGCCTATTTGGACAACTCGGTCCGGGCGCTTAAAAAACGCACCAGCAACTGCCACACCCACTTATAGAAGGAAAGTCTCCACCAGACCAGCCCGGGAACACCCGGGCCACATGCTCATCGGCTCATTGCGAGCGCGGCGGAAAGCGAAGAAAACGACCACCACCCAGACTCAGCCATGCCCAGGCCGTGGCCGCAGCCACCGCACCCAGCACGGCGGCCCATTGTGCGCAGACCAGCATCAACTCGATCGTGCCCGACATGCCCGGCAGGATCTGTGGCCAGGCGGGTTCCAGCCAGCCATCGGCGTCGAACCACGCTCCACGCCCGGCGCCCGTTGCCAGCTCCACCGCCAGCAGCGCTGCGTTGATGGCCGCGAATGCCATGCCGCTGTGTGTCAGCACGCGGCTGAACACCGGCAGTTCATACAGGGGCTTGAGATGCTGGATATGCCGGGTCAACGTCCATGCGCAGACGATCAGCAGCGCGACGCTGAGCGCCGCCATTGGCGCCGGGCTGCGCAGGCACACGCCCAGCGCGATCCACGCCAGCGCGTTGATCTCGTGGCGCCGATAGATACGCAGTGCACGCGCGGCGTGCAGCAGGCCAATCGGGGGAACACCGGCAGAAGCCATGATGTGCTCCATGAGCGGAAGGTTGGTGCGGTGCCGCACGTCTTCCATGCGTCCCGCAACTGTTTTTGCAGTGTACCGACGCGTTTTCACCGGCGCGAGTTCAAACAGCGCTCCTCCTCCGAATGACGGACGGGCACCACGCTCAGGCCTCGCGCAAATGCTCGATCAGTTGCCGCGCGAAGACCGGCAGGTCATCAAAACTGCGCACGCAGATACGCAGCAGGCGTGTCGCCCAGGCGTCGGTCAAGCGCACGCGGCGAATCCCCATTGAGCGCTGCAGCCGGATGGCCGCGTGCTCGGGAATCACGCCGACACCCACGTTGCGCTCCACCATCCGGCACACCGCATCAAAGCTGCGCAACCGCACGCGATACTTGAGCCGATAGCCAGCACGCGCAGCATGGCCCGCCAGATAAGCCTGCAGTGCGTTATCGCCGGTCAGGCCGACAAAGGCCTCCTGCAATGTCTCGACGAAAGCCAGTTCGCGGCGCTCGGCCAACGGATGATCACGCGCAGTGACCAGCACAAGGCGGTCGTGGCGAAATGGAAACGTCTCAAGCCCCGATAGATCCACCGCATCGTTGACGATGCCGATGTCGGCCCGCCCCTGTGCAATCGCCTCAACAATTTCATGGCTGACCAGCTCTTCCAGGTCGATGTCGACCTCGGGGTGGGCAGCCAGGAAGGCGCTCAGTGTTTCGGGCAGAAACTCGGTCATGGCAGCCGTGTTGGACAGCAGCCGCACGTAGCCCTTCAGCCCTCGCGCGTATTCGCCCAGCTCGCCGCGCATACGATCCATTTGCTGCAAAACGACGCGCGCGTGGTGCGCCAGCGTTCGGCCGGCAGCGGTGGTTTCCACACCGCGCCGGTTGCGCGTCAGCAGCGGCGCGCCCAAGGTTTCCTCCATGCCACGGATACGCGCGCTGGCGGAAGCCAGCGTCAAGTGCGAACGCTCGGCGCCGGCGGTCATGCTGCCAGCCTCGGCGGTATGCAGAAAAAGTCGCAAATCAGTCAGGTCGAAGCGCATGGCGAGGTGAAATTGGCTTTAGCCTCAGTCTTACCCTGAGGCTGGATCAATGTATCGCAGATTGTGGCGGGGTCGCCAGTGGCAGAAACTGAGGCATCTTCCAACGCAACACCCCAACACATTTCTCGCCCCCAAATGGAATCCGCCACGCTGCTGCTGTTTGGCGCGGGCCTGCTCGCCGGCATGATGAATGCCTTGGCGGGCGGCGGCTCGTTCGTCACCCTGCCCGCGCTCATGTTTGCCGGCGTGCCGTCGGTTGCAGCCAATGCATCGAGCACGGTTGCGCTGCTGCCCGGTGCGGCCACTTCTGCGTGGGCGTATCGGAGTGACTATCGCGGGTTCGAGCAGGTCTCGATGCGTGCCATGGTGGCGGTCAGCCTAGTTGGTGGCTTGGCGGGCGCGCTGCTGCTGATGAACACGTCCTCGCGGGCATTCGATTTCATCGTGCCGTGGCTGTTGCTGGTAGGCACGCTGGCGTTCACGTTCGGCAAGCAGGCCGGGGCGTGGCTACGACAGCGCGTACAGATCAACCGGACGATGCTGCTGGTCGCCCAAGGCGGGCTGGCCATCTACGGCGGTTACTTTGGCGGCGCGGTGGGGATCATGATGGTGGCGGTCTGGGCACTGTTCGGCCACGACGACATCAAAGCACTGAATGCCTCGCGCACGCTGCTGGTGGGTGCCACCAATCTGGTGGCCGTGCTCTGCTTCGCCCTGGCCAGAATGGTCTGGTGGCCCCAGACGCTGATCATGCTGGTGGCCGCTGCACTGGGCGGCTATCTGGGGGCGCACGTCGGCAAGCGCCTGCCCGTGCCAGTCGTACGGGCGTTGATTTCGACCTTCGGCTTTTCGATGACGGCGTTGCTGTTCTGGCGCGCCTGGTCCCACGCTTGAGCATGAGGAGAACCGCCATGTCAGACATGCAGCCTCATCCGACCCACCGTACACGCGCACCGCGCGCGCATCGCGATGCGATGCCGATGCACCTCCCGCGCCACGCCACGCACGCTGCTTGGCATACCCGACCCAACGAAGCAGCGCCTCCAGAGCCGGAAATGGCCGGCGCACAAACGGTGTTCTATATCGCGCGCGGTATCGCCGTCCTGCTCGCTGCGATTGCCGTCGGCCTGGGCTCGGCTTCCAGCAAAACGGAACGGCCGGTCGCATACCCCACTTCGTCGCACGCGACAACGCGTTGAAGGCGCGTTATCATCCGCCCCCGCGGCGTGGACCGGGCAAAGAAAAAGCCCGCGGGCCGGGGGGCGAGCGGGCTTAACATCTTCAGCCTTTGACGACGAAAGATGGTCGGGTGTGCTTTGTGAACGAGCAATGCGCCGGAATTCACAAAGCGAGGCCATTATAAAAAGTACACGTCCCCTGCCATACCCCAACAACGAGGGGGGTCCGCGCCGTTTTCTTTAAGGACTGTTCACACTCCCGATAAGGGACGCGTCTCAGCCGACCACCTGACCGACGGATGCTCTCAAGCGCGGGCGTTGGCTTCCGACATCACGCGGATGCTGCGCTCGATGCGGATCTGCACGATCAGCATCACCAGCATGATGAACGCCGAGAACAGTGCGGCAATCATGTACAGCGAGATATAGACGCCCGAGCGCTTGCCGCTGGCATCCAGCTTGGCTTCATCCTTCGCGTTGGAGATGCGCTCCTTCTCGGTGGCGTAGGCCATGTGGTAGTCCACAAACACCTTGTTGACGATCGCGTAGAACGCTTCGCTCGTCTTGGCTTGCTTGGCCACGTCGGCACGGCCCAGCACTTGGTCCAGATACGCCGTTTGCGAGGTCAGGAACGGCTCGCCCTGGTCGGGGTCTTCCAGCGCACCGACCACCAGTTCATGCACTTCCGCCTTGTCGAACTGGAACGATGCACCCAGCAACGCCTTGCCATGCTTGTTGATGACGTCAGCCAGTGCCGCTTCCAGCTTGGCCGCACCGGGATGCGGCTTGGCAGCGTCATCGCTCGCACCCTCTGCCGCTTCGTCGTCGAGCTTGAAGGCCGAGGCCTTGATGTCGATGGCTTCCGAGACAGGCGCCGGCTTGGCGTTGTAGTCGCTCACCGCGTTCACGCCCAGCAACACCACGCCCACCAGCACGACCGTTGCCAGCGCCAGCACCAGAATCCGCATCAGTTGCAGATAACCACTTTCGACCTTATTGAGAACGCTCATTTCCCTGCCTTGTTGTTGAATTGGGGCCGGGATTATTTCAGAGCGCGCCTCCCGCTAGGTTAAGAGAGCTTAGTGTGCGAGCGCCGCATCCAAGGTTTCTGGCGTAAGCAGGCCGCTTGATGCGTGGCGCGTGCCATCGGCACGCAGGATGATCGTGCGCGGCATCTCGCCTTGCCAGCCGGGGTCCAGCGCGGCACGCATGCGCTCGGGCATGGCCTCGGCATTGGCGTATTGCGGCGTGCGCGCGAGGCCGATCTTGCTATCACGCGCCAGTGGCGCCAGCGCGCGGTTCATCATGTCGGCCTGTTCCGGGCCGTCCATCGCCACCATCACCACATCCACGTTCTGTTTGGCAGTGTGCCGCCATTGCGCGATACGGCCGATGTTCTCACGGCAATAACTGCAATCGAGCGACCAGATCTCGACGATGAGCGGGCGAGCGCGCGGCGTCTGCAACAGCGTCGGCACATCACGCGCATGCAGCGGCTGGAAGTGCAGCGCTTCGGCCGCCTGCGCGGTGATAGCGGCAGCAAAGAGTGCCACCCCCATCGCCAACGTCTTCAAGCGGATGCTCATAGCGCAGCCTCCAGCGTCGCGTTGGCGGGAACGGCGCTGGTTACGTCGATCAGCCGATAGCCTTCGGCCTGCGTGCGCCACGACAGATAGATGTGACCATCGCGCGCGAGCAGTTGCGGATGGTCGCTGCCGCCATCGGTGCTTGCCAGGCTGACCGGCGCTGTCCAATGTGCGCCGCCGTCGGTCGACTTGCGCAGCAGGATCTGCATGTGGTCGTCGGCAAACTGCTTCCAGACGAGCCACAGCACGCCATCGGTGGCGAGCAGCGTCGGGTGCGATGCCTGCGCACCCGCTTGCGCGGAACCCGCAAATGCCCAGGCACCGCCAATCGGCCGGCCGTCCGCCGAGAGACGGCTGTAGAACAGCGCCGGCTTGTCCTGCTGCACCGAGAACCACGCCATGTGCCGTACACCATCGGCTGTCACAGCCAACGCTGGACCATGGTGCGGGCACGCATCCACACGCCACTCGGAGAACGTCGCACGCGTGATGGCAAACGGCGTGTTGTCGACGGGCAGGGTCGCCAGCGCGTGATCGCGAATCTGCCCGGCAAACACGTTGCGCCACAGCGCCAGCATGTGGCCGTTGGCATCCGGCGCCAGCGCAATGCGGCAGCACTCGCAGGTCTGGTCGATGACCTTGCGCTCAGGCGCGAACGTTGCGCCCCGGTCGGTAGAGACGGTGTAGTACACCGCCGCACCGTCATACGGCTGCTTTGCCGCCTGCGCGCGCAGCAAGTCGCGCTTGTCGATCCACGTGACGAAGATGCGGCCCGCGCCGTCCACCGCAATCGAGTCAAAGCGGTGTGTGATCGGCTGGCGATCGTGGTGAACGATGATGGGCGCGCTCCACGTCCTGCCGCCGTCCAGCGAGCGCGAGAAGCGCACGTAGCCCGTGTATGGCGCATCGAGCGGGCGCGACCAGCTCACGTATAGCGCGCCATCTGGGCTGGCGATCACCTTCGGCCGGTTCTCGCCGTCGGTGTAGATCGGCTCAGGCTGCGGGTTGATGCGCTGCGGCTTGGAGAGCGTCTTGCCCAGGTCATCGGACGAAGCGACCACCACGTGCTGCCCCTCGGCCCAGGTCACCCACAGCTTGCCCGCTTTGTCGAACGCGGCCGTGGTGGCGAGTTGCGGCTTGGCAGCGGCCTTGCCGGCCATGCCACCGTGCTCGTGCCCTTCGTGTGCCGGGGCCAGGGTGCTTGCCAACGCCAGCAGAAGACCTGCCGCCCATCGGGACAGCTGAGAAATCGAGTGCATTACAGACGCCATTTCAGTTGCCCATAGAACGTGCGCGACGGATACGGGTGGTACACGAAATACTTCCGATCGGTCAGGTTGTCGACGCCAAGCGCCAGCGTGAAGTGCTTGTCGATGCGATAGCTGGCTTTCAGATCCACCGTGAAGAAGCTGCTGGTGCCGCCATAGACGTTGGGCAGCACATCGGTGTTGTCGAGCGTGCCGTATTGCCGGCCCGAATAGCGTACACCCGCGCCCACCGTCCAGTCCGGCGTGGCATGCCAACTCGCGAATAGGTTGGCGCGTACGCGCGGCATACGCGGCCAGGTCTTGTCGACGTAGGTGGGGTTGGCGGCATCGGCCAGCGTTTTAGATTGCGTGAAGGCCACATTGGCTTCCACGTCGACACCGCGCACGCCCAAGTCATGCAGCACGTTCTGCCCCGAATAGGCCAGTTCGATACCACGCGTGCGCACGCGGTCGACGTTCTGCACGTTGGTCACGTTGGGCGTGACCAGGATGTTGGTCTGCGTGTAGATGCTGTCGCGCACGTCGCTCTGGAACAGGCTGGTGCGCAGCGTGCCGTAGGGCACGGCCTGCTCGACGGTGAAGTCGAAATCGTTGGCACGCTCGGGCTTGAGGTTCGGGTCGTTGTTGACGATGGTGTTGCCGCTGATCGTGCCCTGGAACAACTCCGCCACCGTCGGGAAGCGCACCGCACGGCCATACGACAGGCGCAGTAACGTGTCTTGCGTGGCCTGCCATTGCAACGCGGCCTTGGGGCTGAACGCGTCTTCGGTGCGGCTGGCATAGCCCAGCGTGGTGCCGCCATTGCCGAGCTGGCCGTTGTAGGCACGCCAGCTTTCATAGCGCAGGCCGAGCGTTGCCAGCCAGCGCGGCGCAAAAGCCCACGCGTCCTGCAGGAAGACGGCCTGCGTCTGTGTATCACCCTGGTAGCTGGACTTGAGCGTTGAGAGTGCCTCGGTCGACCAGTTCGTCGCATTGAACGTCTGGTTGCGCAGGTGATACTGGTCGTAGTGGTAGCCGGTAGTGAAAGTGTGGCCGGACACCGTGGGCGAGATGGCCTTCACGTCGAAGTTGGACCAGCCCGTGCCATCGCCGTAGAACACCGTGCCGGGGCCGTTGCCGGCAGCCGTGTTGGAAGCACGCAGGATGTCGCGCGTGACGTTGTAGGCCGACGCGTTGGCGTCAATCTTCCAGCCACCCAGCTTGCCCTTGACCCCCAGGCCATAGAGCCAGTTTTCCTGGTCGCCGTTCTGCGGGGCGAAGCTGTTCTGGGCGATGGTGTACGGCGTACCGTTGATGAGCACGTTGCCACCCGTGACGACGTTGCCGGCCGCATCGCGCAGGAAGCTCAGAGCCTGATCGTTGTAATGGTTCTCCCAGTGGCCGAGCGTGAGTGAAGCCTCGAGACTGTCGCTGAAGACATAGCCCATGCGCAGCGTCTCTTGCAGTTGCTGCGTGCGCTCCAGCATCTGCGGCCCGAGAATCACGCGCGGCAGGCCATTGGGACCGAGGTCTTGCTTGGCGCCCGTCACAGGCACTGGCGTGCCCCCCGGGGTGAACCTGGAATTGGGCGTGGCGTACTGCATCGGCTGGCTGTCGTTCTCCAGCCGGTCGACCGACAGCGCGTACCAGAACTTGCCGATGCGATCGCCCAGCGATGCGCTCTCGTGGTTGCCGGTGACGTTGCGCGAGAACCCGTACGCATCGCTGAAGCGCTGGCTCATCACCTGCGTCTGCGCCGCGGCCTCGAAGGTCTCGGGCTTGCGCAACGTCATCGAGATGGTCGTGCCCATCGAGTTGCCTGGCAGCAACGCCGAGAACGGTCCATACAAAATATCGACGCGCGCCAAATCATCCGGCCCGACCATTGACCAGCGCGGCGGATAGCTGTAGCTGGAGCCCAGCAAGTTCGAGAGCAGGATGCCGTCGGCATACAGCAGGCCGCGTGCGCTCTGGATCTCGTTGAAATCGCGGCCGGCAAAGATGGAGTTGCGATCACCAATGAAGCGGCGGCGCACCATCACATTGGGCTGGTACTTGACGGCGTCTTCGGTGGTGACGACGTTGCGGTCGGCCAGTTGGTCAGCGGTGACGGTCTGCACCACGGCAGGCGTGTTACGGGCGAATGGCGCGGGTGCGGCGTTGGCGCGCACCACGGTGGGCGCGAGTTCCTGGGCGACGAGCGCGGGGGCCTGCGCAGTATCGTCGGCGGCAAAAGTGGACAGCGGTGCCGCTGCGCTCAAGGCGAGCGCAGCACGGCACATCAGCGAGCGCTTGGGGCGGGCAGCCGCAGCGCGCTTGTGGAATGACATCGGGTGGTCTCCGGATTGCGATGGCGCCGGCCATGAACACGAACATGCGTGCGGCCAGACGCAAAGGCGCCGCGAGGCTCAACCCCGCAGGCGCATCAGATCGACAACGACGGAGATGCAGGAGGCGCGCGCGACTCGGCCACGCGCAGCGCACTGCGCGCATACACGGGTGCCGGGCTGGCCGGCTGCCGCACGCGATAGATGAAATGGGCGGTAGGAACATCCAGCGCCGGCGGCGAGGCCAGCGCAAACCCGGCGGCAAACCCCGGGCAATACAAGCAGTGCGCCACGCTGTGGTGGGCAGCCGGATCACCGGACGGATCGTTGGAGCCATTGCCTTGCAGGTCAATGGACACCTGTACCGTGCTGCCATGCGGTGCCGTTGCGCTGCACAGGTCAATGGCGAGCGTGCCCGTGGCTGCCGCGCGTGCGGAAGCGAGCACCGGCGACAGTACATTCAGTACGATCGCAAGCCAGACGAGAGCGAGCCAGCGGCGATGGAGCATGGGGTGGGACGGTGGAGTCCGGGGAGTATAGCGCTGCACATGGTTCCCCGTTTTGCCTGCGACGTACTGTCGCGCATGCACAAACTGTGTCGATCCGGTTGCAGTCCGTCCGGATTTATCCTTAATTATGGTGTCAGCTATAATTTATACCGCGATCCATAATCGAGCCTAAAGCCATGGCATCCACCGATTCCGACACCGGCCGCTTCAACTTCCACCGTCAGGACCTCGCCCACACGCTGTGCGACAGCCTGGAGGGCAAGGGCCTGGCCGATGCGCGCTCCGGCCTGTTCCTGGCGGCGCCCCGGCGCACCGGCAAGAGCACGTTCCTGCGCGAAGACCTCGTGCCGGAGGTCGAGCGCCGTAAATGGATCTCCATCTACGTCGACCTGTGGGCCGACCGCGCCCGCGACCCCGGCCTGCTGATTGCCGATGCCATCAAGTCCAAGCTGGCCGAGTTCGACGGGCCGATCGCCAAGCTCGCCAAACAGGCCGGCATGGAGAAGGTCGAGGTACTGCGCGCCTTCACCTTCAACCTGGGCAAGATCGGGCTGCCGCAGGGCATTACCCTGGCCGATGCGCTGGATGTGCTCTACAAGGCAGTGCAGCGGCCGATCGTGCTGATCATCGACGAGGCGCAGCACGCGCTGTCGACCGAGGCAGGCACCAACGCCATGTTCGCGCTCAAGGCCGCGCGCGACCAGATGAACCAGGGCGTTGAGGAACCGCGTCTGTTTCTGGTTTTTACGGGCTCCAACCGCGACAAGCTCGCCAACCTGCTGCTCAATCGCACGCAGCCATTCTTCGGCTCGCGCGTGACCAACTTCCCGCTGCTCGGCCGCGCCTATGTGTCGGCCTATACCGCGTGGGTCAACCAGCACTTGGCGCCCAACAACCAGTTCAAGGAAGACGACATCTTTGCCGCCTTCCAGCTGGTCGGACACCGGCCGGAGATGCTCAAGGGCATCGTCAGCGAGATCGCGCTGGAACTGGGCGAGGCCGCCAGCCTGGGCGAGCTGCTCAAGCGCGGCGCACAGGGCTTTCGTGACCGCATCTGGGGCGAAATCGAAAGCGAATACAGCGCCTTGACCGAAATCCAGCGCGCCGTGCTGGCGGTGCTGATCGAGCGCGGGCAAGGCTACTCACCGTTCTCGGAGGACGCGATGAAAGCCTACGCCGCCCGCCTGGGCCACAGTGATTTCTCCACCGCCACGGTGCAAGCCGCACTCGACGCGCTGCGCGACAAGAACCTGATCTGGAAGGAGTCGCGCGGCGCGTATGCGCTGGAAGACGAAAGCCTGGCGCTGTGGTTTCGCGAAACGCGCGGCGCGCACGCCGTACCGCCCAAGCTGGGTGCCTAGGCATGCGCCGCGTCTTCTTTGTCGTGCTGCCGCATGTTCACATGCTGGACCTGGGCGGCCCGATGCAGGTGCTGGAGTCGCTGGCCGGGCTCGGGATTGCATCCGTGCCGCTGCGCTGCGTCGGCCCGCGCCATGAAGTCACAAGCGCCCAGGGCGCCGCACTGACCGCCCTGCACCCATTACCCAAGCACCTGGAACGCGGCGATGTGGTCATTGTCATCGGTAGCCGGCTCGCACTCGACACGCCCGTCACACCCGAACAGCTGGAAGCGATCGCCTGGCTGCAAACGGTGGTGGCGCCTCGGCTGCCAGAGATCACGCTTGCCAGCGTGTGCACGGGCGCCTTCCTGCTGGGGGCCGCCGGCCTGCTCGATGGGCGCCACTGCACGACGCATCACGACTACCTGGAGCGGCTGCAGAAGCGTTATCCGGCCGCGCGCGTACTACCCAACCGGCTGTTGCTGGAAGACGCAGGGTTGATTACGTCGGCAGGCGTGTCGGCGGGTATCGACCTGGCGTTGTTGCTGATCGTCCGGCATTTTGGCGAGGCGGCGGCAATCCGCGTAGCGCGTGAGAATGTCGTGCCATTCCGGCGGCTAGGGCATGACCCCGCTCTCGATGCGCAACTGCGCTACCGCAATCACGGCCATCCGGTCATTCACGCGGTGCAGGATTTTCTGACAGCGCAACCCGCCAGCACACTACCCTACGAGGCCTTGGCAAGCCGCTTCGCTGTGAGCTATCGGCACTTGGCACGCCTGTTCCAGCAGGAATGCGGCGTCACACTCAAGCAATATCAGCAACAGTTGCGCATAGCGATGGCACGCAGGCTGCTCAAGGGCGGCGACTGGCCCGTCGAACGCGTGGCAGAGGCCTGCGGCTTTGCCAGCCCGCAGGCCTTTCGCGCAGCTTGGCGCCAGGAAGAAAGCGTACCACCCGCTCGCTGGCGCGCCCAGGCCTGATCGTTTAGCGCTGCTCCGGCGCAATCGCACGAATGGGCGCGGCAAACTGTGCGAATGCGTCCAGATCCACTGGGCGGTGCTTGACGACTGTGCCGGCCGGATGCTGCGCGAGATCGTTGTTGTCCTTCCAGTTTTTCGACGGCCGGATCGGACGGGCAGCAAAACCGCCACCACAGTTCGGACAGACGTTATCCAGAAGCGTATCAACGCACGTTGCGCAAAACGTGCACTCAAACGAGCAGATACGGGCCAGCGTCGATTCCGGCGGAAGGGCGCAATTGCAGTGTTCGCAGGTGGGGCGGAGTTCCAACATGGCTGCCTCGGTCAAGTTGAGAAAACATGCCATCACGATAGCCATGCCGCACATAGCCCACCATCTGCAAACCGGACAGCAATGGAAAAAATCCTGCCATCAGAATTGACCAATGGCTACCGTGGCCCGACCACCATCCTCACCGCCGGCGTGCGGCCCAGCCCCCTCGTCACGATTCAGGCGCGCGATGGCGCCGCGCGAGGCATTGCTGGCCACCGTCGATTGCGCGATGGCGGCATGGGACGCCATGGTCAGCGCCCGCTAAACTGCAGACATCACACGCACAACATCACAAGATTTCTCGGGGAAGAGTCATGGCACGCAACCGCACCCTGTGGCGCTCGCTTGCAGCGGCGTTCTGCCTGTTGTCGGGCATCGGCACCGCCGCCGCACAAGACGCATCACCGCAAACGCCAAGTCACTGCCCGCCGCCGGCGTCCGACTCCATTCCCAAAGACGGCTGGGCCGCTGCCGCCCAGCGCGCCACCGACCACGGCTTGCTCTGGCGGATCGAGAAGGACGGGCGCACATCGTGGCTGTACGGCACGATCCACGTTGCACGTGCCGACTGGATGCTGCCTGGGCCCACCATCCGCGATGCACTCAAGCACAGCGATGCCGTTGCACTCGAGCTGGACCTGCTCGACAAGGAAGGCAGCCGCAAGGCATTCGCCGCACGCAAGACCAAGGAGGATGTTCGCCTGGTGAGCGGCCGCCGCGGCGAGCGCCTCGACAAGCTGATCGCCGCCGCGTGCCTGCCCGACACCGCGCTGACACAGATCCGCAAGTTCCAGCCGATCATGCAACTCGCCTCGCTGTCGGCACTGGGGCTGCGCGCCGATGGGCTCTACCCCGATTTCGGCATCGACCTGTTCCTGACCACCTATGCCAACAGCGTGCACCTGCCCATCGTTCCGCTGGAAACGCTGGCCGACCAACTGCGCGTGCTGGACGAGATCGTGCCGAAGAACGAAATGGTGCAGCAGTTCGACACCGAGCTCGACGCCATTGAATCGGGCGAGGCGCGCACGCAAACCCTCACCCTCGCCAATGCCTGGGCCGATAGCGACCTCAGCACGCTGGAGCGCTATCCGCAGTGGTGCGATTGCCTGAAGACGCCATCGGACAAGCGCGCCTTCAAGCGCCTGGTAACCAACCGCAACCGTGCCATGGCCGACAACATTGCCCGCGTGCATGCGCGTGGCCAACGTGTGTTTGTCGCCGTGGGCGCACTGCACATGATCGGGCCGCAGGGTTTGCCGGCGCTCATGGCTGCGCGCGGGTTTACAGTCACGCAAGTGCTGCCGCCGGCAGCTTCGCACTGACCCGCGCTGGGCGTGAGCGCTTCTTGGCGGGGGCGCCCCGGCGGCAACCACAGTTGTGCGCATGCTGTGCCATATCGCAGCAGCCCCACCGCACCGTGCCAAAATCGCCCCCATCCTGACTGCCTCGGCGCCGACCTGTACCCGTGGACTTCCTCCGCATCGCCCTCCTGTTTGCCGTCACCGCCCTGGCGGAAATCGTCGGCTGCTACCTGCCGTGGCTCGTGCTGCGTCAGGGCAAGCCCATCTGGCTGCTGCTGCCGGCGGCGGTGTCGCTCGCGCTGTTTGCATGGCTGCTGACACTGCACCCAACGGCGGCCGGACGCACGTATGCGGCGTACGGGGGGATGTACATCGTCGTGGCGCTGGTCTGGCTGCGCTTGGTTGACGGTATTTCCCTCACGCGCTGGGACGTCGGCGGCGCAGCCATCGCGCTGATCGGCATGGCGGTGATTGCGCTGCAACCGCAGGCAACCTGATCGATTGCACGCGATATTTACGCTTTCCTGACCAAAACGGAACGCTAAGCCACGGCTAGGATCGGAAGGAGGATCATTGCTGTCGGCAACCGCGCAGTCAGTCACCGCGATCGGTTACCGTCAATTCAGTCCTTTTGTCGATGGAGGGCACCGATGCCTGCCGCAATCCTTAAACATCTTGTCGTGGCATCAGTGTTGATGTCCGCAGCCATGACCGCTTCTGCACTGACGACGTCCTCCGCCACGTTCTCCGATCAGGAGCTTCAGGCGATGCTTGCGCAAAGCCGCCCGGTGCGGTCTGACCAGACCGCCGAGCCGACTTCAGAGCCGAGGCTGCGCATCGGCCTGTCCGATTCGAGCACTGAACTCGTGCTGCCGTGGTTTCTTGCTGAACTGGTCAACGCTGTCAACCAGCGCACCTCGCCCCAGGATCTGGCAAAAAAATGCGCGACGGAATCTGACCGGGCGCCCGCCTCAATGGCCGGTAAAGAAAACCTCCCGCACAAAAGCCTGCACGTCTTTACGGGATTTCTGGTACGCGGCCTCGTTGCGCCCGACATGCGCGCCCAACGACACGCACCCAGCGAAGAAATCCCGGAGCTTGGCGGGTTCAATGATTTCGCCAGTGCGCTCGGCGGTTGCTGTCCACGTATCGATATCCCACCGCACAACACCGCATGACGTCGACTTCGTGGCCCGGCCCAGGTAAGCCAGCGCAACAGTGCTATCCCACCCGTGCCGAGCGCTGTCATAGCGGATCGTCCGCACAGGCACACCGGCATCTGCGTAGCGCTTGGCCAGTTGTTCGCACGGCTCGGGCATCACGTAATCGTCATCTGCCCCCACCAGATTGAGCATGGGCGCGCGGCTCAGGTCAGGCGACCAGTACACCTGGCCGCACGCCGCATACACCGGAATATGCAGCGCAAACTTGAGATCGCTCTTGATGACGGCGCGCCGTAGCGGTTCCTCTTCTGTCTGAAAGGCCACCGTACCGCCACGCGAGAACCCCATGATGCCGATGCGCGCGGGGTCGATGCGGGGGTGGGTCGCCAGCAGTTGCAGCGCTTGGTAGGCATCGACCATGTCGGCCGAGTGAGGCACACGCGTCTGGTCCTCCACGGTGCGCTTCACGCCGCGCGGCTCGAAGATGTAGATCACAAAGGTGGCGACGCCGATCTCGTTGAGTGCCTGCACCCATTGCGCCATGGCAGGTTCCACACCGCCGCTACCGTGCACGAGCACGATGGCGGGCACCTTGGCGGCGTCCGTCTTGGGCAAAGACAAGTCGCCCCAGACTTTCTGCTCAGGCCAATTCTGCCGACGCTCGCGCACCAGATCGAACATGGTCTTGGGGGTGAAGCTGTTGAACTCGATCCGACCTTGGGTATCCGGTTGCAGCGCCTGCGCCGCCGCCGTAGGCGACAGCATCACAGCAGCCAGCCATATCAGACAAGAAACCCACCGGTTGAAGTGCGATGCATGGCCCGCTTCGTATCGCATGACACATCCCCTTGCGCGATGATGGTTGATGTCCCGTAGAACCATCTTAGGGAGAACCGCCAGCACCGCAATACCATGTGCCACCGGGTACGCTCCGGCAGCCGTCTTGCAGGCTGTACGTCTATACAGCGACTTCCGTGACGTTCCGCCCTGCGGGCTGGTTCCTCCATGCCCGCGCCGGCGTGCCCAGGCGCGCCGCCAACGAGTACTTGCCTTTATTTTTTATAAACAGAGATAACAATTGTTTTGCAACCCAACGACTGAAGATTGCCCTGCAAGACCTTGCTTGATGGTGTAGGTAGGATAAAACCCTTGGCCACATTCAGACTTGGCACATGAAGCACTCGCTTAAATGAATGAAAAATTTGTCGTGTAAGTTTTCGTAAACATCAATTTCGCATCAAAATTACAAAGCTAAAAAATAGACGCGACACTCCATTGACACGGCAAATTTTGCCTCTATGATTCAACCACTCTTTTGACGCCAGACGAATGGCGTGAACCGAGCAAAACACCCAAAAGGTGTATAAAACGGCCACCGAGATAACCCACAATGGCCTGACAACTATCCTGATCCGGGAGACAGCATGTTGTCCGCAAGATCACAACAAAGAGATGGAACACGAGCACAACCTGGGCGCATAAGAACATGTGAATTCCATGCCCGGAATCAGCCCCCACTGCACCATTGCCGTGCATCTGACGCTTGGTCTGCAAATGGCGGCACCACGCTATTGAGCAACCCAGCCTCTCCATTCACCCTCGGTGGAAGCGGTGGCGCGAGTTCGCCACCAGAACCCGCTGTCGACCTTGTTCTCCTCAAGCCACCGCCCTCTGGTGACCGTGACTGGACTTAGCGCTTTTCAATGCAGATCAGGAATGCTTTTTTGATTCTTGATTTGCATGAAACCCGCCGCTAAAGCGCCGATCGCACCGATCATATTATTGGCATTCATCGTTATCGCTTTCTTGATCACTGCGTGAAATCGTTTTGATTTCCCCGGTGAAATAAAAGCGTGCGTCGATTATTTTGCCCATTTTTGGTGATTTCTTCGCCAGGCGGCTTTTTGTTTGTTCGTATCTCATCAATGACAGGGATGCAAATGAAACCAAACCGTAGTTCCAGTGGTTATGGCCTTGGCCGTTCTCCTTCTTTGGGGCGGCTGGTCGGCGTTGGCGCGCTGCTTGTCGGCATATCGCTTGTCACCGGGTGCGGGGGCGATGACGGCAGCCCCGTGGCGTCCGCAGCGAGCGCAAACCAGACAGACGTGACCGCGAAAACCGTGCAGGCCAACCAGCCCTATGTGGACCCGGTCGCATATTCGTCCAATGCGACGGATAGCCTGGATCCGTCACAGGTGTCCGAGAATGCCGCGGTCATGCACTATCAGTGGACGGCCGGCACCACTCCGGTGAACTACACCACCACGACCGGCCACCTGACAGCATCGGATGCCAGCGGCAACCCCGAGGCGACAATGTCATACGTCGCGTACACGGCGCCCAGCACCAACGGGCAGCCGCGGCCTGTCACCTTCTTCTATAACGGGGGGCCGGGTTCGTCGTCGATCTGGCTGCGCCTGGGCTCATTTGCGCCCACCCGTGTCGCTACGCCGGATCCGCTGCTGACCAACTGGCCGAACTACACCCTGGTGGACAACGCGGAGAGCCTGATCGCCACCACCGATATGGTGTTCATTGATCCGCCGGGGACTGGCCTTTCCGAAGCGATTGCGCCGAACACCAACCAGTCGTTCTGGGGCAGCGATGTCGACGTCAACGTCATGCGTGACTTCATCCAGCGCTACCTGACGGTGAACAGCCGCAGCAGCTCGCCGATCTATCTGTACGGCGAGTCGTACGGCACACCGCGCACCAACATGCTGGCGCTTGCGCTGGAATCAGCAGGCGTGCACCTCACCGGCATCGTGCTGCAGTCGTCCATCCTGAACTACTTTGCGGATGCGGTTGAAGCCACCGCCATCGAGAACTCAACCGCAGGGTTGAAGCTCGCGACCGATACGCTGGTGGGCTACTACCCCGGCTATGCCGCAGTGGCGTCTTACTTCAACCAGGTCTCGCCAAGCCAGCCGAGCCAGTCAGCGTTTGCGACGCAGTCTGAGCAGTTCGTCACGAACAAGTACAGCACGTTCAAGACGTACGCAAACTCGTGGGCGCTTAGCCAGTTGGGCTCTCCGAACGCGCTCGGCACGCCCAAGTTCCCGTCCAAGTCGACGCTCGCGTCGTGGGAATCGCCTTCCGGCCTGACGCTGCAGGCGTTGACGGGGTACTTCAGCAAGACGCCGTTCCAGACCACGCTCCTGCCGGGCACGACGATTGGCCGTTACGACGGGCGCGTGTCGCTGCCGAACTCGGATTCGCGTCTGGCGAGCGACGGGGACCCGTCGGACATCCTGATCTCGCAGCCGTTCACCACCGCGCTGCAAACGCAGATGCCGAACTACCTGGGCTATACCGCACCAAATGCGACGTTCGTGCCGCTGAACGACAACATCATCGGTTCGTGGGACTTCTCGCATGATGGCCAGCCGCTGCCGGATACGCTGCCCGATCTGCTCGCCGCCATTCAGATGAACCCGCAGCTGAAGGTGCTCTCGTCCAACGGCTACCACGATCTCGCCACGCCGTTCTTCAACACCGAGAAGCAGCTGGCACGCCTGCAAACCGTGTCGGGCCTGAACCCGAAGCTGCAGGTCACGTTCTACCAGGGCGGGCACATGATCTACCTGGATGACGTTGCCCGGCCCCAGATGAAGAGCGATCTGGTGGCGTATTTCGGTGGCCAGTCCATTCCATCCGCACTGACGCTGGCAACGCTGCCGGCGCCGTGGGCAGACGAGAACCCTGCTGGCACGCCAACACTCACAGCACAAGCTGCACATTAATCTTGATGAAGGAGTGATCATGTCCCTTATGAACACTGTGCGGCACATGCTGCCCGCCATTCTCCTCGGTGCGCTGGTGGGTCAGGCATACGCATCGCCCACCACACAATCTGTGGCCCCGGTGACGTTGCCCAAGGGCGGCCACGGCGTGGATGGCCCGTTCTTTCCGGCCAATAAGGCCGCGCCTGCCGCCTCTTCCACGGGTGAGCAATTGCAACAGGAGGCCCAGCAGCGCCTTGTGAAACGGCTGAGTGCAAACGCGGCGCTGAGCAACGGCGGTTCGATCACCAAAGCGCAAGCCCAGGCCAGCGGTCTGGGCTACGTGGCAAAGCACTTTGACCAGATCGACACAGCCCATTCGGGCCAAGTCTCGATCAGTGATGTGCAGCGATACGTGCAACAGCGCCACTAAGCAGGTCTGACGCACGCAAGCGGGCCTTGTCGTGCGCAAACACGGTGGTGTCGCGCCCGTTGCCAGGGTGTGACATCACCGTTCTCGCTTTTGATCGACGGGTCGCACGGTGCTGTATATTTATACAGTTATTTTCTGCGACGCCCCCGCCGTGCTTTCCGCTTCTCCCACCCCCGACACCGCCAATGGCTCGGTCACTCCGGGTTACCTGGCCCAACTGAACGACCAGCAGCGCCAAGCGGTCGAATTCGGCATTTCCGGGGCGGATGCGGCCGCAACAGGCCCGCTGCTTGTGCTGGCCGGCGCCGGGTCGGGTAAGACGCACACATTGGGCTGGCGTGTCGCACACCTGGTGGCCAACGGGGCCGATCCGCAACGCATTCTGCTGCTGACGTTCTCGCGCCGGGCCGCGAGTGAACTGTCCAACCGCGCCGGCCACCTGCTGGCGCGTGCCATGCAGGGCGAGCGCGGCGCCAGCGCGCTGAATGCCGCCGGCACGTCATACCAGACCACCCTGCCCTGGGCCGGCACGTTCCACGGCATCGGCGCACGCCTGCTGCGCGAATACGCCGAACGCGTCGGCCTCGCACCCGACTTCACCATCCACGACCGCAGCGATTCCGCCGATCTGCTCAACGTCGTGCGCCACGAGTTGAGCCTGTCGACCAAGGAGCGCCGCTTCCCGCTCAAGCAGACTTGCCTGGCGATCTACTCGCGGGCCATCAATGCGGAGAGCCCGCTCAACGCCGTGCTCAAGCATCACTTCCCGTGGTGCGCGATGTGGGAAGCGCAACTGCGCACGCTGTTTGATGGCTACGTAGAAGCCAAACAGGCCCAGCACGTGCTCGACTACGACGACCTGCTGCTGTACTGGCACGCGATGGTGTCCGACGCCGAACTGGCCGCCGAGATCGGCACGCGCTTCGACCACATCCTCGTCGACGAATACCAGGACACCAACCGGCTGCAGTCGTCCATCCTGCGGGCGCTGCGCCCCGACGGCCGTGGCGTGACGGTGGTGGGCGACGATGCACAGTCGATCTATGCATTTCGTGCGGCGACGGTGCGCAATATCCTCGACTTCCCGCGCCACTTCACGCGGCCGGCACACACAGTGCTGTTGGAGCGCAATTACCGCTCGACGCAGCCGATTCTGGATGCCTCGAACGGTGTGATGCGTTTCGCCACGGAGCGCTTTGCCAAGACGCTGTGGACGGACCGTGCGTCGACACATCGCCCACGGCTGATTTCGGTGCGCGACGAAGCCGAACAGGCGCGCTGTGTGGCCGAGCAGGTGCTGCATCAGCGCGAAGGCGGCTTGGCGTTGAAATCTCAAGCCGTGTTGTTCCGCACAGCCAGCCACAGTGCGCCGCTGGAGATCGAGCTCACGCGCCGCAACATCCCGTTCGTGAAATACGGCGGCCTCAAGTTTCTGGAAGCGTCGCACGTGAAGGATGTTCTCTCGGTGCTGCGCTGGGCCGAGAACCCCCGCAACCGCATCGCTGGGTTTCGCGTGATCCAGTTACTGCCCGGCGCCGGCCCTGCCACCGCCGCGCGCGTGCTCGACGCCATGGCCGAGGCGGTGGACCCGATTGCC
>NZ_JAELUI010000330.1 GCF_016429285.1 Ralstonia sp. ASV6
GGTGGAAGAGAGCGTGAAGGGGCAGACGTCGATCAACGCCGAGATGCCGCTCATGATCATTGCCGTGTTGACGCTGCTGATGATCCAGCTCAAGAGCTTCTCGCGCACGTTCATCGTCGTGTTGACGGCGCCGCTGGGCCTGATTGGCGTGGTGGCTGCGCTGCTGCTGTTCGGTAAGCCGTTCGGGTTCGTGGCGCTGCTCGGGGTGATTGCCATGTTCGGGATCATCATGCGCAACTCCGTGATTCTGGTGGACCAGATCGACCAGGACATCGCCGCGGGCCAGAAGCGCTTCGACGCCATCATCGGCGCCACCGTGCGGCGCTTCCGGCCAATCATGCTGACCGCGGCTGCCGCTGTGCTTGCGCTGATCCCGCTGCTGCGCTCGGGCTTCTTCGGGCCGATGGCGACCGCACTGATGGGCGGTATCACCATCGCCACGGTATTGACCATCTTCTTCCTGCCGGCGCTGTACGCCGCTTGCTTCAAGGTGCGCCCGGACGAACGGGAACTGCCGTCGACCGGCACCGCAGCCCTGGAGAATTGATCATGAAACTCTCTCGTATGACGTGCGCGCTTGCCGCAACCTCGGTGCTGGCCCTGTCGGCATGCTCCCTGGCGCCCATCAGCGTGCCGCCTGCCGTGCCGTCGCCGGAACACTATGGCGTGGTGACGCAGCCTGAAAAGACGGTGGAAGCGGCCGGCGTTGCCCAGCAGCTTGACGTGGGTGCCGCGCCCGTGCCGCAATGGTGGCGGCTCTATCAGTCGGAGGCGTTGAACGCGTTGGTGGAAGAGGGGTTGCGCAATAACCCC
>NZ_JAELUI010000331.1 GCF_016429285.1 Ralstonia sp. ASV6
CCCTCAGCCCCGCGCCAGGTACCTCTGTACCAACCTCACCCAGTACGTCGCCCCCAACGGCAGCAACTCATCGTTGAAGTCGTAGCTCGGATTGTGCAGCATGCACGGGCCTAAACCGTGGCCTTGCGGGCCATTGGGACTGTACGTTGGTTCCGATGCGGCGCGTCGGCGATAAAGCCTTTTCGGCGGTCGCCGTCTGAGCGCCTCGGTCGCCTAAGGGTGAGAGCGTACGCATGTTTCGTTATGCGATTTCATCAAGCATTGCTTGACAAGGTGCCTCGGTGGTCCCATAATCGCAAGTTCTCTTCGGAGAGGTGCCCGAGTGGCTAAAGGGGGCAGACTGTAAATCTGTTGGCTTACGCCTACGCTGGTTCGAATCCAGCCCTCTCCACCAGAATTAAACAGTGAGTTCGGTCCATAGCCAGGGCCGGGCGGCAAGGGAAGAAGTAACCCGGGCGGGTGTAGCTCAATGGTAGAGCAGAAGCCTTCCAAGCTTACGACGAGGGTTCGATTCCCTTCACCCGCTCCATTCGCTGTTAGTAAGTTTCGCCCATGTGGCTCAGTGGCAGAGCACTCCCTTGGTAAGGGAGAGGTCGGCAGTTCGATCCTGCCCATGGGCACCACGCATCCACCAACCCAAATCGCTACCGAGACAGGAGTCGCGTCATGGCAAAGGAAAAGTTCGAGCGGACCAAGCCGCACGTGAACGTTGGGACGATTGGTCACGTTGACCACGGCAAGACGACGCTGACCGCGGCGATCGCCACCGTGCTGTCCGCCAAGTTTGGTGGC
>NZ_JAELUI010000332.1 GCF_016429285.1 Ralstonia sp. ASV6
GCTCGTATACGGAGTAGTTCCCTGAAACTGTGCCGATTGATCCGTGGAATGGCCGAGTACGGAGACTTTAAATGGGCCGCCATGCATCTCCGAAGCGAGTGAGGGTCTAAGGTACTAGTGTGTGAGACGGCCCACAACAACCCTTTATCAGATGATCAAGATAAAAATCCTGCATCTGATAAAATACTTGCTCGGACTAAAGCTCACAGAGAAGCAAGATTTCATGGTAACGTAGCTCCTAGAGCAGTATCGTATTCTATAGCAGAGCCAAGGACATTTATTCAGCTGTGAATGCGAGTCCATACAAGTGTAGATATACGGTACCTGCTCGTCTAACCCAAGAAGCAATGCTCGTCGCTATCGGTGATAGTTCCGCCTTTACGGTATGAGTCGGAACGCCCTAGACCTTTGCTCCAGCAATAGACAAGGTTTTCGCTATTGCTGTCCGCAGAATACCTGGTGTATTACCGGTGGATATGCCTCATCCCTGCGCAGCTCCATTCAGCTCTTCCACAGCCAACAAAAAGACTCATGCCAACGGAACTGCCCCCATTTTAGTCCGTGACTGAGACCCATGTTCCGAGGTGCAGCCTTCTCTTTAGGGGCTATTCATTTTGCTCTTGTCCGCCCACTGAGCATTTTGGAGTGCCACGCGACACAGTTAGAGTCGTTGAACTGTGCGACCCTGTTTTGATCCGAAGACGTTGAATAAAATTCCCCTTTCCCACCTTCATTTATTTCGTCGACAGTTTTGTCT
>NZ_JAELUI010000333.1 GCF_016429285.1 Ralstonia sp. ASV6
TCGCTGTCGACCTCGGCGTCGACTGGGATCAGTTCGCTGTCCACGAGCGTTGCCAACGCTGTGCAGTACGACGACAGCACGCACACCAAGGTGACGCTGGGTGGTGTTGGCGCGAGCGCGCCGGTGACACTGACGAACGTGGCAGCGGGTGCGGTGAACGCGACGAGTACGGATGCGATCAACGGCAGCCAGCTGTCTTCGCTGTCGACGTCAGCGTCGACGGGGATCAGCACGGCGCAAAGTGGGGTGAACTCGCTGTCCACTGGCTTGAGCGCGACGAACAGCAATGTCACATCGTTGTCGACGGCGGTCTCGGCCGGACTCGGGAATGCCGTGCAGTACGACGACAGCACGCACGCCAAGGTGACGCTGGGCGGTGTTGGCGCCAGCGCGCCGGTGACACTGACGAACGTGGCAGCGGGTGCGGTGAACGCGACGAGTACGGATGCGATCAACGGCAGCCAGCTGTCTTCGCTGTCGACGTCAGCGTCGACGGGCATCAGCACGGCGCAAAGTGGGGTGAACTCGCTGTCCACTGGCTTGAGCGCGACGAACAGCAATGTCACATCGTTGTCGACGGGCTTGAGCACGACCAACAGCACGGTGACGTCGCTGTCGACCTCGGCATCGACTGGGATCAGCACGGCGCAAAGTGGAGTGAACTCGCTCTCCACAGGCCTGAGCACAACCAACACCGCGCTGACATCGCTGTCGACCTCGGCGTCGACTGGGATCAGTTCGCTGTCCA
>NZ_JAELUI010000334.1 GCF_016429285.1 Ralstonia sp. ASV6
GTCTGGGAGGCAACGGTGACGGCGTTGCGCACGATCGCGCAGGCGTTGCCGATGATTCCGGCGCTCAAGGCCGTGGTTGCGCATCACATGCAGCACGCCGGCTGGAGCCGCGTGCGGCCGCCCTTGACGGCATTCAGCGCAGAGCAGGCGAATGCACTGCTGGCACAGCTCGATGCATTGGGGTTCTTGATGCCGCCGGTTCAGCAGGTAGCGGCATGAGCGCGTTGTTTTGCTCGGATGGCGCCTCAGGCGCTGGCGCGGTTGCCTTGTTGTTGCTTCTTCAGGCGGCCCAGCACGACGATCGACAGGCGCGCCGTGTGGTCGCGCATTGCATTGTAGGCGCGCTCCGGATCGGCAGCGAGGATGGCGGAGACGATCTCGCGGTGCTCGTCGGTGGCGGCCTCAAAGCGCGACGGCGTTGCCGGTTGCGCGGCGCGGAAGCCCGCCAGGCGCTGGCGTTGCACCGCAATGATCGACGCCAGCGATTTGCTCTGCGCGCCCTTGCAGATCAGCTCGTGAAACTCGCGGTTGAGTTCGAAGTAACCGACTTCATCGCCACGCGCGATGGCGTCGTTCATGTCGCTCTGGAGTACTTCGAGCTGCTTCTTCTCGACCACGCTCATGCGCTGCGCGCTCAGGCGGCAGCACAGGGCTTCGAGCTCGCACATGGCTTCGAGCATATCGGCCAACTCTTCGATGCTGAAC
>NZ_JAELUI010000335.1 GCF_016429285.1 Ralstonia sp. ASV6
TCCTGGGCCTGTGGATCGAAAGCACCGAAGGCGCCAAGTTCTGGATGAAGGTGTTCAACGATCTGAAGACGCGCGGCGTGTGCGACATCCTGATCGCTGTCACCGATGGCCTCAAGGGCATGCCCGAAGCGCTGGCCACCGTGTTCCCGGCGACCACGCTGCAGACCTGCATCGTCCACCTGATCCGCAACAGTCTCGATTACGTGAACTGGAAAGACCGACGCGCGCTGGCCGCGGCGATTCGACCGATCTACACCGCCCCAAGTGCTGAGGCTGCGCAGGCCGAGCTCGATGTGTTTGCCCAAGGCCCATGGGGGCAGCGATTCCCGACGGTTAGTGCTGCATGGCGCAGCGCCTGGGATCGCGTAATTCCGTTCTTTGCGTTTCCACCTGAGGTGCGCCGCGTGATCTACACGACGAACGCCATCGAGAACATCAACGCGCAACTACGCAAGATCATCAAGACCCGAGGCCACTTCCCCAGCGACGAGGCAGCAACCAAGCTCATCTGGTTGGCGCTACGCAATATCACCGCAAACTGGAACCGCCCCGGTCTCGCTTGGAAGGACGCTATGAACCAATTCGCTATCCTCTATGCAGATCGATTCGTTCGACCGTCCGTGTGATTCTCAACCCCAGCCTTGAACACGGAAATCCTGACACTCCC
>NZ_JAELUI010000336.1 GCF_016429285.1 Ralstonia sp. ASV6
GGCCTTGTTGCGCACCACCGCGTCCTCGCGGATCTTGACCCGCAGTGCATCGAAGAACACAACCGGATACATGGCTTCAAGCGGTCGGGCCTGCCAGGCAGTGACTTCGGCCATCACCTCATCGGTGACCGAGCTGATGAACTCGGGTGAGACCTCCGTCGCATATTGCTCGAGTAGGAAGCCTTGTATCTCGCGCACCGTCATGCCTCGGGCGTACATGGCGACGATCTTGTCGTCAAAGCCAGTGAAGCGCCGCTCGTGCTTGGGGATCAGCAGCGGCGTGAAACTGCCGTCGCGATCGCGCGGCACCTCAATGCGGATCGGGCCATCCTCGGTGAGGATCGTCTTGGCGCCCGTGCCGTTGCGTTGATTGCGCACGGTGGCGGGCTTGGCTGCCCCTGGCGGGTAACCAAGATGGTGGCTTAACTCACCGCCCAGCGCCCGCTCGATCAGGGCCTTCTTGAGGGCTAGTGTCGCGGCGTTGATGGCGTCGGCCGTCATCGGGCCATTGCCGAACTGCTCAAGCAGCTTGGCTGGAATCGCCGGCAGCTCGACCGGCTTGGTCTTCGGTTCGCGAGGCATAAACCCTCCTTGAGGGCATGTTATGCCTTGAACACGAAATTACTGACAGGCCC
>NZ_JAELUI010000337.1 GCF_016429285.1 Ralstonia sp. ASV6
TGGCGCCCAGGAAGCCCTCGGTGGCCTGGTAGACCTCGCCCACGTTGCCGAATGCCTGCGCCAACAACACGCGGTCCATCGGTTCCAGCACCTCGGCGCCGGAAAGCACTTGCACCGGTGCGATGTCGAGCCGGCCAGCCAGCTTTTCCAGCGCCAGCGCGCGCAGCACCTGCGCGGGCCCCACGACGATGGTGGGCTGCAACGCCTCCAGCGGCGCGCGGTGCGATTCGAACGGCGCGAACAGATCAAAGAACGCGAACGTCAGCCACGGGTTGCGCACCGCCGTGTACAGGTTGTTGTTGGCACGCAGGAACAGGGCGACGCGCTCCCCGTGCAGCAGCCCGCGCGGCAGCAGCTTGGCGAGCAGGACGCCGGCCCATTGGGCGCGCTCTGCAGGGCTGACGACAAACACGCCGCGTCCGCCCGATGTGCCGGAAGACAGGCCCACCGAATACGGGCCCACCATCGGCCGGAAGTCACGCGACTGCTCGGCCTGGCGCGCGCAGGCCAACACATCGTCCAGGCGCAGGCCGGCGGTGTTCATGGTGTCGAAGTTGGCCATCATGGTGGCCTTGTCCATCAGTGGCCACTCGCGCATCGGCTTGGATGCGAAGGCGCGAAAGTACGGGCTG
>NZ_JAELUI010000338.1 GCF_016429285.1 Ralstonia sp. ASV6
GGTGTGGCACGTGGCCTCGCGCCCTGCGGGCGGGTAGTCATGGCACATGTAGAGCCGCGTGTCGGCCGGCAAGTCGAGCAGACGGCGGATCGACTGGTACAGCGTACCCGCATCACCGCCAGGGAAATCGCAGCGCGCCGTGCCCACGTCGGGCATGAAGAGCGTGTCGCCAACGAACACGGCATCCCCGACCTGATAGGCCATGTCCGCGGGCGTGTGCCCGGGCACGGCCAACGACTTCGCCTCCAACTCACCAATGTGGAAGACCTCGTCCGGCGAGAACAGATGGTCAAACTGCGAACCGTCGAGCTGGAATGACGGCTCCAGGTTGAAGATCGGCTTGAACACGCCCTGCACCACGCGAATGCGCTCGCCGATGGCGATGCGCCCGCCAAAGCGGCCCCGCAGGTACGGCGCTGCCGACAGGTGATCGGCGTGGGCGTGCGTCTCGAGCAGCCATTCGACGCGCAACCCATGCGCCTCGATGAAGGCGGCCACGCGGTCGGCAGACTTGGTGCGCGTACGGCCGGATTTCGGGTCGTAATCAAGTACCGAGTCGATCACTGCGCACGGCGTACCGGGCCCAGCGTGGACCACGTAGGTC
>NZ_JAELUI010000033.1 GCF_016429285.1 Ralstonia sp. ASV6
TCGCCCGATGACTGCAGCCTGGCGCTGCGTGGCCTGCAAACCCTGGGGCTACGGCTGGAGCGCCTACAAGCCTCCACGCTTGCGGTGGCGCGCTGGCTGCATCTGCAGGACAGCATCGCCACCGTGCTGCATCCGGCGCTGCCGTCCTGCCCTGGTCACGAATTCTGGAGGCGCGACTTTACCGGCGCGACAAGCGTGTTCTCGGTGGTGTTTCAGGAAAGCGTGTCAGCCGCACAGGTCAACGTGTTTATTGATGCGCTACGTGTATTCCGGATTGGCATGAGCTGGGGCGGCACAAGCAGCCTGGTGATGCCGTACCCCGATCTGGTACGTCCGAACCGCCAATATCGCGGCCGCCTGGTGCGGCTCAATGTCGGACTGGAGGCACCGGAAGACCTGATTGCCGATCTGCGGCAAGCCATGGCGCATGCGTTCACCACCCAGCTGGCCGTCACTGCATAGTGCCCAATACGTCAGTCGGCCGACACAAACGGCGGCGCCCGCCGCCGCACCGGCTGAGCCTTGACGATGGCAGTGTTGGTCTCGGCATGGTCGGCCACACGATCGAGGATGTGGTCGAGCTGGTCGATCGAGCGCACGTACAGCCGGGCGATAAAGCAATCCTCGCCCGTGACCTTGTCGCATTCGCCAATCTGCGGAATCTCTTCGATCAGCTTCTGCACGATATGCAGCTTGCCGGGCATGGGCCGCACCCGCACGATGGCCTGCAGCGTGTAGCCCAGCGCTTTCGGGTCAATGTCGACCGTGTAATGGCGGATCACGCCGCGCTCCTCCAGCCGGCGCAAACGCTCCGACACACTGGGGGACGACAGCCCCACCTGCTCGGCCAGTTGCTTGAGCGAGATGCGGGAATCGGTCAGCAGGACATCCAGAATCCGCTGATCCAGCTCATCAATCGTACTCATTGCACCTCCTAACGGCCATTGCTGTCTTTGGCCTTATTTCATTAGCAAGAACCCCGATTTTGCCTCAGAAAAGCAATGGAAGTCTGGCAATGCGCGTGCGATCCTTCTCGCATCCAACGCACAGGGTGTACGCATGAACGAGAAAACTCGCGGCACGGTCGAGATGACCACCGCCATGACGATTTCCGGGACGATCGGCTGGTTCGTGGTCCGCTCCGGCCAACCAGTGATGGACGTGGTGTTCTGGCGCTGCGTGTTCGGCGCGCTCACGCTGCTGGCGGTATGCGCAGGGCTGGGACTGCTGCGCGGCGCCATCACCTGGAAGCGCACCGGCATTGCGGCGCTGGGCGGGGTGGCCATCGTCATCAACTGGCTGCTGTTGTTTGCTGCGTATCCGCGGGCGTCCATCTCAATTGCCACGGCGGTCTACAACACGCAGCCGTTCATGCTGGTAGGGCTGGGCGCCCTATTCCTTTCAGAGCGGCTAACGTCGGCCAAGCTGACCTGGCTGGCCATCGCCTTTGTCGGGGTCGTGTTGATCGTGCAGGTGGGGCCGGCGGCGGCTAGCGGCACAGACTATCTGATGGGCATCGCGTTGGCGCTGGGTGCGGCCTTTGCCTATGCGGTGGCAGCCATCATCACCAAGAAGCTGGCCGGTACGCCACCGCACCTGATTGCGCTCGTCCAGGTGTGTGTGGGCGTGCTGATGCTGGCGCCACTGGCCAACCTGTCACACCCGCCGGCCGATGCCCATACGTGGGTGTTGCTGGTGACGGTGGGTGTAGTGCATACCGGGCTGATGTACATCCTGCTGTATGGCGCCATTCAACGGTTGCCGACGCACCTGACGGGGTCGCTCTCGTTCATCTACCCAATCGTTGCGATTGTCGTTGACATTATTGCCTTCGGGCACCGGCTGCAATTTGCGCAGTTTCTGGGGGCAGGGGCGATCCTGCTGGCGGCGGCGGGCATGAACCTGGGTTGGTCGCCATACCGGTGGCTGCGGCCGGGGGCAGATTCGGCCGCTGTCAAATAATGCAATACGCTTAAGCCCCCACAACACGAATCCGCCGCCCAACTGCTGTTATTCTTGTGCGTTTTCCGCCGGCCTCGGGCGCGCCCAGCGTCCGTCTCTCTCTCTTGACGCCGGACGGACACAAAACTCCAAAACATACGCACAAGATGAAGGATGGCAACCCGCCGCAGCCGGGCCGCGAAGCCGCGATCGCCTGGATCCGGGAACAAATGCAAACCTATGAGCTGTCGGTCGAAGACCTGCAGGCACGGGGCTGCTTCGATTTACCCCCCCCGCCCGTCGGCCCTATCTATATGAGTGCCGACGGTCAGCATTGGGACGGCGCAGGCGACATGCCCGACTGGCTGCAGCGCGCTGTCAACGCTGGGCAGAGCATCGAGCATTTCCGTGTGAGCTGAAAAAAGCTGTGCCCCATCTGGGGTAGTCGCTGGCGGCGCATTGAAAATGCGTCGCGCGCAATTGATTGACGTCCTCCCCCCTGTTCTGCACGAAGGCGACCCATTTCGGGCCGCCTTTTTTCTTGGGCAATGCGGTTTTTCGCCCGCCAAAAAAAAATTTCGTTTTCCGTATCAGGAATCTGTCAGTGCGGCGACCAAGTTGCACGGAACGCGTTTGCGCATTGCCGCGGCGCGCCGTACGGTAAAGACAGGGCAATCACGCCCTGTCCCCGTCAAAGACACCTGCTTAATCAAGGAGAACGCAAATGAAACAACAAGCCATCATCGCCGCCGCCCTGGGTAGCCTGCTCGCACTGGGCGCCCTGTCGACTCCGGTGCAAGCGGCAGACGCCGCTGGCAAGGAAAAGTGTTACGGCGTGGCCAAGGCCGGCCAGAACGATTGCGCCAGCCCGGGCAGCGCCCACGCCTGCGCCGGCCAATCGAAGATCGACAAGGACCCGATGTCGTGGAAGTACGTGCCGGCCGGTACCTGCGCGCAGATGGGCGGCACGATGCAGCCGATGTCCAAGTAAGCATCAGCCGACGACCCGGGTAACCGCCATGCAGACCACTCTGCCCACGTGCGCCGGCGCAGGCCTGCGCGCCCCGCACTTTCCCGCCCTGCTGCACGGGGAGGCCCGCTTCCCCTGGGTGGAAGTGCACAGCGAGAACTACCTGTATGGCGGCCCCGCCCGCGCCGCGCTGTTGGCTGCACGGGCCCACCAGCCCGTAAGCCTGCACGGCGTGGGCATGGGGCTCGGCAACGCCGATGGGCTGGACACCGACCACGTGCGTGCCATTGCCACGTTGGCCGAAGCTGTTGCGCCCGCCGCCATTTCCGAGCACCTGTGCTTCAACCGCAGTGGTGCCCAGGTCGTCAACGACCTGCTGCCCCTGCCCTATTCCCGCGAGTCGCTCGACCTCGTGTGCGCCAATGTCATGCGCGCGCAGGACATCCTCAAGCGGCCGCTGCTGATCGAGAACATCGCTGCCTATATAGACTGCCGCGCGCTGGTCGATGCCGATGAGGCCGTCTCCGAAGGCGCCTTTCTCACCGCACTCGCGCGCCGCACCGGCTGCGGCATCCTGCTGGACCTGAACAACCTCTACGTCAACAGCGTCAACCATGGCGTGACGGTGGAATCTGTGCTCGCCGACATCGACCCGACCCTGGTGGGCGAAATTCACCTGGCTGGCTTCAGCGTGGAAGACGGCATGCTGATCGACACGCACAGCGCGCCGGTACACGCGCCAGTCTGGGCGATCTACGAAGCCTGGATCGCCGCCCATGGGGCTCGTCCGACGCTTATCGAGTGGGATGCCGACATCCCGCCCGTGCAGGTGCTGCTGCAGGAGGCCGAACGTGCCCAGGTCGTCCTCGACCGGCATGCAAGTTCCACAGTCACGGAGAGCGATCATGCGCCTGCCTGACTGGGAAGCCCACCTCATCGGCACGCTCACAACGCCAACGGGCGGTGACGACTCGCACGGCGTAGCCATCTATCGCAACGCGCGCCTGGCCATCCTGCGCAACACGCTGGCGGGTGCCTATCCGGTCTGCCGTGCACTCGTTGGCGATGACTGCTTCGATGCCATCGTGCGCGACACGCTGGCAGTGCAAGGATCGACCTCGGCCAACCTGCATCGGTACGGAGATGCCTTGCCCGAGGTGATTGCGCAATCACCGCTGGCCGGCAGCGTGCCGTATCTGGCTGACGTGGCGCGATTGGAATGGCATGTGCACTGGGCGCACTACGCACCCGATGCGCACGCTCAGGTGCTGGACGCCGCTGCGCTCGGCACGCTGCTCGCGCAGCCGGCGGACACCCTCCGTGCCGGTCTCGTCGATGGGGCTTGGTACGTGACATCGCCGTGGCCGGTTGTGTCCATCTGGCGGGCGCATCAGCCCGACGCGGCCATCGCGTTGAGCAGTATTGACCTCGGCACGCGTGAAGCGGCGGTCGTCACCGTGCAAGACCACCGCGTCGTCGTGCTCGACCTTGATCCGAGCACCGCAGCATTTCTCGCTGCCTGCGATGCAACGCCGTCACTAGAGGCGGCCCTCACACAAACACTGACCGCCCAGGCAGATTTCGACCTCACCGCCTGCCTGGCTGGCCTCTACCGCGCAGGGATACTCGCACTGTCCGCGCAACCTGCATCCCCCCGCCTGCCTATTGGAGACACCCCATGAACACCACCCCACTTGCCCCGCTCACGCGCATCCGCGCCGCATTCGATCGCTTTGCCGGCCCACAGAGCGGGTTGTGTTCGTTCATCCTGCTGATCGCGCGGGCTTACCTCTTCTACGTGTTCTTCCGTTCAGGCCTGACCAAACTGCACGACTGGGACACCACCGTGCTGCTCTTTACCGAGGAATACAAGGTACCGTTGCTGCCGCCCATGCTGGCCGCAGCGCTGGGCACCTTCGGTGAAGTGGTCCTCCCAACACTGATGCTGATCGGCATCGTGCCGCGGCTGGCGGCTGCGGGGCTGTTCTTCGTCAACGTTGTCGCGGCACTGTCGTATTGGGCAAGCCTGTCCGCGTCGGCCGTCGAGTTCCACTTCGTGTGGGGTGTGCTGATCGCGATCGTGGCGACGGTCGGGCCAGGCTGGCTGGCATTGCAGACCTTGTGGCAGCGCAAGCAGAACACCGCGCCAGGGCACGCTTATTGACCAGCAGACTGCAAGACGCGCAGTTCCGGTGCAGGGCGGCAGGCTTATCATGTGGGCCTGTCGCCATTTTTTTCAGGAGCATCGATGCGCTTCCCCTTGTTGTCCCTGGTGGTCCGGTCTGGCGTGGCACGCCGGCAGATGGGTGTGCTGGCAGCAATCTGCGCCGCCTCGGCGCTGGCAGCTTGCGCCTGGGGTGATGGCCCCAACAACACCGGCGCCCGCATGACCGACGACTCCTTATTGTCGTATCAGGTGAAGGCCGCACTCGATCAGGACACCGCCCTGAATACCCGTCAGATCCGCATCCACACCACGCCAGAGGGCAAGGTCACCCTGACCGGCTGGGTCGATTCCGCCGAAATGGCGCGCCGCGCAGGTGAAGACGTCAAACGCTTCGTTGACCCCGCCAAGCTCGACAATCAATTGCGGATACTCTCCCGCAGCCAAGTGCTCGGCGGCGGCCCACTGATCCCGGCCGGTCTGCCGCCCGCAGTGCCGGCCAGCGCTCCGGCTGCACGCTAAGCGTGTTGCGTGTCCGCCCGGGCGGGCACGCGCCCCACCGGCATCATCTGCAACAGCCCAAAACCCACCTCCACGATCAGGAACGGCACCACCAGCAGCGTAGCCCCTGATATCAGCGCAAACACCTGCCAGGCTGAAAAGAGCCAACGTGCGACGGCATCGTAGCGGCCCAGCGTCACGCTCGCCTGCCGAATCCGCAATACAGACCACACGCACACCACCGATCCCATCAGATTGGCCATCAGCAAATGCGCAGGCTCAAACGCTGGCAACCCGCCGATGCCCAGCGCCTGAGCCACCGCGCTCAACGCCTGATGCAGCCAGGCGAACGTCCAGGGCGTTGCAAACGGAGCGCTCACGATCAAGTCGTACCAGGCGCTGGCGCGCACGACGCGCATAAAAGTCGATTCGGAAACCACGGCAAGACTCCAGAAGTGAAAGAAGCATCACCGTAAAGCCTGGTGTACGCTCCAAGGTCAAGCCCGTTTCTGTTGCGAGACCCCATGCCCGCCACCCTCCCCGCCCATATCGATGACCTCTCCATCGGTGATCTGGCCGCTGCCACCGGCGTCTCCCGCGATGGCCTGCGCTTCTATGAGACACGCGGCCTGATCCGCGCCCGCCGACGCAGCAACGGCTACCGCGCCTATCCGCCCGAAACCGTTGAACTGGTGCGCTACGTGCGCACGGCACAGCAGCTCGGCTTCACGCTGGCCGAAATTGGCGAGGGCATGACCCAGGTGTGGCAGCAGCCCGACACGGATGCCGCAGTCACCGCCTTGCTGCGCGAGAAGCTGATCAGCATCGACGCCCGCATCGCCAGCCTACAGGCCATGCGCGACGCCGTGGCCACTCGGGTGGGCCTGCCGTGCCCACTTGCAACGACCTGAGAAGGTCAACATGTCTTGTCATATAACTGACGCAGACTGCCGCCTTGGAGCGATTTGCTGCGGCTTTTTTGCGTTTTCCCACCTCCTGA
Organism: Ralstonia sp. ASV6; assembly: GCF_016429285.1. Taxonomy (GTDB): domain Bacteria; phylum Pseudomonadota; class Gammaproteobacteria; order Burkholderiales; family Burkholderiaceae; genus Ralstonia; species Ralstonia flaminis. The sequence goes on from NZ_JAELUI010000033.1 coordinate 6,577, forward strand.
CGGCTTGCTGAGTCGTGAAAGGCGCTTGAAAGATCGCGTCGGTAAAAACGCTCCCGTCTCAAGGGGAGTCTCTGCAGTGAAACATTGGGGTGCATTCCATCCACGTGCCTGGGCCGCGCTGTGCGTGGCAACCAGCCTGCCGCTGACAGCGGCCTGGGCAGGCTCGTCAAAGCCGGCCACACCGGTACCGATGCCGACGATGCCGGCTGCCGCCAGCATGCCCGTCGCCACCATGCCGCCGGTCAAGCCATCGGTGGCAGGCGTGACCGGGCCGGGCTTCAACCTGGTTGAGCTGCTTCAAGAGTTGAAGAGCAACAACCCACAACTCATGCAGGCCCGCCACGTCTACCTCTCGGCCAAGGCGGTGCCGCCGCAACTGGCTGCGCCCAACAACCCGCAGATCGGCTACATCTGGAACAGCATCCCCAAGGGGTTCCCGCTGGCCGTCAACCGTGCGGGCGGCAGCCAGTACAACCTGACGCAGCAGATTCCGTTTCCGGGCAAGAAAGCACTGGCCGCCGAGATTGCGGACCGCCAGGCCGAGTCGCTCAACGCGCAGTCCGACGCGCTGTACCTGCAGCTCTACGCACAGCTTTCGACTACGTACTACCAGGCGATCTCGCTGCAGAAGCAGATCGACGTGCAGAAGCTGACCATCACGCGCCTGGAGCAGGTCAAGCAGATCACGCGCGTGCGCTACGCCAACAACGCGGCGGCGTATGCCGACTTCCTCAACGCGCAGGTCATGCAGAGCAGCGCGCAGAACGACCTGTTTGCCGCGCAGCGCCAGTACGACAGCACGCTGCAGACGCTCAACACCCTCATCGGCAAGGACCCGACCTTCCCGCTGGAACTGCGCACCGACGATGAATCCGTGCGCCTGCCCGACGAGCCGCTGCCCGAGCTGGAAAACCAGGCGCTGCGCGAGCACCCGTCGATCAAGGCATCCGCCGAGCTGATCGACGCCGCACGCAAGAGCGTGACGCTGGCGCGCAAGGCGTACCTGCCCGACTTCCAGGTCATTGCCACGGTCACGACGGACAACCCGCCGTACGGCGTGCGCCCGAACAGCTATCAGATCGAGCTGGACCTGATCATTCCGTTCTGGTTTTTCACCAAGGAGAAGTACGGCGTGAACCAGGCGGTGGAAAGCCAGATCGCCACCGAGGCCAATGACGTGTCCGTGCGTCAGCAAACGCTGCTGGCCGTCGATACCTCTTACAACACGCTGCGCCAGACGCTCGCGCAGCTCGACTTCAACAAGCAGCGGCAACTGCCGCAGGCGCTGGCGGCCTATCGCGTGACGATGACCAATTACGCCAGCAACAACGCCGATTTCAATGACCTGCTGACCGCGCAGGGCGCACTCAAAAACGCCGAACTGGCGGTCGCCCAGGCGCAGGCCACGGCCCTGCAGGCTTATCACGCATTGCTCGCGGCCACCGGCCGTTCGCCGGTTCAAGCTCAATAAGACCATGAAGAAGTTCTCTCCTATCGTTGCCGTGATTGCCCTGGCTGCCGCTGTTGCTGTTGGCGTGGTGGTCGGACGCAAATGGCCCGCTGCCCCGTCGCCCAACGCCGCCGAAGCTGCCAAGCCTGCAAGCAACGCTGCGTCAGCACCCGCCGCCACCGCAGCGCGTCCAAAACCGGATTCTGTGGAGATCCCGGCCGGCGGCTTCGACCCGCAGCAGGTGCAGGTCGCGCACGTCAGCCAGCTCACTGTGCCGGTGGAGCTGTCCTCCCCGGGCAAGCTGGCTTACAACGCCGAGCGCACCAAGCTGGCCTCTGCCCGCGTGGCTGGCCGGCTGGACCGCATCCTGGCGTTCGAAGGCGCATTGGTGCGCGAGGGCCAGCCGATTGCAGAGCTGTACGCACCGGATTTCATCTCCGCGCAGAAGGAATACCTGCTGGCGCTGAATACCGCGCGCCAGCTCAAGGGTTCCAACATGAAGGACTTGCAGGAAGACGCAGAAGCCACCGTGCAGTCCGCCGCCGGCCGCCTGCATGTGCTTGGCGTGAGCAACGATGAGGTTGCGCAGATCGCCAAGCGCGGCACGCCTGCCGAGCACCTGACGCTGCGTGCGCCGCTCTCGGGCACCATCGTCAAACGCAACATGGACCCGGGCGCCTTCCTGAATGTGGGCGACTCGTTCATGAGCATTGTCGATACGCGCCTGCTGTGGTTCACCGGCAATGTGTATGAGAACGACATTGCCAGCGTGCACATCGGCCAGCCCATCACGCTGCACACGGCCGCGTATCCGGATCGTGATTTCACTGGCCGCGTGAGCTTCATTGCCCCGAATATCGACCCGGCCACGCATACGCTGACGGTGCGCTGCGACGTGCCCAACCCCGATGGCCTGCTGCGCCCCGAGATGTATTCGACCGCGCGCATCCAGATTGGCAGCGGCCCGGCGTCGGTGGTGCCGAAATCCGCGCTGGTCAAGGAGCGCGGCAGCTACTACGTGATCGTGCAAAGCGATGCAACGCACTTCAAGCGCGTGCAGGTACAAGGCAAGGACACGGGCACCGATGGCAGCTTTGCGGTCACATCCGGCCTGGATGCCTCATCGCAAGTGGTGGTGCGCGGTGCCGCCCTGCTCAATGAAATGATCGTGAAGGCGGGAGCGTAGGCATGGGCTTCAACCCGATCGCGGGCATTCTCAAGCGACGGCTGCTGATCGTCTTCCTGGCGATTGCGCTGCTGGTGGCGGGCGTCCTGTCATTCAGGGAACTTCCGCTGCAGGCGTATCCGGGCGTGGCGCCGCTGTCCGTGCAGGCCATTACGCAGTGGCCGGGGCGCAGCACGACCGAGGTCGAGCAGCAGATCACCATCCCCATCGAGAACGCGCTGGCCGGCGTGCCGGACGTGCAGTCGTTCCGTTCGGTGTCGCTGTTCGGGCTGTCGGTGGTAACGCTCAAGTTCAAGGAAGGCACCGACAGCTTCAAGGCGCGGCAAAACTTCTCGCAGTACCTGGCGCAGGCCAATCTGCCCACCGGAATCCAACCCGCCCTGAGCCCGGACTCCGATGCGACCGGTGAAATCATGCGCTTCCGCCTGGTGGGCGACGGCGTGGATCTCACCACGCTCAAGAGCTACCAGGACTACGACATCACCAAGGAGCTCAAGCACGTTCAGGGCGTGGCTGACGTGAGCTCCTTCGGCGGCAAGGTGAAGGAGTACCACATCGTGCCGTCGCCGGCGAAGCTGCAGTCGTACGGCATCACGCTGACGCAGCTCATCACGGCCATCGGCAACGCCAACAACAACACTGGCGGCAACCTGCTGCGTGACGGCGAGCAGCAGTTCGTGGTGCGCGGCGTGGGTCTGCTGCAGACGGTGGAAGACATCCGCAACGTGGTGGTGGCCGCCAACAACGGCGTGCCGGTGCACGTGCGCGACATTGCCGAAGTGGAAGTCGGCAACGTGCAGCGCTTGGGCATGGTGCAGTACAACGACCAGCCCGACGTGGTGGAAGGCATCGTGCTGCTCAAGCGCGACGCCAATGCCACCGAGGTACTGGCCAAGGTGCGCGACAAGGTTGCCGAGCTGAACAACGGCATCCTACCGAAGGACATCCAGATCAAGCCGTTCTACGACCGCCAGGTGCTGCTCGACATCACCATGGGCACGGTGGAACACACGCTGGTGGTGGGCATCTCGCTGGTGTTGGCAGTGCTGTTCGTCTTCCTGGGCAACCTGCGCGCGGCCGCTGTGGTGGCGGCGGTGATTCCGCTGGCGCTGTGCGTGTCGTTCATCAGCATGGAGCACTTCCATGTGCCGGCCAATCTGATCTCGCTGGGCGCGATCGACTTTGGTGTGATTGTGGATGCGGCGGTGATCGTGATGGAAAACATCATGCGTCACCTGGAAGAAGGCGCCGAAAAGCTGGAAGACGCCATCGTCAAGGCCACCAGTGAAGTGCAGCGCGCGATGATCTTCTCCACGGGCATCATCATCGTGGCGTACTCGCCGCTGTTCTTCATTGGCGGTGTGGAAGGCATCATCTTCAAGCCGATGGCGTTCACGATGGGCTTTGCGCTCATGGCCTCGATCGTACTGAGCCTGACCTTCGTGCCGGCCACCACGTCGTTCGTGTTCGGCAAGTCGCTGCATCCGCATTCGCCAGCCTTTGTGGGCGCGATCCTGCGCTGGTACAAGCCACTGCTGCGCCGCCTCATTGCGCGCCCCAAGACGGTGTTTGCTGCCGCTCTGGCCGCGCTGGGCCTGACGCTGTACAGCGCCAGCTTCCTGGGTACGGAGTTCCTGCCGACGCTGGAAGAGAACAACCTGTGGCTGCGCATCACGCTGCCGAACACGGTGGATCTGGACTATTCCGCCTCCGTGGCCAACGACCTGCGCACGTACTTTGCCAAACAGCCGGAAATCCAGAAGGTTTCGGTACAGATCGGTCGGCCGGACGACGGCACCGACTCCACCGGCGTGTTCAACCAGGAATACGGCCTGTACTTCTCGTCGCCCGACAAGTGGGGCCCAGGCGTAACCAAGGCCCATCTGGTCGAGCGCCTGGCCAAGCATCTGGAGAAGATTCCGGGCATCGAATACAACTTCTCGCAGTACATCCAGGACAACGTGGATGAGGCGCTCTCGGGCGTGAAGGGCGAGAACTCGGTCAAGCTGTTCGGTAACGACCTCGACATGCTCGAGGCCAAGGCCACCGAAATTCAGGCACAGCTCAAAAAGGTGCAGGGTCTGGTGGACGTGGGCATCTTCCGTGAGTTGGGCCAGCCGACGCTGAACGTCACCATTGACCGCCAGGCCGCCGCACGCTTCAACATCAACGTGAGCGACGTGCAGAACCTGGTGCAATACGCCATTGGCGGCGCACCAGTCACGCAGATTCTGGAAGGCGAAAAATCGTTCGGGCTGGCAGTGCGCCTGAACCAGCAGTCGCGTGCCTCGTACGACGCCATTCGCGAGCTGCTGATCGACACGCCTGACGGCCAGCATATCCCGCTATCGATGATCGCCAAGGTGCAGATGACCGACGGCCCGTTCTTCATCTACCGCGAAGAAGGCAAGCGCTACATCGCCATCAAGTTTGGCGTGCGCGGGCGCGACCTCGGCAGTGCCGTGGATGAAGCGCAGCGCATGGTGGGTGACAGCGTCAAGCTGCCCGAGGGCTACACCGTCAAGTGGGACGGCCAGTTCAACGAGATGAAGGTCGCCCAGGGCAAGCTGATGGTGATCGTGCCGCTGACGATCCTGGTGATCTTCCTGCTGCTCTACAGCACGTTCGGCAACTTCAAGGACGCGCTGATGGTGGTGCTCAACGTACCGTTTGCGGCCATCGGCGGGTTGCTGGCGCTGCATATCGCCAACGAGACACTGTCGATCTCGGCGGGTATCGGCTTCCTGTCGCTGTTCGGTATTGCCATCCAGGACGGGGTGATTCTGATCTCGTACGTCAACCGCCTGGCGCACTCCGAGAACCTGCATGAAGCGACGGTGGAGGGTGCCGCGCTGCGCCTGCGCCCAGTCATCATGACGGCCATGCTGGCAGGCCTGGGCCTGCTGCCGGCAGCGCTATCGCACAGCATCGGTTCCGAGGCGCAACGCCCGCTGGCACTGGTGATCGTCGGCGGCATGGTGACGACCACGATCCTCACGCTGCTGGTGCTGCCGGTGGTGTTCACGTGGGCGCACCGCAATCGCCGCACGCCCCCGCGCGAACCAGACGTCACGCCGACTGCCGCCATGCTGCCCTGAGCCCCAAGCGCTCACAGCCCGGTTGGGCGTATCGCCTCACAAGCGGTACGCCCGATTTGTTTTTGGGGGTCTGCAAGCTCGTACCTGGCCACACTCAAATCGGACGAATCTCATTGCTGCAAGCAGGCCCGGCACGCAAAGTGTGGCTCGAGTCCAAAATCACGCGCCACACCATGCAGCCCCTCCGCGACACGCCCGCAACCCCTGCCTCCGACGAGGCCAGTCACGCCATCGTTGCTGGCCAGTTGCCCCTGCAAGTCATCCGCACGCTGACCGAGCTGTTCGGGCTCGACCTGCAACAGTGGCGCTTTATCGTCGACCTGTTTACCGAGACGATCGAGCAGGACCTCGCCAGCCTCGACCAGGCCCTGCGAGACGGCGTGGATGCGCAGATCATCGAAGCCTCGCATCGCATCGTGGGCTCGTCCCGCATGCTGGGGCATCTGGCCATCGGCGATGCCGCGCGTGCCATTGAGCGCGTAGCGCAAAGCGTGGGGCCTTATCACGAGCGTGCAGCGGAGATGCGGTTGAACTTCACGCACCTGCACGCGCTGGCGGATGAATTCCGCCAGCAGATCAGCCGCTGCGCCTGGCCGGACTCGGCAATTGGCGGCTAAGGGTTGCCAGCCAGGCGGCCATTGCGCTCGGCCAGCCTCCGGTTGAGCAACAGCGGAACAGTACCGATCGCAATGCCGCCCAAGCCGATCAGGTTGGTCGGCAGATCGAACGTCGGCACGCTGTAGGCCGCAATGAACCACAAGAACAGCGCACTGCCCAGCGGCCACAGCACCAGAAACACCGCATCGAACAGCGAGCGCAATGCATCGCGCCGGTAGTGCCACGCACAGGCAAAACCGGCCAGCCCGTAGTAGAACGCCACCTGAAAGCCGATGGCATTGACCGAGTCCTTGATGATCGCGTTGATGCTCGGGAAGAACGACGCGCCAAACAGCAGCACCAACCCAATCGTCGCGATGACGGCGGTCGCCAACCACGGCGTGTGCCACGTCTTGTGCAGCCTCGCATAACGCGCGTGCAGCATGCCGTCGCGCCCCTTGGCGTAGAGCGTGCGCGTGAACTGCAGGATGGAGGTCTCCAGCGTGCCGATCGTGCTGAGCATGACAGCCACCACGGCCACGTAGCTCCACGGGCGCGGCAACAGCTTCTCGGCCACGGCAAAGATAACGTTGGTGCTGGATTGCTCGATTTCCGCATCGCTCAGTACAAGCAGGATCACGGCGGCAAAACCCATGAACAGCGCCAGCACGATCACCATGGCCCAAAGCGCGCCGCGGCCCGGTGCGTGATTGGCGTCGCGTGTTTCTTCCGTCAGATTGACGGTCACGTCCCAGCCCCAGAAGAAGAACAACGCCGTGAGCGCCCCGGTGGCGAAGAGCTGCGGCGTGAATGCGCCGGGTGACAGCCAAGCCCACGACAGCGCATGCGCCGGGTGCGCACCGAACTTCGACACCGCCAGTGCAATCAGCGCAATCAGGATGGCGGTTTCCACCACCGTCATGGCGACCTGAGAATAGCTCGTCAGCTTGATGCCCTTGATGATGACGGCGCTTACCACCAGCAACCACGCGGCGGCCACCAGCGCTACCACAGCGGGCTGGTTGGCCAACGACGGTGCTACCAGGGTGAGCGTGGCGGTTGCCGCCGGGATCGTGCCCGACACCATGAATACGCCAGAGGCCACCAGCAGCGCCCAGCCGGCAAAGAAGCCCAGCGTGCGGTTGAAGATGGCGCCCACCCAGGCATATGCCGCGCCCGCGTGCGGGTTGATGCGATTCAGGTGCAGGTAGGCAAAGGTCACACCAAACATGATCAGCCCGCAGTACAGCAGGCTCGCTGGCGTGAGCGCACCGACCGCGGCAATCAGCGTGGCTGTCGTGGCGGCAATGCTGAAAGCGGGCGCGGTGCCCGCTACCCCCATGACAACGGATTCGCCAACGCCCAAGGCATGGGCATCGAGTCGCGCCTGTCCGTGCTGTGCATGCGCATCCGGCGTATGCGTCGTCATCCCCACCTCCGTTGTCGAGCGCTTTGAGACCACCCGTCTTCAGTATTGGCGCTGGCAGCCACAACACCAACCGCTTTGATGTCGTGCGCAAGCCACCGGCAGCAATGCTGATACGCACGGTTTATTTATGTTTCTACTCACATAAATAAATTAGATAGGCTGCGTGTTGCGTAATCCGCAATACAACGGATTTCTACAACTATTGATCTAGACCAAGGCTCATCACTATCTTCGCGGGCAACGTCGGCGCAGTCCCTCTGCGGCTGGCGGGCACCTACCAGCCATGACTGGTGCGGCCAACTCACTTCATACCGTAGCAACCAGGCACATCAACGCATCCGGGGGGATTTCGATGTCCGAAGCAGTACTGCATCCGTTTTTTTCACGCGAGCGGACCATCGCCGCAGTGGGGTTCAACCGCTGGCTGGTTCCGCCTGCCGCCTTGGCCATCCATCTGTGCATCGGCATGGCGTATGGTTTCTCCGTTTTCTGGCTGCCGCTCGGGCGCGCGCTGGGCAATGCCAAGCCGCAAACCTGCGGCGCCGATGTCTCGCTAATCACTGAACTGTTCACCACCACCTGTGACTGGCGCATCTCCAGCCTGGGTTGGATGTTCACGCTGTTCTTCGTCTTCCTCGGTCTGTCTGCTGCGCTGTGGGGCGGCTGGCTGGAACGCGTCGGCCCCCGCAAGGCCGGTGTCGTGTCGGCGGTGTGCTGGTGCGGCGGCCTGCTGATCTCTGCACTCGGCATCCAGATGCACCAGCTTTGGCTGCTGTGGGTCGGCTCCGGTGTGATCGGCGGCATTGGCCTGGGGCTGGGCTACATCTCGCCCGTATCAACGCTGATCAAATGGTTTCCGGACAAGCGCGGCATGGCGACCGGCATGGCCATCATGGGCTTTGGCGGCGGCGCGATGATCGGTGCGCCGCTGGCTGACCGCCTGATGAAGCTGTTTGCCACGCCGGATTCCGTGGGCGTCGCGCAAACGTTTATCGTGCTGGCCGGCATCTACTTCGTATTCATGATGGCGGGTGCACTGGGCTACCGCGTGCCGCCCACTGGCTGGAAGCCCGCCGGCTGGACGCCCTCACCCGCCAAGGCGAAGGACACCATGGTCACGCAACGCCATGTGCACGTGAACGAGGCACTGAAGACGCCGCAGTTCTGGCTGATCTGGGCCGTGCTGTGCCTGAACGTGTCGGCCGGCATTGGCGTACTGGGCATGGCTTCGCCGCTGCTGCAGGAAGTGTTTGGCGGCAAGCTGCTGGGCGTAACCACGGCCTTCACTGAGCTGACCGCAGCACAGAAGGGCCAGATCGCCGCCATCGCTGCCGGCTTCACGGGCCTGCTGAGCCTGTTCAACATCGGCGGCCGTTTCTTCTGGGCGTCGCTTTCGGACCGCTTGGGCCGCAAGATGACCTACGCGATCTTCTTCGTGTTGGGCTTCGTGCTGTACGCGTCGATTCCATGGACTTCGCACACCGGCAACATCGCGCTGTTCGCGCTGGCCTTCTGCGTGATCCTGTCGATGTACGGCGGCGGCTTTGCCACCGTGCCGGCCTACCTGGCCGACATGTTCGGCACGCAAATGGTGGGGGCCATCCACGGCCGGCTGCTGACCGCGTGGTCGACTGCCGGCATCCTGGGGCCGGTGCTGGTGAACTACCTGCGTGAATACCAGATCGCCCACGGCGTGGAACGCGCTGCCGTGTACGACATCACGATGATGATCTTGGCCGGCCTGCTGGTGCTGGGCTTTATCTGCAACCTGCTGGTGCGCCCGGTGAACGCAAAGCACTTCATGACCGACGCGCAGCTCGACGCGCAACGTCACGCAGTTGCGGCCAAGAGCCTGACGCCGTCGGTGGTTGCGCCAGAAACGTCACTGGAATGGAAGGCCCATCCGGGTTCGGCCGTGGCTGTGGTGCTGGCCTGGGCAGCCGTCGGCCTGCCGTTGGGCTGGGGGGTTTGGATTACACTCCAAAAAGCTGCTGTTCTGTTCTCTTAACGCCTGAAATCAAGCCACCGCGCCGTCATGAAGCATCAGAAGATCGAGTTTTACCGTCATCCGGCCGGTGGCTGGGGCGCGCTCAAGAGCGTTGCGCATCAACTGCTGTCGCAGGGCATCGCGGCCAAGGGTGCCAAGACGATGCTGTCGGCCAACCAGCCCGACGGCTTCGACTGCCCCGGCTGTGCATGGCCTGATCGTGACCACGCCTCCACCTTCGAGTTTTGCGAGAACGGCGTAAAGGCCGTGGCCGCCGAAGCCACGTCACGCCGCACCACGCCCGAGTTCTTCGCACAGCACACCGTGCAAGAACTGGCCGGGTGGTCCGACTACGCCCTCGAAGACCAGGGGCGCCTGACGCACCCGATGGTTTATGACGCCGCCAGCGACAAATACGTCCCGATCGAATGGGATGCCGCCTTCGCGTTGATCGCACAGCACCTGCGTGCGTTGCCCGATCCAAACCAGGCGATCTTCTACACCTCTGGCCGCACCAGCAATGAGGCGGCCTTCCTCTATCAGCTGTTTGTGCGTGCATACGGCACGAACAATTTCCCCGACTGTTCCAACATGTGCCACGAGCCTTCCGGCACGGGCATGCGGGGCAGCATCGGCGTCGGCAAGGGCACTGTCACGCTCGACGACTTCACCAAAGCCGACGCCATCTTCATCTTCGGCCAGAACCCGGGGACGAACCACCCGCGCATGCTGGGTGAGTTGCGTGAGACATCGAAGCGCGGCGCGAAGATCGTGTCATTCAACCCGCTGCGCGAGCGCGGGCTGGAGCGCTTTGCCGATCCTCAAAGCAAGATCGAGATGCTGACACTGGGCTCCACGCGCATCAGCACCGAGTACCACCAGGTCCGCATCGGCGGCGACCTGGCAACGGTCAAGGGCATCATCAAACATGTGATCGAGCGCGACGACGTGGCCCGCAGCCGCAGCGAGCCTGCCATCATCGACCACGCGTTCATCGCCCAGCACACCGGTGGCTTCGACGCCTTTGCCGCCGATGTCCGTGCCGAGTCGTGGGCGACCATCGAGGCCGAATCCGGCCTGCCCGAAGCCGAGATCCGCCAGGCTGGCGATACGTACATCAAGGCCGGTAGCGTCATCGCCTGCTGGGGCATGGGGATCACGCAGCACAAGCATTCCGTGGCGACGATCCAGATGATCGTCAACCTGCTGCTCCTGCGCGGCAACATCGGCCGCCCGGGCGCCGGCCCTTGCCCAGTGCGCGGCCACAGCAACGTGCAGGGCGACCGGACGATGGGCATTTATGAGAAGCCCGCCCCCGCGTTCCTGGATCGGCTCGAGCAAGTCTTTGGCATCCGGGTGCCGCGTGAGCACGGCTACGACACTGTTGGGGCCATCGAAGCGATGCGCAACGGCGCGGGGCGCGTGTTCTTCGCCATGGGCGGTAATTTTGCGGCCGCCACGCCGGACACCGCCGCTACGTGGGCCGGCCTGCGCCAATGCGACCTGACCGTGCACGTGACCACCAAGCTCAACCGCAGCCACATCGTGCATGGCAAGGCCGCGCTGATCCTGCCCTGCCTGGGCCGGACTGAAGTCGACCAGCAGGCAGGCGGCACGCAAGGCGTGACGGTGGAAGATTCGATGAGCATGGTGCACATGTCGGCGGGCATCAATCCGCCGGCATCACCGCATCTGTTGTCGGAGCCCGCCATCGTGGCACGGCTGGCCGAAGCGACGTTGCCCGAGAGCACCATCCCCTGGCGCTGGCTGGTGGAAGACTACGACCGCATCCGCGAACGCATTGAAGCCGTGTTCGACGACTTTGCTGGTTTTAACGAGAAGATCCGCGTGCCGGGTGGCTTCCGTCTGCGTAACACCGCATCGGAGCGTGTCTGGAATACACCGTCGGGCAAGGCGGAATTCCACACGCACGGCATTCCGACCGACACGCCCGTCCACCGGGCCCGCGAGCGCCATACCGATGCCACCGTCTTCACGCTGGCCACGGTGCGCTCCCACGACCAGTACAACACGACCATTTACGGCATGGACGACCGCTACCGCGGCGTGTTCGGGCAGCGCCGCGTGGTCTTCATCAACGCCGAAGACCTGCGTGCCATCCGCATGAAGGATGGTGAGTGGGTCGACATGATCACGCTGTCCGAAGACGGCACCACGCGCCGCGCCGATGGCTTCCGCCTGGTGGCGTATGACATCCCGCGCGGGTGCCTTGCGGCGTACTACCCGGAGACCAACCCACTGGTGCCGCTCTCTGCCGTGGCCGATCAGGCACGTACGCCGACCTCCAAGTCGATTCCGGTGATGCTGGTGCCGAGCCAAGTGGAACACACCGCCGACGCGCAGGCTGCGGCTCCAACCGAAGCCTGATGACGCACGAACCGGCGTGGTCCGCGCTGCAGCTTGCACTGCTGGCGGCTCTGCACGAGACCGAACCCGGCAAACCTGTGTCGTTGCCCTGGCTGACCAAACGCGTGGGGGAACGCGCCAGTACCGTGCTGCGCGCGTTGCATCCGCTGGCCGATGCAGGCCTGTTGCGTGTCACCATGGATGACACACGCTGGCTGGTCGTATTGCTCGATGCCGGCCGCGCTGTAACGAGTACCACCGCATGACCGCCCTCACCCGTCACCCTGCAGGCCTGCCCGTCGTCTCAACTCCAGCAACGCGCCGCACACGTGCTGGCGCGCACGAAGACGCCACCACCGCCGTCGCCGATGAGACACCGGTGGCGCTCGTCTTCAACGGCATCACGCACGCCGTGATGATGGCCTCGCCCTCCGATCTGGAAGACTTTGCGCTCGGCTTTGCACTGTCCGAGGGCATCATCGACAGCCGTGCCGACTGGCGTGGTGCCGATGTCGAAACGCACGCGCACGGCATCGAGATCCACACCGAAATCGCCACGCACTGCTTCGTCCGCTTGAAGGCGCGACGCCGCGCACTGGCTGGCCCAACTGGCTGCGGACTGTGCGGCATCGAGAGCCTGCAGACCTTTGAAGCTGCGCCGACACCTCTCGTACAGCCGACGTGGATGGCATCACTTGCTGATGCACAGGTGCTGGACGCCATGCAGGCAATGACTGCACATCAACCCGCCAACGCGCTCACTGGCGGTCTGCATGCAGCCGGCTGGGTGCCTGCGGATAGCGATGCACCGCTGCATGTGCTGGAAGACGTTGGCCGCCACAACGCGCTGGACAAGCTGATCGGTCGGCTGGCCCGGCTCGGCATCCACCCGGCAGACGGTTTTATCGTCATGACGAGTCGCGCGAGCTTCGAGTTGGCACGCAAATGCGTGCAGATGAAGGTGCCGCTGCTGGCGACGATCTCCGCACCGTCGTCACTCGCGATCCGACACGCCAAGGCGGGCAACCTGATGCTACTGGCGTTCTGCCGGGGCGACAGCGCAACGCGGTTTGCCTGAGCAGCGCACGCGTCTACAACACGGCCCAGCCTGCCTCAGACCTAGATCATCTGGGGCTCAACGCCAGCCGAAGACTCACGCACGACCAGATTCGGCAGGGGCGGCGCGATGGAGCGGCGGGCGTCTGCGTTCCCGCCAAGGTGATCAAACAACAGACCAACGGCCTGCGAGGCCATGTCATCCAGATGCAGATCCACTGCCGTCAACGGCGGGCGGCAACTTCTCGCCCGAATCCCGTCATAGCGCGTCACCACCCTGACGTTGTCTGGCACACGGAGCCCGTAGTCGTTGATGGCCTGCACCGCCCCCACCGCAAAGGCATCGACCAGTGCGCATAACCCATCGATGTCGGGGTGCTCGCGCAGCAGCGCGGCACAGGCATCCCGCCCCGCCGCCTCCCCGCCCGACTCATCCGCAACAGCAATGACCGGCTCCATGCCGTGCTCCGCACAGAACTTCTGGTAGCTCGCCCGGGATTCGATGTACGAATTGCGCTCCTGCGCGCCGATCAGGAGTGCGATGCGCTGGCTGCCTTCGTCCTTCAAGTGCTGCAGCAACATCTCGGTTGTTGCTGAGGAATGAATGTCCACGTAAGGCACCGCATCATTGCCGGGTTGCCGCCCCAGACACACGACCGGCAGGCCGCGCTCCAGCAGATGCGCGACGTTCGCATCGTCTGCCGTGGGCTCAAGCACGATTGCGCCGTCGATGTCGAGCTGCTCAAGCGGCAATCGGCTGCCCATCACGGGCGGCACCAGGACAAGTGCGAGGCCGCGCGTCAGTGCGCTGGCTGCAGCAACCGCAGCCACTTCCATCAGAAACCCAAGGCGCGACGCACCGCCCGCAACCTCGTACGGCATCGAAGAGATCAATGCGATCGAGCGGGCCTCCCCCGTGCGCAGACGTTGCGCCCGGATGCTTGGGCGGTAACCCAAGGCGCGTGCAGTCTCTTTGACACGCTCGCGCGTGTGCACGTCGACATAGCCTTTGTCATTCAGCGCGTGTGACACCGTCGTGGGCGACACCCCTGCCGCGCGGGCGACATCGGCAATCGTTGGCCGTCGCTTTGGCGACGCTGGAGTCTGCATGCTGCCTTCGGTGGATGTCCCCATGCCTTTCTCGTTTGAATAACGTACGCCGAGCACATCTATCGAGATGAAAAATCGATAGATTTTCGGACTTGACAACCCGATTCTAGCGCAGCATTCTACGTTAACAAATCGATTTGGGTCCTTGCCCATTTTTTTCGCCCCAACCCCAAATCGATTTGGGAAACAAAACCATCGCATCCGGATACCGGAGCATCCCGACGCCAGGGCAACCCGCCCCAGCCGGGAAATCGGAGACAAACCACCATGACGAACACCCAGCCGGCCGACCCCGTTGACGAGCGGTTGCCACTGCGCAAACTGATTCTGTTTGGACTACAGCACGTGATGGTGGTGGCGGCATCGCCAATCACTGCCGTGTTTCTGGTCGCCAAGGCGCTCGGGCTTCCGTCAGGGCTGACGGTGGACCTCATCAGTGCCACCTTCTTCGCCTGCGGGTTGGGCAGCCTGCTGCAGTCGTTCGGCCCGCTCGGGTTCGGGGCGCGCCTGCCATTCATCATGGTGCCCGGCGGGGCACCTCTCGTGTTGTTCGTGCTCATCGCCCAGCAGACCGACCTGCAGACCGCCACCGGCGCGGTCATCCTGGCAGGGCTGTTCTACTTTCTGCTGCTCCCGGTCTTCGCACGCTGCCTGAAGTTCTTTCCGCGCATTGTCATTGGTGCGATGCTGATTCTGGTGGCGATCAACCTGGTCAACATCTACGGCGGCGTCATCGTCGGCCGTCCGGGCACACCTGAGTTTGCCAACCCGCTCTGGATTGGTCTGGCACTTGCCACAGTCGCCTTCACGATCCTTTTCGCCCGGCTGTTCAAAGGCATGTTCGGACAGTTGGCGGTTCTGCTAGGCATGCTGGCCGGCGCCGCCCTGTCGGCCCTGCTCGGGCTGATGAACTTCACCGGTGTCTTGTCCGGCCCCCTGATCACGCTGCCCACGCCGCTGCCGTTCGGCATGCCGCATTTCGACGTGCTTGCCGCACTGCCGCTGCTGATCTTCAGCGTGATCTCGATGGCGGAAGCGACCGGGCAGACCGTCGCCATTGCCGAGGTCGTGGGCAAGGAAATCGACCCACGCGTGACGGTGCCGATGACCATCCGTGCAGACGCGCTGATGTCCGCACTGGGCGGACTGTTCGGCACGTCGATGATCATCACCAGCAGCGAGAACATCGGCATCGTCCAGGCGACCGGCGTGCGGTCCCGTTTCGTGACGGCAACCGCAGGCGTCATCCTGATCGTCATCGCGCTGCTGGCGCCGCTGGGCCGACTGGCCAATGCGATTCCCGCCGCCGTCGTGGGCGGGACAGCGCTGGTCGTGTTCTCGATCATCGGGGTGATGGGCATCAACCTGCTGCGCCAGGTCGATCTGCGCGCCCGCTCCAGCATGTACACCCTCGCCGCCGCGCTGACGATGGGGCTGCTCCCGATCGTCGTGCCCGGCATCTACAGCCGGTTTCCCGCAACGCTGCAGATCGTGCTCAACAACGGGCTCGCCATGGGCGCGTTGACGGCGGTGATCGTCAACATCGTCTTCGAGCACCTGCACTGGCGCCCACGGGATACCGCGAACCCAGCCATGCATCTTGAAACAGCAGTGAACGACAAGCGCCCCTGCCACTAACACTGACAACCGCCCCTTGACCAGGAACAACCCATGGCCTCTCTCGCCACGCCTCTCTCCACACCTGCCAGCCCGTCGCACACCGATCTGCGCGCCGATGAACTGCTGCTGTTGCCCGAGTACCTGTTGCTGGACAAGGCGCCAGTAACAGGCCACGGCGCAGTCGTTGCGGGTGGAAAGTTTCTCGACATCGACCGTGCCGACGCCCTGATCGCGCGCTACCCGCACCTCGCGCCGATCCGCCTGCCGGGCAAGCTGATCATGCCGGGCTTCATCGACACCCACCATCACCTCACACAGTCATTCGGCAAGGCACTTGCGTTTGGAGAGCCATCGGAGATCTTCCGTCGGATCTGGGTACCGCTGGAAAACTGCCTTGATGAGAACCTGTTGTACATGTCGGCAAAGCTTGCCGCATTGGAGTCGCTGCGCGGTGGCTTCACCACGGTCTGCGATGCGGGCACGCGTGCCGATGGCGATGCCACGACCATTGCAGCGGCAACGCAGGAAGTCGGTATCCGCTGTGTGCTCGGGTTGATCTGCAACGATATGGCCGACGACGTTGATGCACGCGAACGGGCCGCTATCCTTGTGCGCGCACAGCAGCACCTGGCGCGCTGGGAGAACCACCCGCTCGTGCATCCATCCCTGGCCATTTCGGTGCCGGAAGCGGGCTCCGACGGAATGCTTCAGGCCGCCGCGGCACTATGCGCCGACGCCGGCACGATCTTCCAGACCCATGCGAACGAGCACCTCGCATCGGTCGAGCGGTCAATCGTCCAACGCAAGATGCGCCCGATCGAGCATCTTCACTACGCTGGCGCGCTCGGCCCCCAGACGCTGATCGCCCATGCAACGCTCGTCACCCCCACCGAGCTGAACCTGCTGCGCGATACCGGTGCTGCGGTCAGCTACAACCCCATCGCCAGCTCATGGAAGGGCAATGCCGTGGCGCCTGCCATGCAGATGGCGGCGCTTGGCATTCGGGTTGGGCTGGGCACCGACGGCACGCGCGGCGACGCCTTCCGGCTGCTCGACGCGGCGGAATCTGCCCAGCGCTTTGCCTTCGGCCTCAGCACCGGCGATTCGGCCTGCGGTGACGGCGACCTGTGGCTGAACCTTGCCCTGCGCGGTGGCGCCAACGTGCTGCGCCTGGGTGCCCTCGCCGGCGAGATTGCGCTGGGCAAAGCTGCGGACTTTCTACTGGTCGACATCGACGTGCCAGAAATGCGGCCGTCGTGGAATCTCAACTGGGAACTCGTCCGACTCGCCAATCGCAGCCAGATCGATGCCGTCTTCGTCGCCGGGAAGCTACGCCTTTGGCAGGGCTGGCCATTGGACTGGGATGCCCGGGCCTTCCTGAAGGAGGTGGACAAAGCCGCCGCCGAGGTGGTGGCGCGCGCTCCGATCCAGCGGGTTCACGCCCCCTCGTGGTCCAACGCTCGCGTGCGGCAAACCACGCAACCCACCAATGCCACCACCGACCGGTGAGGGCCACTCAATCCAGAAGCGAGACATCTTGTGAGTTTGACCATCTTTATCCTCCTGGCCGCTACGGTCGCCATCGGTGCCTTTGTTCAGGGTGCAGTCGGTGTGGGGTTCGCACTCATTGCCGCTCCGGTCATCGGGCTCGTAGAGCCCGGTCTGCTGCCGGTGTCGCTGCTGATCCTGATGCTGCCGTTGAATGCCTATCTGGCGTGGCGTGAGCGACCCGCGCTGGATTCAAACGGTGCCATCTGGATCACGGCTGGGCGCATTGCCGGCGCAGTGGGCGGCGTGTGGATCCTGTCGCGCATCTCGACACACGATCTCAATCTGTTCATTGGCGCATCGACCGTTGCTGCCGCGGCCGCCACCCTGTGCGCACCGGCGTTTGCGCCGGGCCGCAACGCGTTCATGGCCGCCGGCGCTGTGACTGGCATTACCGAGACAGCAACCGGCATCGGTGGCCCAGCACTGGCCATGGTCTTCCAGCACTACCAGGCGCCGGCACTGCGGTCGACCATCGCCCTCTGCTTCGCCATCGGTGAGGCAGTGTCACTCGGGATGCTCAGCGTCACGGGGCAGATCACGCCCGACAAGTTTGTCTCGGCGCTGCAGCTCGTCCCGGCGGTCATCGTAGGGGCGTTCATCAGCCAGCACATCCACCACCACTTCAACGGCAAGGTTCTGCGCATCAGCGTGATGGGGTTCGCCATCGTGTCGGGCGCCGCCATCCTGTATCAGACATTGGCGTGAGCTACGGCTCAGCCGCACATACCAAATAGAACGGAGGAGACCATATGAAAAAGGGCCTGGCTTATATCGCCTTCCCACTATTGGCGGCTGCCGGCAGCGCACATGCGCAGAGCAGCGTGACGCTCTACGGCAGCCTGGATGCCGGTATCGGCTATGTCAGCAACCTGCATGGCAGTTCATCCTTCTTTGCCCAGCAAGGCACGTATCAGGCAGACCGCTGGGGCCTGATGGGCGTCGAAGATCTGGGTAGCGGGCTGAAATCCGTGTTCAAGCTCGAGTCTGGGTTCTCAACCATCACGGGCGCGATGTCCAGCGCAGGAACACTGTTCAACCGCCAAGCCTATGTCGGGCTGTCTGACAACCGCGTCGGCACCATCACACTCGGCCGCCAGACTGATTTCCACTTCGAGATGCTCGGGCCCCTCTCCACCGCCCAGGCGCTGGGCGATTTTTCCGCGTTCCACCCCGGCAACATCGACGGCCTGGGCAACACCCTGCCAGTGCAACTCTCGAATACGGTCAAGTTCCGCAGCCAGACGTTCGCTGGCATCACCCTGGGTGCCATGTATGGCTTCACCAACACGGCCAGCAGCACCGCAGGGCACAGTATCAGTTTGGGTGCCACCTATGCGAATGGCCCGCTCAATCTTGCCGCGGCTTACTCGGAATACCACGACCGCACACTGAACCTCGCGAGTGGCCTTGGCCTGACCAGCTTTCAGGGCGTCAACCTGGCAGGTGGTGCGCCGTTCGTGGCAGGCCACGTCAAGAACGCCGGCATTGGGGGCAGCTACCAACTGGGCGCCTTCAAGCTGCATGGGCTCGTCACCCAGGTGCGTATCGAGCGCAATGGCCAAACAGACAATTACCGAAGCGTCGACGGCGGCGTCAATTTCCAACTGACGCCGGCATACCAGATCGATGCGGGCGCATGGACCACAACGCTCGCAGGACAACGGTGGACGCAACTGACGCTGGCCAACGTCTACGAGCTATCGAAGACCACGCAGCTGTATGCGGACCTGATGGTTGGGCAGGCGTCCCGGGGCGCCGTAGCGACGACGTTGGGCATCGGCGCGTCGTCCTCAAATCGGCAGACCGTCGTGCTGACCGGCATTCATCACCTGTTCTGAGATTGCCCGCAAGGCATGCAAGCGTATTCCAGTGCGGCCTCCCTCCTGGCAGCGCACTGTTGAGCCCTCCTGCGCGAGGGCTGTTTTTTAGGGGGATGCACTTGGCACCCCTCCGCACCGAACACCGCTGACTTAGCCCTGTGCCACCGCAGCACCAAGCTCCGCATTGGTCACGGCCTGACCGTTCAGACTCCAGGCCCCGTCCACCGCATGCACCACATTCACAAAGATGGACTCCCGCGGCTGCCGCCCCGCCGACAACTCCTCAATGATGTTGGTGGCATCGGCAAAAAAGCCTTGCTGGACTTCGCGATTGGCGAACGCGATACCGGGCACCTTCCATTCCACCCACGCCCCGGCAAACGGTTTGCCGGCCGAGAACGTGGATGTCTTCGGCAGCACGTGGACGGTTGCCGTCACGTTGGGAGTCATGACGGTGTTGCCCAGCAACCCGTGCCATTTCAACATGGCCTCGGTGAGTCGGGAGACAGCAGTACTTTCACTGCCCGGGGGCAGCACGCCTTCAGTCAAGGTGAGCGTCAACGGCATGAGGAACTCCATCTGGTTGATGTTGCGATCGTTACATAACGACCGCAATACAATCTAGAAACCAAAACTCATGGCGTCAAGGAATAGATAGCGATCGCATTCTCACTGCGCGATCAAACGATGAGAGCCCCGCCACCTACTCATTAGAGTACACACTGCTTAAGCTCCACAGCGCCAGCTTGTTGTATACCGATCGCAATCTATACTATCGAAATGGCGCGAATGATTGCCAAGCATAGAATAGCGATCGCTCTATAACCCGACACACCATGAGATACCCGGAACGACACAAAGAGGAAGCCCGCGCCCGCATGGTTGCCGCCGCCGGCCGGGGGTTTCGCAAGCATGGCTTTGGCGGCATCGGCGTCGACGGGCTGGCCAAGGAAGCCAAGGTCACGTCAGGGGCGCTGTATGGCCATTTCCCATCAAAGAACGCGGCTTTCAAGGAAGCCGCGATCGCCGGCCTGGAAGAGCTGCGTAGCGGAGTGCTTGCATTACGCGCGCAACACGGCACGGACTGGCTTGAACCGTTTGTCGACTTCTATCTGGGCTTCAAGCGCGTGTGCGAACTCGGCGAAAGCTGTGGTCTGCAAAGCCTGACGCCAGAAGTTTGCCGGGCGGATGAGGACATACGCGCCGCCTATGAACTGCACCTGCAAGGGGTTGTGCATGCGGTGGCTGACGGACTGCCGGGCGGCACCCCGGCCGATCGCCACCAGCGCGCCTGGAGCCTGCTCTCCCTGCTGCCGGGCGCTGTAACCATGGCGCGCGCCACTTCGAGCGAAGCCGTCTCTGAGGAAATCGCGCGCGCGGTGCGTGCAGCAGCGCTGCTGGTGGCGCGCACGCCCGGCACGGCCTGATATCGAGGTTAGATCTCCACCTTGCTCCCCAGCTCAACCAACCGGTTGGCGGGAATCCGGAAGAAGTCCGATGGTTTGGCGCTGTTGTGCTGCATCCAGGCAAACAGCGACTCGCGCCACATCGCCATGCCGGGCAGCGGTGACGGCACCACCGTGGCGCGCGTAATGAAGAACGACGTCTCCATATCCTCAAACACGATATTCAGACGCTGGCCCACGTTCTTGACGATGTCGTCGACAGCGGGGGTTTCCTTGAAGCCGAAATCCACCACTGCGGTGTAGATGTCTTCGCCGATGGTCTTGAGCACCATCCGCTTGGCGGGCTCCACATAAGGCACGGCCAGCGTGCGGAAGTGAATGAACAGCACGCGCTTGTGCAGCACGTGGTTGTGCTTGAGGTTGTGCAACAGCGCCAGCGGCACGAACTCGATGCTCGGCGTGAGATACACAGCCGTACCATCCACGCGATATGGCGGATGGCGCAACAGGCCTTCCATGAAAGGTTCAAGCGGAATGCCGCCCTCCACGTTGCGCGCCTTGAGCAACTGCGTGCCCGTGTGCCACGTCACCATCAGGAAAAAGATCAGGCCGCCCAACAGCAGCGGGAACCAGCCACCTGCTGCAATCTTCAGCAGGTTGGCGCTGAAGAACGACAGGTCCACCGCCAGAAACACGGTGCCGAGGCAGGCCACCACGGGCAGACTCCACTTCCATGCGTTGTGCATGACGACGGTCACCAAGCCCGTGGTCAACAGCATGGTGGTCGTCACGGCAATGCCGTAGGCAGCCGCCAGATTGTCGGATTTGCCGAAGGCAAGCACCACTGCCACCACCAGCAACAGCAGGATGTAGTTCACGACCGGCACGTAGATCTGGCCGATTTCTACATCCGACGTATAGAGAATCTTCATGCGTGGTGCATAACCCAAGTGCACGGCCTGCGCCGTCATCGAGAACGCACCGGAGATGACTGCCTGCGATGCGATCACGGTGGCGGCTGTCGCCAGCACCACCATCGGCCCGACGGCCCAGCTCGGCATCAACAAGAAAAATGGATTCTGCACGGCAGAAGGCTCGCGCAGCAACAATGCGCCTTGCCCGAAATAATTCAGCAGCAGGCAAGGCATGGCGATGTAGAACCATGCAAAGCGGATCGGCCGCGCACCGAAGTGGCCCATGTCGGCATAGAGCGCCTCGGCACCGGTCAACGCCAGGAACACTGAGCCAAACACGATGAACGCCAGAATGGTGTGCCGGAACGCAAATTCCAGAGCATAGGTGGGGCTCAACGCCACAAGCACCTGCGGAGACTTCACCACCGAGGCCAGTCCAATCAGCCCCAACAGCACGAACCAGATCAACATAATCGGCCCGAACAGGCGCCCGACCACGTGCGTGCCCTGCTTCTGCAGCAGAAACAAGCCAATCAGCACCACCAACGCCAGCGGCAACACCCACGTCTGCAGCGCGGGCGCCATGATTTCCATACCTTCAATGGCGGAGAGCACCGAGATGGCCGGCGTGATGACCGCGTCGCCGTAGAACATCGCGGCACCCAACAGGCCAAGCATCATGAGCGTGCGGGTGAACCGGGCACCGCCGCCGCTGGCGCGCATTGCCAGCGCTGTCAATGCAAGGATGCCGCCTTCGCCGTTGTTGTCGGCGCGCATGACGAACACCACATATTTGATGGAAACCACCAGCGTCATCGCCCAAAACAGCATCGACAGGATGCCGAAAACGGTCTGGTCCGAGAACGGAACCCCATGCTCGGGGTTGAAGCATTCCTTTAATGCATACAAGGGGCTGGTGCCGATGTCCCCAAAAACCACGCCGATCGCCCCCACCATGGTGACCATCAACGCGGGTTTTTTTGTGATTGTGCTGGCGGTGGCTGTCGTCATGGTTGCCTGCGACTGGAACGGCGGGAGCACACGCAATTCTCGTGCGAAATCTGCCATGCCGCCCACGCCTAGCGCGGCTTTGGAGTGCGGCAGAAGCCACTAAAGCTTAGGTGAAAACGCTCGGTTTTGTGCGAGTGTTTGCACCGATGGCGAGAACGCCCGGACCCTGATGTGCCCGGCAGGCATCGTCTATGCTTGATCTAAACAAGAGAAGTGAAAAAAACAGACTTTGACGAGGAGACGCGCCAAGCATATATTCACCAAACGATCGTTTGGCCGGTTTGGCCGGGTCTGCCTGCTGTGTTTCTCTTGGCCGGCGGCCGATCGATTTCTCAACTTTACGACTCAAGATCATGGCTACTGGTACTGTTAAGTGGTTCAACGACGCAAAGGGCTTCGGCTTCATTACCCCGGATGACGGCGGTGAGGACCTTTTCGCGCATTTCTCTGCGATCAATGCGGCGGGCTTCAAAAGCCTGAAGGAAGGTCAAAAGGTATCGTTTGACGTCACGCAAGGCCCGAAGGGTAAGCAGGCGTCGAATATCGTGCCGCAGTAAGTCGAAGGCCGGGGCACAGGCACCGCCAAGATCGTCATTGCGATTGCAGGACGGCGCGCCATCCTTCCGGGCAGGCGGCGCGCCGGTCAAAAGCCCCTAGAAGTCAGGTTGTAAGGGTTGTTCAGTACGTGTTTGCCATCAAGCGGTCGAAGGGCTGCCGCCTCCTAAACAGCGGCGCTCCGGTTTGACGAAGTCCCTCATGGGAGAATGCAATGGCCAGCCGAATTGAAGATAACGCCGTTCAATATGATCCGCCCGCCGGGGCAGCTGCAGAAATGCACGCTGCCCCGCGTTTTATTCGGGATTCGGAGATCCAGTTTTCACGCGCCCCCGCATTCCACGAAGGCCAGCGTGTGAGTTTCGATATCGAGATCGGCCCGGATGGCGAGCCGATCGCCGTGAATATCAAGCCAATATGACAGCGCGGTTGACCGACCGCATGCGCAAAGAAAAAAGGGAGGCATAGCCTCCCTTCTTCATTGCTGCATACCGCTTTACTTGGCAGTCGGCATGACGAACTCGGCGCCCTTGGCAATCGAATCCGGCCAGCGTTGCATCACGCTCTTGTAGCGTGTGTAAAAACGTACACCCTCTTCGCCATAGGCGTGGTGATCGCCAAACAGCGAGCGCTTCCAGCCGCCAAAGCTGTGCCAGGCCATCGGCACCGGAATCGGCACGTTAATGCCGACCATGCCCACCTGAATCTGCCGTGCAAACGCACGCGCCACACCGCCATCGCTGGTGTAGCACGACACGCCATTGCCATATTCGTGCGCGTTGATCAGGTCCACTGCCTCGGCAAAATCGTGCACGCGCACCACTGACAGCACTGGGCCGAAGATCTCTTCCTTATAGATCGTCATGTCAGGCTTGACGTGATCGAACAACGTACCGCCCGTGAAGAAGCCTTGTGCGTAGCCATCCACCGTATGGCCGCGGCCATCCACCACCAGCTTGGCGCCCTCTTCCACACCCTTGGCGATATAGCCTTCCACCTTGGCCTTGTGCGCGCTGGTAACGAGCGGGCCCATTTCGCTGTCGGCGTCCATACCGTTGCCGATCTTGAGCGCTTTCGCGCGTTCCGCCAGACGCGGCACGAGGTTGTCCGCAACATCGCCCACCGCCACGGCCACGGAGATCGCCATGCAGCGCTCGCCGGCCGAACCGTAGCCGGCGCCGATCAATGCATCGACAGCCTGGTCGAGATCGGCATCGGGCATCACCACTAGATGGTTCTTCGCACCGCCCAGCGCCTGCACGCGCTTGCCGTGCTTCGTGCCTTCCGTATAGATGTACTCGGCGATGGGCGTGCTGCCGACGAAGGACAGCGCCTGCACATCCGGATGCACCAGCAGCGCATCCACGGCATCCTTGCCGCCTTGCACAACGTTGAACACGCCATCGGGCAGACCGGCTTGCTTGAGCAGATCGGCAATCATCAGGCTCGGGCTCGGGTCACGTTCGCTCGGCTTGAGGATGAACGTGTTGCCGCAGGCCAGCGCCACCGGCGCCATCCACATCGGCACCATGAAGGGGAAGTTGAACGGCGTGATGCCGGCCACCACGCCCAGCGGTTGGCGCAGGTTCCAGTTGTCGATGCCGCCGCCGATGTTGTCGGTGAATTCCGTCTTGAGCAGGTTCGGGATGCCGCAGGCAAACTCCACCACCTCAATGCCGCGCGTGACTTCGCCCTTGGCATCGGAGAACACCTTGCCGTGTTCACGGGTGATGGCCGCAGCCAGAGCGTCGTGATTCTGGTCGAGCAGTTCCTTGAACTTGAACAGAACGCGCGAGCGCTTGAGCGGTGAGGTCTCGGCCCACGCCGCTGCAGCGGCCTGCGCGGCAGCCACGGCGGCATCCACCTCAGCCTTGCCACCCAGCAGCACCTGCGCACTCACGGCGCCGGTGGCGGGGTTGAACACATCGGCACTACGTGTGCCTGCGCCGGCATAGCGCTGCCCGCCAATGTAGTGGCTGACCACGGATTCGGTGACGGCAGGGTCAATCGGTCGGTTCATCTCAAGCTACCTCTTGCAGAACGGTACGGACGGTGTCGAAGATGCGCGCAATCTGCGCCTCATCGATGATGAGCGGTGGCGAGAATGCCAGGATGTCGCCGGTGTAGCGCACCAGCACGCCGCGCTCCAGGCATTTCAGGAAGACTTCGTACGCGCGTGCACCAATCGCACCCGGGCGCGATTCCAGCTCGATGCCGGCCACCAGCCCCAAGTTGCGGATGTCCTTGACGTGCGGGGCGCCCTTGACCGAATGCGCCGCGGCTTCAAACGCCGGCGACAGCGCGCGCGCACGCTCGAACAAACCCTCACTGCGATACAGGTCGATAGCGGCAACCGCAGCGGCGGCGGCCAGCGGGTGTGCGGAATAGGTATAGCCGTGGAACAACTCGATCGCACCCGGCGCACCGGCGTCGATGATGGTGTCGTGCAGCGACTGGCGTACGGCCACGGCGCCCATCGGCACGGCGGCATTGTTGATGCCCTTGGCCATCGTCAGCAGATCCGGCGTCACGCCAAAGAACGCCGACGCGGTAGCGGCACCCAGGCGGCCGAAACCGGTGATGACCTCATCAAAGATCAGCAGGATGCCGTGCTTGTCACACAGCGCGCGCAGGCGCTGCAGGTAGCCCTTGGGTGGCACCAGCACGCCCGTCGAACCCGCCAGCGGCTCGACAATGACTGCTGCAATGGTGGACGCGTCATGCAGCGTGACGAGGCGCTCCAACTCGTCGGCGAGGTGTTCACCCCAGGCCGGTTGGCCCTTGGAGAATGCGTTGTGCTCCGGCGCGTGCGTATGCGGCAGGTGGTCAACACCCGGAATCAGGTTGCCCGAAAACGCCTTGCGGTTCGGCGAGATACCGCCCACCGAAATGCCCCCAAAGCCCACGCCGTGATAGCCGCGCTCACGGCCAATCAAGCGGGTGCGTTGCCCCTCGCCACGTGCTCGGTGGTAGGCCAGCGCGATCTTGAGCGCCGTGTCCACCGCCTCCGAACCGGAGTTGACGAAGAAGATGCGGTTCAGCCCTTCCGGCATCAGCTCGGCCACTTTCTCGGCCGCGCGGAAGGCCATCGGGTGGCCCATCTGGAAGGTGGGTGCGAAATCCAGCGTGCTGGCCTGCGCGGTGATGGCGTCGACGATCTCCTTGCGGCTGTGGCCAGCGTTGACGCACCACAGGCCGGCCGTACCGTCCAGCACTTCACGGCCATCAGCGTCGCGGTAGTACATGCCTTGTGCCGACGTGAGCAGGCGCGGTGCGGCCTTGTACTGGCGGTTGGCCGTAAACGGCATCCAGAAGTAGGACAGATCAGTCGTTTCCAGCGGGTGCGGTGCGGGTTTCATCGGCGTCTCCGGAAGAAAAGCAGGCAAGCGTGCATGCAGCACAACGGTTCGGGCAAACTGTACAGAGTCACACGCACTGCGGACATGCACAGATGACGGTTCTATACGAAACTGTATAGGTGCCCGCCGCGCTTATGTCGCTCAGATGCCGCATCGCAACATGCAACTCGAACTCGATCCCCATCATCCCCAGCGTACGTTGGTCGATCAGATAGTCCAAGGCATTCGTGCCGCCGTGGAAAGCCGCAGCCTGCCGCCAGGCACACGGCTGCCCTCGGTGCGCAAGCTTGCTCAGGCACACGACGTCAGCACGTTCACGGTGGCCGAGGCCTACACGCGGCTGGCCGCGCTGGGGGCCATCGTGGCGCGGCCGCGCTCGGGCTATCTGGTGGCCGCACGTGCGCCTGCACAGCCTGCGCCCGTCGCACCGCGCTGGGAGCCGCCCAAGCTCAACGCTGCATGGCTGCTGTCGGATGTGTTTGCCGATCGCTCCATCGCCATCAAGCCAGGCTGCGGTTGGCTGCCGAACGATTGGCTGGACGAGCGCGGCGTGCAAGAGGCGATGCGCGCCGTGAGCCGGGTTTCTGCATTGCGCGTGGCGGGCTACGGGCACCCGTGGGGCTATGCACCGCTGGGCGAGTACGTGGCGGAGTCGCTCACCCTGCGCGGGTTGCCCGTCGAACGCTCGCAGGTACTGCTGACCAGCGGAGCCACCCAGGGGCTCGACCTGATCGTGCGCACCCTGTTCAAAGCCGGTGACGTGGTGGCCGTGGATGAGCCGGGCTATTGCAATGTGCTTCAGGTGCTGAAACTGGCCGGCCTGCGCGTGGTTGGTGTGCCGCGCACGCCAGATGGCTTGGACACAGCGGCCCTGGAGGCCATCCTGCGCACCGATGATGCCGAACGCCCACGCGCGCTCTTCACCAGCTCCGTGCTGCAGAACCCCACCGGCACCTCCATGACGGCGCAGAACGCCTACCGCGTGTTGCAACTGGCCGAGCAGCACGGCCTATGGATCGTCGAAGACGACCTGCACCGCGAACTGGCCGACCCCGCCGCACCCATGCTGGCCGCGCTCGATGGCCTGCGGCGCACGCTGTATGTAAGCGGTTTCTCCAAGACAATCTCGCCGTCGCTGCGTTCGGGGTATGTGGTGGCGGATGCCGCCATCACGCGCGAATTGGCCCGTACCAAGATGGCCGTCGCCCTCACCTCATCGGAAATCACCGAGCGCATCGTGCATGCGTTCGTGACCCGGCCGGGCTATGCAGAGCACGTGACGCGACTCATTGCGCGCCTGGCCAAAGCGCATGCCGACGCGGAGGCCCAGATGCGCGAGCACGGTGCCGTCACGTTCGATACGCCGGGGCGGGGGCTCTTCCTGTGGGCGCGCCTGCCGGGCCACCCGAATGCCGCCGCGTTGGCCGACCAGGCAATCGGCCACAACATCTGGCTGGCACCGGGCCAGTATTTCCGCACCAACGAGGCGCCCGATCCTTGGCTACGCTTTAACGTGGCCTACTCCGCCGAGCCCGCACTGTGGGCATTCCTGAGCCAGCAATAGCGGCGCCCTCAAGCGCAACAACGCATTGCGCCCGTCAACCAAGGTTGTGGGTTTCGCATATATATGCGGCTTCGCAGTCCAATATTTGCCCATGCAATCATATAAATACGCATGGGAAACATCCCTCGGTACCGGTGATTCGCATCCGCATGTGACGATTTGACCGTCCTGTCACATAAGCCCGGCAGGATCGACTTTTGCGTCACATGCGTGTCGGCCGGCGCACCACCGTCAGGCTTTGTCTATCGTGTTCCAGGCGCGCCGGCTTCACACAACTGGTTCCACGGCCGGCTGATTTCTCGTTTTTCTCGCTGTCCGAAATCCCTCTCCTCGATCCCTCACCGCACAAGGAGTGCCATGGATATCAAGACTGTCCGCGAAACCGCGTTCGCGATGCCGATCACGAGCCCGGCCTACCCGCCCGGCCCGTACCGCTTTATCCACCGTGAGTTCTTCATCATCACGTACCGCACCGACCCGGCCAAGCTGCGCGCCATGGTGCCCGAGCCGCTGGAAGTGCCCGAGCCGCTGGTTGCCTATGAGTTCATCCGCATGGCCGACTCCACGGGCTTTGGCGACTACACCGAGAGCGGCCAGGTGATCCCCGTCACCTACGAAGGCAAGCCCGGCACCTACACGCTGGCGATGTACCTGGACGACCATCCGCCCCTGGCAGGCGGCCGCGAGATGTGGGGCTTCCCCAAAAAACTCGCCAGCCCCAAGCTCGAGACCGACAAGGACACGCTGATCGGCACGCTCGACTACGGCCCCGTGCGTGTCGCCACAGGCACCATGGGCTACAAGCACCGAGAACTGGATCTGGCCGAGCAGAAGCGCCGGCTGGGGCTACCCAACTACCTGCTCAAGATCATCCCGCACGTGGACGGCAAGACCGCGCGCATCTGCGAGCTGTCGCGCAACTATATGGTCGATATCGACATGAAAGGCGCCTGGAGCGGCCCCGCCTCGCTGGAGCTCGCCCACCACGCGCTGGCGCCGGTGGCCGAACTGCCGGTGCTGGAGATTGTCGAAGCTCGGCACATCATTGCAGACCTGACCCTCGGCATGGGCGAGGTCGTGTTCGACTACCTCGCGCAGTAATCCCTCCCCCGTCAACCCTCACGGAGTACACAACATGTCTGATTTGAAAGGCAAAGTCGCTGTTGTCACAGGCGCCGCCAGCGGCATCGGCAAGCAGATCGCCCTCACGCTCGCCAATTCGGGCGCGGCTATCGCCATCGTTGACCTGAACGAAGATGGCGCAAAGGCCGTCGCCAAGGAGATCACCGATGCGGGCGGCCGCGCCATCGGCCTGCGCATGGACGTGACCGATGAGCAAGCCGTTGACAGCGGCATCGACCGCGTGGCGGAAGAGCTCGGTTCGGTCGACATCCTCGTCTCGAACGCCGGCATCCAGATCGTCAACCCGTTCGTGAGCTACTCGTTTGCCGACTGGAAGAAGATGCAGGCCATCCATGTCGACGGCGCCTTCCTGACCACGCGCGCAGCGCTGCGCCACATGTACAAGGACGACCGCGGCGGCGTGGTGATCTACATGGGTTCGGTGCACTCGCACGAAGGCTCGCCGCTCAAGTCAGCCTACGTGGCGGCCAAGCACGCACTGCTGGGCCTGAACAAGGTGCTGGCCAAGGAAGGCGCGGCACACAACGTGCGCTCGCACGTGGTGTGCCCGGGCTTTGTGCGCACGCCGCTGGTTGAAAAGCAGATTCCCGAGCAGGCCAAGGAACTCGGTATCAGCGAGGAAGACGTTGTGAAGAAGGTCATGCTGGGCGAGACGGTGGACGGCGTGTTCACCACCGTGGAAGACGTGGCCGAGACAGTGCGCTTCCTGGCGACCTTCCCGAGCGCCGCGCTGACCGGCCAGTCGTTCGTGGTCAGCCACGGCTGGTTCATGCAGTAAGAACGGAGGAGACATGCCCGCACCCAAGCTACGCGTGGCGGCCAGCCGCGCCAAGTCCAACGACACTGCGCAAGCCGCCGGCACCTCGCCGTCACGCATTGAACTGCCGCCCTACGAAAACATCGCGCTGGTGCTGCAAGGCGGCGGCGCGCTCGGCTCGTATCAGGCCGGCGTGTTCGAAGGGCTGGATGCGGCCGGCATCATGCCGAACTGGATTGCGGGCATCTCCATCGGGGCGTTGAACACGGCCATCATCGCGGGCAACGCGCCTGAGCACCGGTTGGCAAGGCTGCGCGAGTTCTGGCAGATCATCACGCAGCCGACCTTCTCGCCACCGCTGCCGGACATCCTGGAAAACGCATGGTTTGACGGCAACTCGCATCTGCGCAAATGGCTGACCGCCATGCAAGCGGCCGACACCCTCATCGAGGGGCAGCGCGGTTTCTTCACACCACGTATTCCCGCGCCGCTGCCGGCCAATGAAATGGACCCGCTCGACGCCAGTTACTACGACACGACACCGTTGAAGGCCACGCTTGAGCGCCTGTGCGATTTCGATCGCATCAACGACGGTGGCATCCGCGTATCGGTGGGCGCTGTGAACGTTCGCACCGGCAACCTGGAAGCCTTCGACAACACCGAGCGCCGCTTGTGCGCGGAGCACTTCATGGCCTCCGGCGCGCTGCCGCCGGGCTTCCCACCGGTGCTGATCGACGGCGAGTACTACTGGGACGGCGGTGTCGTCTCCAACACGCCGCTGTCGTACGTGCTGGGCACCAAGCCACGCCGCGACACGCTCGTGTTTCAGGTGGACTTGTGGAGCGCACTGGGGCCGGTGCCCAACACCATGATCGGCGTAGCCAGCCGTCAGAAGGATCTGCAGTATTCCAGCCGCACCCGGCTTATCACCGACTGGATGGAGCGCTCGCAATCGACGCGCCGGTTGGTGCGCAAGTTGCTCGACCACCTGCCGGAGGAAGAATTCAAGCGCTCGCCATGGTACAAGCACGCGCAAGAACTGGCCTGCGCCAAACGCTACAACGTGATCCACCTGATCTACGCGGCCAAGGAGCACGAAGGGCCAGGTAAGGACATCCAGTTTGGGCCATCCACCATGCGCGACCACTGGGGCTCGGGTCTGGCGGACATCCGCGAATCGCTCTCGCACCCCGAGTGGCTAGCGATGCCCGATGACGAGTCCGGCTTCGTCACGCACGATATCCACCGCCACGCGCACGCCGAGCGGCGCGGCAAGCGGCTCTAAGGCCGGCTAACCGGGCGGCTGCGGCGCGCTTGCCTGCTGCGCACGCAGCGTCCGCAGCGACACGCCCAATGGCGGCCGCGGCAACGCCGCCGACCACGCCCGGCGGATCACGCCGCTGATCTGCTTGTAGACCTCCTTCGAGATCACCGTTTCGGCCAGCATGGCGTCAATCTTGTTCTGGCCGATGTGCAGCGCAAACAGCAACAGCAGGCGCTTTTCGAGCACGGCGCTGTAATCGCCAAACTTGTCGCGCAACTCGGTCAACCCTTCTTCTGCGGCTTCGATCCGCGCGATGAGCACGCCGTCGAGCAAGTCCGCCATGCGCTCGCCCAGTACCGGCTGCAATGACAAGCAGTTGTAGGCACGCAAGCGCTCCAGCACGGTCTGCCGGCAGACCAACAGCTCGAAGCGGTCAGCCAGCGCATTGGCCAGCGGCCGGTCGATATGCGCAACCCGGTGGATCCAGAACGCAGCGCGATAGCCGATGTGCTTGGCAAGAATCCGGCGCGATGCGCGCTTGTACCCAACGCGCCCCTCTGCGCGCGCCGCGTCGATCATGTCGGCGGTGTTGCGCATCATCACATCGAGGTTGCGGATGGAAACCAGGCCGTTGCCGTATTCGGGAATCAGCTCGCGCTCACGCGTGGCCAGCGAGACCAACCCGATGGTCAGACGCTCGCGCTCTGACAATGCGTCTTCAAGGTTCAACTCGGCAGCGCCGGCTGCCACTTCCAGCCGGTACGCTTCTGCCGCCTGATCTGTTGCCCCCGCCGCAAAGTGAAAGTGCCCACCGATGCGGCGCATGATCGACTCCACTTCCACCGTCGACAGGTTCAGCGCCTGCCGCTGCAGCGCCTGCTCTTGCGGCGAGAGCTGGTCGAGCCCGAGCTGGTGCATCACCCAGCGCAGTGTCGCGCCGTTGAAGAGCACGCTCACCAGCACGAAACCCGTGGCGAGGATGGTGACGAAATGGCGATCGGCCACGTGCACCGCGGCGTTCTCGGCCACGCCCAGCGCCAGTACCAAGGTGACGGCGCCGCGCAGGCCACCCCATGCGATCGCCAGCTTGTAGGCATGACTGACCGGCGCTGAGAGCTTGCACCACGCGAGCGCCGGCAACAGGCCAAACAGCACGGCCAGGCGCGCTGCCAGCGCAGCCACCACAACCACCGCCAGCCACAGCGCGTCTTTCCACACCACGCCGTGCAACAGCTCGGGCACGCGCACCGCAGCCAACAGGAAGACCACCGCCCCCGCCAGCGCTGCAATCTGCTCCCAGATCAACTGCAGGTGCGACCAGTTGCGTGGCGCCAGGCGCGTGCGCCCCAGCGCGCCGATCACCAGCCCCGCGCACACCACAGACACCACGCCCGACACGTCGAGCACGTTCTCCGCCACGAGGTACAGCGGATACGGCAACGCAAGCGTCCATGCGGCTTCCGCCTGCGCAATGCCGTGCAGCGCCGGCAACAGGAACGCGGCAACACGCCCGGCAATCAAGCCAAAGAGCACACCACCACCAAATGCCTTGGCCAGTTCACGCAGGCCACCGCTGACCGTCGCATCGGTGCCGTGGCCCGTGAGCATAGCCAACAACACGCCCATGATGGCAATGGCCGCCGCATCGTTGAGCAACGCCTCGCCCTCCACCAACCGGATCAGCCGCGCCGGCGCGCCCACATCGCGAAACACGGCAATCACAGCGGACGGGTCCGTGGTGGCAATCATCGCGCCCAGCAACAGGCAAGTGACGATGCCAAACGGCGTGACCGCCGCCGCAGCCAAGCCGATGACGCCCGTGGCCACGATCACTGCCACGATGGCCAGCATAAGAATGGGGGCGGCGTCCGGTGCCATGCTGCGCACGTCCACCGACAGCGCCGCCTGAAACAGCAGCGGCGGCAGGAACAACCACAGATAGGCTTCTGCCGGCCAGCTTGGATCAATGAGCGGTGCAAAGAAGGTCGTCGCAAATGCAGGCGCCGTATTCTGCAAGCCCACATAAGCGCCGCCGATGCCGATACCCGCCAGCGCCAGCAGCGTCGATTCGGGCAGCGTCAGTCGCGAAGCCAGCATCTGCACCAGCGCCACCACGGCGAGCAAACCGCCCGCCACCAGCAAGAGGATGACGACGCCGTTCACGAGGTGGACTCCCGTACGGCAAGCCAATCGGTGCGCTCGGTGTCGGTCAGGTCCGGCAGAACCGCTATGCCCGTCTCGGCAGCAGCGATGGCCGCTTCGAGCACCGCCATAACCGCCAATGCCTGCACCGGAGGAACAGGATTGGGGCGTTGACCGAGGATGGCATCGCGCACGGCAGCGTAGTACGCGCGCTGGTCACCCACAGGTGTGGCGACATCGCTTGCCGATGACGTCGCACCATCGATGAGAGCGCCCGTATCGGCATCCGCGCCCCAGCCCTGCGCACCGGGCATCATGCCGGCCAGCAGTTGCGCTTCCTGCTGATCCATACCGCGTTTGATGAAAGAGCCGCGCGTGCCATGCACGATCCAGCGCGGTGCGCCGCCGGCCACCAGCATGCTGGCGTGCAGGATGGTGCGGCGTTCGCCGTGGTGGAGAACCACGTGTGCCCAGTCGGCCGTCTCCGCACCGGGGCGTTGCCGAGCAAACGAGGCAGTCACCGCGTCAGGCAGGCCGAGCAGCAGCAACGCCTGGTCAATCAGATGCGGGCCGAGATCAAACCAGATGCCGGTGCCCTGCCCGGCCTGTTCGCGCCAACGCGCCCGCACCTGCGGGCGATAGCGGTCGAAATGCGCCTCCACGTGCATTGCTTCGCCCACGGCACCGCTGGCAATCACTGCCTGCACGGCAAGGAAATCACTGTCCCAACGCCGGTTCTGAAAAACCGACAGCAAACGCCCGGTCTCCCGCGCCGCGTAGGCCAGATGCCGTGCCTCCGCCAGCGTGACCGTAAAGGGCTTGTCCACCACAACGTGCTTGCCGGCACGCAGCGCGGCTTCAGCCAGCGGCGCGTGGCGGTCGTTGGGTGCGGCAATGACAACGAGATCGACCTCCCGGTGCACCGCTGCCGCTTCGGGCGCGCAAACCACAGCGTCCGGCCGGTCTGCGAGCACAGCGTCCGGCCGGTTCGAACCAATTACATGCAGGAGCAGACCCGGCGTGGCATCGATCAGGGCCGCGTGGAACAGCTTGCCCGCATACCCATAGCCCACCAGGGCAACGCGCAGGGGGCTCAATGGATGTGGTGAGGACGACATATCAGGAAAAGGCAGAAAGCAACTGAGTCAGACACAGCGCACGCAACTTGGTGCCGAAAATTCGCAATTGACTCATGGAAAGTTGCTGAATCTTGTACCCGCAAACGTTGTATTCCGTCAAAAGCATGATTTAACTCTCTTGTAAATAGGAATTGTTCTCATTATTATTTGCGCCTTCACAAAGTGAAGGCGCCGCAGATGACGGCGCCCTTCCCCATACCGGGGCTTTTTACTTTACGGGAACTGCAATGCCGCCGAATTTTCGACGAGATGGCCTGCGCCTGTCTCTGGCCGTCCTTGGAACCCTGCCGCTCATGCACGTGGCGGCGGCTGCCGACACGATTGCGGCCGCCGATGCCGGCACGCTGCCGACGTCCACCGTCAAGGGCACGCGCAGCAGCACGAGCTACGACACGCCTGTTGCCAACACGGCCACGAAGATTCCCGTGCCGTTGCGCGAGATTCCACAGTCGGTCAACGTCGTGCCGCGCGCGGTCATCCAGGATCAGGGCGCGCTGTCGCTCAACGACACCCTGCGCAATGTGCCCGGCGTATCGGCCTCGCTGGGCGATGCACAGCGCGATCAGGTGACCATTCGCGGCTTCTCGTCAATCAACGATCAGTACGTCGACGGCCTGCGCGATGACTCGCTGTACTTCCGCGATCTGTCGAACATCGACCGCATCGAAGTGTTGAAAGGCCCTGCCGCCGTGCTGTACGGGCGCGGCTCGTCGGGCGGCATCATCAACCGCGTCACCAAAAAGCCGCTGGCCACGCCGCTGGCCGAAATTGGCGTGCTGGTGGGCACCGAGCGCCAGAAGCGCGCCGAGTTCGACCTGAACACCTCCATCAACGACGACGCCATTCGCGCGCGCATCACCGGTGCGGTGGAAGACTCGGGCGGTTTCCGCAACGACTACTTCCTGCGCCGTCAGGCGATTTCGCCATCGTTCCTGTTCAACCTGTCACCCGACACCAAGCTGACGGTGCAGTTCGACTACCTGCACGACAAGCGCATTGCCGACCAGGGCGTGCCGTCGTACCACGGCCGCCCCGTGGATGTGCCCATCGGCACGCGCTACGGCTCGGCCGATGCGGGCGCGGGCAACATCGACACCACCGTCAAGAGCGTGACAGGCACACTGGATCATCGCTTCAACGATCAGTGGTCGTTCCACAGCGTGGTGCGCAACTATGAATACTCGCTGGGCCGCAACAACTACACGACCGTGAAGAGCGTGAACGACGGCCCGATCCCGACCGTCACGCTCAACGTCAACCAGCGCAACCGCAGCGATCGCGGCACCGTGTGGCAAAACGAGCTGACGCAGAAAGCCGAGACCTGGGGCATCCAGCACACGCTGCTGTACGGCATCGAACTGGGCTATCAGGACAAGAGCGACCGCGTGGCGTCCACCCCGGGCAACTTCAACGTCAACCTGTTCAATCCGGTGCTGCCGCTACTGCCCACGGTGCCCGCCAACGCCACGCCCAACAACTACGGCCTCTCGCACAACGAAACGTACGCCGCGTATGTGCAGGACCTGATCAAGTTCTCGCCGCAATGGACGGTGTTGGCCGGCCTGCGCTATGAAGCGCTCAAGCAGAGCCGCACAGACCTTACGCCCAGGAACCAGAACTACGCGCGCACCGACACACCGGTCAGCCCGCGCCTGGGGGTGGTGTATCACCCGGTGGAGCCGCTCTCGCTCTACGCGTCTTACAGCCGCTCGTTCCAACCGGTGGCGGACAGCTTCAGCGTGTACCCGAACAGCAGTGCACTGGCGCCGCAATCCACGACCAACTACGAGATCGGCGCCAAATACGATGTGTCGGCCAACGCCAGCCTGACCGCCGCACTGTTCGACATGAAACAGACCAACCTGACCGGCGTAGATCCGGCCACGCAGCTGGCAGTGCCCATCGGCACGCAGCGCACGCGCGGGCTGGAGCTGTCGTTCACGGGCGAGGTGGTGAAGACGTGGTCCCTCATCGCCAGCTATGCCTATCTGAACGGCGTGCTGACCAACCCGCTCGACAAGAGCGCCGGCGTGGCCGTCAACGGCAACCAGCCGTCGCTCACGCCACGGCATAGCGGTTCGCTTTGGCTAAAGCACGATCTGCCCAATGGCTTCTATGTGGCCGGTGGCGTGCGTGCAGAGGCCTCGCGCTATGCATCGCAGTACAACGTGACGACGCTGCCGGGCTACATGACGGTCGACCTGGGTGCGGGCTATCGCAGCAAGCACGTCGACGTCACGCTCAATCTGCAGAACCTGTTCAACCGCGCGTACTACGTGTCGGCCCATGGCGGCGCCGAGAACTACAACATGCCGGGCGCCCCGCGCATGGCGCTGCTGGGCGTGCGCTACAAGATGTAAGCGTGTAAAGGGCAAACACGCGATGCTACGACGGGTGCTCTTTCGCCTGCACTGGCTGATCGGGTTGTCAGCCAGTGTGGTACTGGCCGTCGTCGGCATCAGCGGTGCGCTGATGGCGTGCGACGAAGAACTGCTGCGCTGGCTGAACCCCAGCGTGTTCAACTTGCCGGCGCGCACCGGCCCGGCGCCCACGCTGCCACAGGTAGCGGCACAGGCGCGCGCCGCCATGCCCGAGCGCCCCGTCACGTTCATCACCGCAGCCTCGGGGCCCACTGAACCCTGGCGCATCTGGTACGCGTGGCCACCGGGCAAGCGCGGCGGCAGCAGCCGCGGCGAGTTGCGCTACTTCGACCCGACCACCGGCACTTTGCTGCCCGAGGCGCGTGGGCAACGCTTCTTCGCCACCGTCAAGCTGCTGCACCGGACATTGCTGGCAGACGAGATCGGCAAGCAGATCGTTGGGGCCAGCACGATAGCGCTGGTGGTGATGGCGCTGTCGGGGCTGTACTTGCGCTGGCCGCGCCGCGTGACTAACTGGCGTAGCTGGCTCATCATCCGCTGGAGCCGCAGCGGGCGCATCCGCTGGTGGGATGTACACACCGTCATCGGCACACTGGTGCTGCCGCTCTACCTGCTGGCCGCATTGAGCGGGCTGTACTGGGCCTATGACTGGTATCGCGAAGGCCTGCAGCACATGGCCGGCATGCCGGTTACCGCCAAGCCAATGCCAACGGAAGGCCCGCGCAATTCGCTCGACAATGCGGCATTGGAGCGCACCTGGAACGCTTTCCTCGCCAAGACGTCCAACTATGCGAGTGCCACCCTGCGCATCGACGATGCGCGCACCGGCAAGGTTGACATCAACTGGCTGCCGCTCAACGCACCGCACGACCGCGCCTTCA
This sequence comes from Ralstonia sp. ASV6, assembly GCF_016429285.1. GTDB lineage: Bacteria > Pseudomonadota > Gammaproteobacteria > Burkholderiales > Burkholderiaceae > Ralstonia > Ralstonia flaminis. The sequence continues at coordinate 44,364 of NZ_JAELUI010000033.1, forward strand.
ACCGCCTGACGCTCGACGCAGCCACTGGCGCGGTCCTCCGCCAGGAATCCTTCACTGACAAGCCACCGATGCAACGCCTGCTGGCTGGCATGCTGCCGCTGCACAATGGGCGTTACTTCGGGCCGATCGGCGTTCTGCTGGTATGGATCGGTGCGTTGATGCTGCCGGTCTTTGCGATAACGGGGTGGTGGCTGTATCTGGATCGGCGCAAGCGCGCGCAACCGCAGCGCAAACACGCATCCTCAGCGACACGTCCTTGCTGACCACGCAGGGACGTCGATGCGATGTCGAGCGCCCTCAACACAACAGGACAACATCATGGTGATTGAAAGAGCCCGCGACCTTTCCCTGCGCCCACTGGAGCGCAATGACCTGCGCTTCGTGCACGAGCTGAACAACGACGCGAAGATCATGCGCTACTGGTTCGAAGAACCGTACGAGACCTTCACCGAGCTGTCGCAACTCTATGACCGGCACGTACACGATCAGCGCGAACGCCGCTTCATCTGCGAGAACGACGCGGGCGAAGCCGTTGGCCTGGTCGAGCTGATGGAGCTCAACTACATCCACCGCCGAGGCGAGTTCCAGATCATCATCGCCCCCGGATGGCAAGGGCATGGCTATGCATCAATCGCGACACGGCTGGCGGTCGACTACGCCTTCATGGTGCTGAATCTGCACAAGCTGTATCTGGTCGTCGACGTGGAAAACGGGCGCGCCATCCACGTGTACGAGAAGTGTGGCTTCCAGCGTGAAGGTGAACTGATCGAAGAGTTTTTCAGCAACGGTGCGTACCACAACGCGCTAAGGATGTGCATTTTTCAGCGGGACTATTTGACCGCACTGAGCGCTAGCTGCTGACGTGATGTGGAGCGGTCAGGTGGACATCGTCTGCACAGACTTGCGCACACGCCATCCTTCATTTCGTGCCAAAAAAAACCTAGTGACTCGCCGCCGTGGAGCGTGTTCGTCCGCGATGCGATGGCTAAATCAAGGGTAATTCCTACCCAAACCGGACCAGAGTTACCCTGGTCCGACCATGAAGCGATGCCCGGATTGTTCCGCAAGCAGGCCCTACAAACTCTCCGATGGGCGGCTCAAATGCCGCGCATGCGGCAAGCG
>NZ_JAELUI010000339.1 GCF_016429285.1 Ralstonia sp. ASV6
AGGCCTCGGGCGCGGAACTGTCGGTGGGCAAGGCGCTGCTGGGCGTGGCCGAGCAACTGCTGCTGCCGTTCGTGCTGGGCCAGTTGCTGCGCCCGGTGATCGGCGGACTCATCACCAAGTACAAGGCGATCATCAACAAGGTGGACCGCGTGGTGATCCTGCTGATCGTGTTCAACTCGTTTGCCGATTCGACACACGCGGGCGTGTGGTCGAAGTATCCGTGGGAAACCATCGTGGCCGTGGCGGTCATGAGCGGCGCACTGCTGTTCGTCGTGCTGGGCGCGACGACGTGGCTCTCGCGGCGCGCGGGCTTTGGCTTGCCCGATGAGATTACTGCCGTGTTCTGCGGCTCCAAGAAGAGCCTGGCCAACGGCATTCCGATGGCGAAGATCCTGTTTGCCGGCAACCCCGCCCTGGGCCTGATCGTGCTGCCGACCATGATCTATCACCAGTTGCAGTTGATCGTGTGCTCGGCGCTGGCGCGCAAATATGCGGATCGCATGGCGCATACCGAAGCCAATGCTGGCGCACCGGCCAGCCGCCCGGCGTAGTCACAGGGCCATCAAGCCCGTCGTTTCCGGCCAGTGGTAGGTGTGCAC
>NZ_JAELUI010000340.1 GCF_016429285.1 Ralstonia sp. ASV6
TGGGCTGCTGCCGGTTTCATGGACACCTTGTTAAGGTGGAAAATGAAACTGGAGGTGGTTTATGGGAACGAGGCGGCAATTTAGCCGGGAGTTCAAGCTTGAGGCCGTGAGGCTGGTCAAAGAGCGAGGGGTGTCGGTGTCGCAAGCAGCGCGCGACTTGGACGTGCACGAGAACGTGCTACGCAAGTGGGTGCGGGAGGCGGCACAAGACCCTCAGGAGGCATTCCCCGGCAAGGGGGTGATGAAGCCTGAGCAGGCTGAAATCGAGCGACTGAAGAAGGAAGTGGCGAAGCTCAAGCAGGAGCGCGACATTCTGAAAAAAGCCGCGGCCTACTTCGCCAAGGACTCACTGTGAAGTTCGAGTTCGTGGCGAAGCACCGGGTGGCCTGGCCGGTCAAGCTGATGTGCGAGGCGCTCGGTGTCTCGCGAAGTGGCTTCTATGCGTGGCTGGTGAGGCCCAGGAGCCGTCGCAGCCTGGAAGACGAAGCGCTGGCGGCGAAGGTACGGCAAAGCTTCGTTGGCAGTGACCGCACCTACGGTGCCCGCCGAGTCTGGCACGACGTGCTGGCGCTGGGTGAGCGTTGCGGCCTGCACC
>NZ_JAELUI010000341.1 GCF_016429285.1 Ralstonia sp. ASV6
GATGTGTATAAGAGACAGGTTGAGGGTCTCATGACCACCATCCACTCCTACACCGCTACCCAGAAGACTGTTGACGGTCCTTCCGGCAAGGACTGGCGTGGTGGCCGTGGTGCTGCCCAGAACATCATTCCCAGCAGCACTGGTGCCGCCAAGGCCGTCGGCAAGGTCATCCCCGACCTCAATGGCAAGCTCACTGGCATGTCCATGCGTGTTCCTACCGCCAACGTCTCCGTTGTCGACCTGACTGCTCGTCTCGAGAATGGTGCTTCCTACGACCAGATCAAGGCTGTTGTCAAGGCTGCCGCCGAGGGTCCCCTCAAGGGCATCCTTGCCTACACCGAGGACGATGTTGTCTCTGCTGACATGAACGGCAACACCAACTCCTCCATCTTCGATGCCAAGGCCGGTATCTCTCTCAACGACACCTTTGTCAAGGTTGTCTCCTGGTACGACAACGAGTGGGGCTACTCCCGCCGTGTCCTGGACCTCCTCGCCTACGTCGCCAAGGCCGACGGCAACTAGATCGGTTGCGGGTCGCTTCATCCACGAC
>NZ_JAELUI010000342.1 GCF_016429285.1 Ralstonia sp. ASV6
GGCGAATGCTGCCACGCTGCGCGAAGTGGCGACGCTGGCGCCGGGGTCGATGTTGGCGATGACGTTCCTGCTCCCGCTCGAAATGGCAGACCCCGACGTGCGCCCCGGGCTGGAAATGGCCGAGAAAGGCGCACGCGCCAGCGGCACGCCCTTCATCAGCTTCTTCACGCCGCCGCAGATCCTTGCGCTGGCCCGAGAAGCCGGTTTCAGCAAGGCGCAACACATCTCGGCCGCCGAACTGACTGAGCGCTACTTTGCCAACCGAACCGATGGCTTTCGCCCACCGAACAATGCCGAGGAACTGCTGGTCGCTACGGTCTAACGGGTCATACAGTCATCGCTCTCGAACAGGCCCAGGCAACGCTTTCAGCCCGATCCACAGCACACCAATGACGACATTGATGGGCACGCTAAGCACGCTTGGCACATAGAACAGCGCAGACAAGCCGGGCGTCTTGAGCCCCAGTTCAATCAGCCCGCCCATGGCATAGCAGAGCAGCCCGCACCAGATCCATCGTCGCATGTAGGCGAGCAACCAGTGC
>NZ_JAELUI010000343.1 GCF_016429285.1 Ralstonia sp. ASV6
GCAGCATCTCGCTGCCCGCCACGAATACGTAGGGCAATGCTTCATCACCGTGAATGTCGAAGAACAGGTCAACGCCCGTCTGCTCGATGGCCTGACGCACGCACAGCACTTCGGGACTGCGCTGGGCATCGGGCTCCATCCACTCGCGGTTCAGGTTGGCGCCGGCGGCGTTGGTGCGCAGGTTGCCGAGCGAGGCGCCATCCGGGTTCATGTTCGGCACGATGTGGAAGACAGCACGTTCGGCGAGCACGCGGCCAATCGGATCACCGCTCCAGACACCTTGACGCGTCAGGCGCGCGAGCAAGCCTTCGACAAACCACTCGGCCATCGTTTCGCCTGGATGCTGGCGGGCAATGATCCACACGTTCTTCTTGCCTGGGCCAGGTTCTCCGACGGTGATGCTCGTCATGTCGCGACCCTGTACCGTGCTGCCAAGACGTTGGGTACGCACACCGGGCCGGGTCTGCGCGGCGGCCACCAGCGACAGGTGGCGCTCGTCCGAGTACGGCTCGAAGTAGGCAAACCAGATGCTGTCGTGCTC
>NZ_JAELUI010000344.1 GCF_016429285.1 Ralstonia sp. ASV6
TGCAGCACGACCAAGCCAAACGCTTCAAGGAGCTTGAGCGCGAGAACGCCCGGCTGCGCAGGCTGGTTGCCGACCTGTCGCTGGAGAAGGCGATGCTCAAGGAGGTCGCTTCGGGAAACTGGTGAGCCCCGAGCGACGCCGGCGCGCCGTGTGCATGCTGCAGGAACGGTTCGAGGTCTCGGAGCGTAAAGCCTGCCGCGTCGTGGGCCAGTCCCGGGCCGTACAGCGCTATGTGGCGACGGTGCGCGCTGACGAGGACGCACTCACGCAGGCCATCGTTGCGCTGGCGGCCGAGTACGGTCGCTATGGCTACCGACGCATCACGGCGCTGTTGCAGGCCAGCGGTTGGCAAGTTGGCCGCGACCGCGTGCAGCGCATCTGGCGTCGCGAGGGGCTCAAGGTACCGAAGAAGCGGCGCCCGAGGGGCCGCCTATGGTTCAACGATGGCTCCTGTGTGCGGCTGCGCCCGGAGTATCCACATCACGTCTGGAGCTACGACTTCGTGCACCACACTACCGAAGAC
>NZ_JAELUI010000345.1 GCF_016429285.1 Ralstonia sp. ASV6
GATCTACCGCCTTGAGCGAGAGTTGGCCGCGCTGAGCAGTGAAGAACGTTTGGCCCGAAGGTGCAGCGAAACCCAACCACTATGGGGAGAGCTGCATGCCTGGCTGCAGTTGGAGCGATCTCGCGTACCCGATGGCAGCATCACGGCCAAGGCGCTGGATTACAGCCTCAGGAATTGGACCGAGCTGACGCGTCACCTACAGGATGGCGAAGTGAGCGTGGACAACAACAGCCTGGAAAATCTGATTCGTCCGTGGGCCATGGGACGCCGCGCGTGGTTGTTCACGGGCAGTGAACTGGCTGGTCAGCGCGCCGCGATCGTGATGAGCCTGGTGCAATCGGCCAAGCTCCACGGGCATGATCCGTGGGCCTATCTCCGAGACGTGCTGGCCCGACTGCCAACCCACCTGAACAGCCGCATTGACGAGCTGCTTCCTCACAATTGGCGCCTGGCGCGCTGAAGATACTCTCACTCACAACGCAGTTCGACTGGCAAGGTGGTATCGCCGGACGCTTAC
>NZ_JAELUI010000346.1 GCF_016429285.1 Ralstonia sp. ASV6
TCGTCGCGTTCACCGCACCCGCTGCCACGTTCGTCAGTGTCACCGGCGTGCTGGCGCCAACACCACCCAGCGTCACCTTGGTGTGCGTGCTGTCGTCGTACTGCACAGCGTTGGCAACGCTCGTGGACAGCGAACTGATCCCAGTCGACGCCGAGGTCGACAGCGACGTCACCGTGCTGTTCGTCGCGCTCAAGCCCGTCGACAACGATGCAACGTTGCTGTTCGTCGCGCTCAAACCAGTGGACAGCGAATTCACCCCACTCTGCGCCGTGCTGATCCCCGTCGACGCCGAGGTCGACAGCGACGTCACCGTGCTGTTCGTCGCGCTCAAGCCCGTCGACAACGATGCAACGTTGCTGTTCGTCGCGCTCAAACCAGTGGACAGCGAATTCACCCCACTTTGCGCCGTGCTGATGCCCGTCGACGCTGACGTCGACAGCGAAGACAGCTGGCTGCCGTTGATCGCATCCGTACTCGTCGCGTTCACCGCACCCGCTGCCACGTTCGTCAGTGTCA